>JANWXE010000079.1 GCA_025055385.1 Burkholderiaceae bacterium | reverse complement strand
AAGCTTGATGATGAACTGCGAACAGGTAGCAGACCTGGCTGCGGCCGGATTCGACATCGGCGGTCATACCGTGACGCACCCTATTTTGGCCAGACTGTCGCCGGAGGAAGCGCGTGCCGAAATCGCCGGCGGCAAATCCGACTTGGAGGCCATTGTCGGTCGGCGCGTGGCGCTGTTTGCATATCCGAACGGCGTGCCCGGGAAGGACTACGCAGCCGAGCACGTCCGGCTGGTCCGTGCCTGCGGTTTTCAGGCGGGGGTTTCGACTGCCTGGGGCGTTGCAGTGTGGCGCTCGGACCCCTTTCAACTGCCGCGCTTTACCCCGTGGGACCGTACGCGGCTGCGCTTTGGTTTGCGCCTGGCTCAGAATCTCACTCGCGTTGGCTATGCGACTGCCTGACGTGCGTCGTCGGGACGCCGAACCCCCGCCATCGCTCTATCGTCATAGGCAACCGAGCGTACAGCGCGCGCGTGATTTCGACCTGCGCTCTTGCCCCAACGCATCGAATCAGATTACCAAGATGTAGTCACGAGATGCGACGGTGGTGAACGATAATAGGCTACGACACGTAGCAAAGCCGATGCCGCAATTTCGTATCGACGCGGTCGCCTTGCAGCCTAAGGTGCCCGGAAAGAGAGTCTGTTCTATGTTTCACCGCTCCGCATTACTCCGCGCTGCGCTCGCGTCTACGACTAGCATGACGCTAGCTGCCTGTCTTCCGGGCGACATCGAAGTTGCCGCTCGGCAAGAAGGCTCCTCGACGGTTCCAACCCCGTCGCCAGCGCCTCGTGCACCGTCGCCAACCCCTCCTGCGCCTTCGCCGACGCCTCCTGCGCCTTCGCCAACGCCTCCTGCGTCTTCTCGCGGCTCAATCACCGTCTCGTGGACAGAAAACACCGAGGCCGATTTGCAGGGCTACCGCGTCTACTATGGAACAGCCTCTGGCGACTATTGGCAAGTGCGGGGCGCCGGCATTGAGGCTGGCCGCAGTACCAGCTTCACGATTTCTAACCTGCAGGTCGGCACTACCTATTACATCGCCGTCACGGCCTACGACCGTAGCGGCAACGAAAGCGCTTATTCCGGCGAAGTCAGCGGAACAGCGCGATGAGAACCCCAACGAACCATAGCGGACACGCGATCATGAATTACGCAAGACTGTTGGCAGCAAGCGCTTTGCTAGTCGCGAGCGCCACGGCGCTCGGCCAAAGCACGCTGGAGTCCATGGCGGCTGCAATGCAACCAGGGGAGTGGCGCGTGCTCAACCGCGGTGGCGACGCAAGTGGCTATGGTTACGACCTACTTGTTTCCTGCTTCGGCAGCGATTGCGGCGATAACATCTTAAATTACGCGGCTAAGGGGCTCTGGAACCCGAATACTCGAGAAATTCACTTCATCGGGCAAGGGCATGGCACGCGACTACTCAAGCACATTAGCTATTCGGCAGCAAGCAACCGTTGGGCGCTAGAGGCCAAGCCATACTGGGACTGCTCAACGAGTCCCAATTGCTGGGGCATAGTTCATGGCTATGAGCACTCCACGATCGATCCGGCAACCGGCACGATTTACGCGCGCAAATTTAACAGCACGCAGATCTTCAAGTGGGTGCGGAGCAGCAAGACATGGAGCGAGTTACCGGCGGCCCCGAACCCGGCTGTGGCGGTAGCGCTCGAGTGGTTCCCTGAGATGAAGGGTTTCCTGTTAGTCGGCGGCGGGCAAATCCACGTTTTCTCGGAGGCCACGGGTACCTGGCGCAGCCTGGCTGTGAATCTGCCAATGGGCGGTTACCACAACGTCGCTACCTACAATCCCGTCCACAAAGTAGCGATTGTTGGCGGCGGCAATGACAGTCGCGCCCTGTATAAGGTCGCATCCGACGGTGCGGTGACCAGAATCGAAGACGCACCAGGTGGCGTTGGCATTCGCAGCGGCATACTGACGACGGATCCGGTGAGCGGCAAGGTACTACTTTTCACCGGCGCGGGCACAATGCACGAGTACGATGTGCCGTCGAATCGGTGGTCATCGTTATCTGCAGCCATTCCGTTGTGGGCACCCGACCCGAACAAGATCACGTTTCGTGTAGCGATTCCGATCTCGAGCTTCGGGGTCGTCGCCTTCCTCACGACTTATGGCTCGGATCAGTCGTCCCAGGTTTATCTGTACAAGCACGCGGCTGGTACAGGAGCGCCAATTGATAGAACTCCGCCGGCACCTCCTACGGGCCTTCGTATCGTCAAATGAGCTTGCTATGTGACGGGCCTTTTTGAGCAGCGCCTGCGCGGAGTCGCGTTGCCAGAACGTCTTCGCCGGGCTTCGTCGCGCGCTGGGAATGGCGCGGGCTGTGTTGTACGTGATTTTCAGCGTAAATTCCGGGTTGGACATCGATGAGTGAAGCGGATTACAGCCGAAAGCCAGGCCATTACGTGTGGCGGGGCCGTCGGCGCTTGTTATTTAGTGCCGCCGCGGTCCTACTTGGCGGCTGCGGCGGTTTAGAAGCCACAACGGGGCCGGGTTCGAGCGGCGCGACACCTAGTCCGACACCGCCGTCAGGCTCGGAGCCACCGAGAGGCGGCCCGACGCCACCGCCACCACCGCCACCGCCGACACCGCCGCCACCGCCGACACCGCCTGTGCCACCACCAGCAGCCGGCGGGACCATCGCTACTTTTCAGCTAATTAGCTTCACAGGCGGCTCCGGTCTCCCGTTTGCTTTTGGTCACCCGTTTAAGCGGGGTGACGTACCTCCCGGTGCGGTGATCACTGCGGCGGCTGATGGGCTGACGAGTTTTTCCGCCGACGTACGTAATCGCTGGCCCGACGGATCGGTCAAATGGGCAGTTCTTTCCGGGACAGTAAACCTAGCAGCCGGGCAGCCGATCACCTTGGCTCTGCAGGCAGCGGGTAGTTTGGGTAATCGCGGAGCGGATCTGACGTTGGCCGACTTGAAGGCCACCAACGCCACCGCCTCCATCGGATTTGGCGGCGCGCTGGCCACGTGGGCGGGTAGCGATTGGGACAGGCCCCACTCTGTAGTTCAGCTAGGGCCAACGATGTCCAGTTGGGTCTATCGGAAGCCTCTGGGTTCGGATCCGCATCTTGTCGCTTGGCTTGAGGTACGTTTGTACCGTGGCGGTGCGGTCGAAGTCATGCCATGGATCGAGAACGGGTACCTGAACGTAGTTGCACCTGGGAGCAAGTCTGGGAGGGCTACTTTCTCGCTTGGCGGGACGAAACGGTATGACTCGAGCGACGACGCGAGCTTCACCTCGGCCTATGGTGTGCCCGTGGTCAGCAATGGTGTGATCACAATGCCACACCACACGCGGATCGTGCTCGTGAGCGGGGGGAGGCACTCACATTGGCTTGGGAACGATCCTTCGATCTTCCCTTTGTATAGTCGTTCTTACTGGGAATCGACCCGGCTGACACCGGCTTACCTTCCGGCTTCCATTGACGCGGCTGCTCTCAACGCGCTCAATTTGAGCTACAGCCCTATGCGCCACGTCTATCAGGAGCAAGGAATGGGCGGGGCAGGCGACGACGGTCATAACATCGGCCTGCTGCCAAAGTCATCGGTTTTCTTCCTGGTCGGTAACAGCCCGATCGCCTATCGGGCGATGATCGCCAACGCACTCGCCCTCGGCAGTTATTGCATCCATTACCGGGACGAAACGACCGGGCGACCGCTGCGGTTCGCAGACTACCCTAATTTAACGATCAATAGTGGAACCGGCATGTCTCCGCCAACACCGAGCGGAACAGCAGCTTACCTTTACGCGCTCACGCATCATGGCGCCGCCTGCTATCTGCCTTACTTGGTGACCGGATGGAATTGGTTCGTGGAAGAAATGCAGTTCCAGACGACGCTGCACTACCTCGCCCAGACTCCCGCCGGACGTAACTACGCGAATTATTTGATGAGCGCGGCTGCCATCAACTATGGCCCTGGCATTTACAGCAATGCCGGCCTGCGCGGACTCGCTTGGCAGTGGAGGACCTGCGCCATGACGGCCAGTTGCACACCAGACTCGGATAGCTTGCGCGAGCAGTTCATCACGGCAATAGGTTACAACGCTTGGTACCGGCGCAATGAGCACGAGACCGGTTCGCAAGGTCGCAGAACAGCGCCCAACATCTTCGGCTTCAACGTCGAGCCCGCGCCATACAACCAAAACGGCTATCAGATCACGGCGCCGTGGTCAGATGACTTCATTACACAGGCAGTAGGTTTAACCTGGGATCTCGAAGTCGTTACCGACCCCGCGCGGCGTGCAGATCTCCGGTGGTACCGAGACTTCAAGTACCGGTGTCCTGTCGGTCGCGCGGGAGCACAGAACGATGTAAATGAGTACAATTATCGTTGGTACCACGCGTATCAACTCGCCGTCGGGCCATTCACCGGCGAAAACTTTACTTGGTTCACCAGTTGGCGGCAGTTATTCGAAGCGAACTGGGGCATGTCAAACACAGGCTTGACGGGCACGGAGATCGTGGGTGGACCCGGCCTGTCCACCTTGTTCAATATTTCTTACGCAGGCGATATGTATGCCGCTTTGGTGTATGCAGTCGAACACGGCGCACCCGGAGCGGCTGCCGCGCTGGCCCGCATTCAGAGTGCGAGCAACTACGGGTTAATGATCTCTGCGGCGAATACGGATGGCCGGCGCGCTTTCAAAGTCAGGACCTAAGAGACCGGATGCAGCTCAAGCACCCGACGCCTCGGCGCCGGAGGCGCGGGCATTTCAGCGCATGCCTTCAGCGAACACAAAGTACCGGCTGAGCAAGAAAAACACAATCGTATAAGGGACTACGCCGCATGCCTGCGCGATGTACGCGTTCACCCCCACAACATCGCGCAAGAGCAGGACGCTACCCAGGTTTGTACAGTACGCGATCACAAAGGCGGCCAGGAAGCGGAGTAACTGCATCCCGGCTCTGCCGTCGCTCTCAAACGTCCAGCGACGATTGAGTGTGAAGCTCAGCCCGAGGCCAACACCATAGCCAGCCATATTGGCGGTAACTTCGTCGGCGCCTAATGCCATGGCGGCGAAGATGCACGCGAGCCCAACTGCCGTGTTTACCGCTCCGCCGCAACCGAAGCGAACCGCCTGACGGCGTAAAGTCATCACCGCCTAGCCAAGATGTAGTACTGCGCGCCAAGCGGTACCGCCTTAAGGAGGGTCTCCAGCGGCCGCAAGGCCCCAAGCATGGCCGGGAAAAAGACCCTATAGCGCGTACGCGGGTTGTTGAAGCCTGCGTTCTTTACCGCCGAGCGTAACGCGCTGGCAGAGAGCAATCTAGCATTCTCATCGAATGGGCAGTTTTTCACAGCCCGCACCGTGAGCGGATTCCAAGGGTTGTGCTCGTAGATCATCAACAATGCCCCAGGTGCCATTACCCGCCGCAACTCCGACAGTAAGGCCAGGTGTTCGCCGTGGGGAATGTGATGGAAAACACAACAGGCAAACGCGCCGGCGAACGTTCCGTCCGCGAAAGGCAGCGTCTTGCCGTCGAAGGCTAACAAGGCACTCTTCGAGCCAGCGCGGGTCCTCGCGATGTCAAGCGAGCGGGTCGACACATCGACGCCGCAGAGCCAAGCGTCTGGAAGATAGCGGGCGAAGTAGGGAAGCGCGTTCCCAATTCCCGTCCCGAAATCAAGGAACCAACGCGCCTGGGATTCGATCTGTGCATGACGGACCTCATCGGCGAAGTCGCGCATTTTGTATTCGGCAAAATACTCCGGTGATTCGCCCGACGCGGCGATGTTCGTTGCATGGACCGCGCGGTACTCATCGGCGAAACGGTCAAATTCGGCTCGATCCATGAGATCACCTGCGCGGCGCGATTAGGCGAGCGAGCAGTTCTTGTCTGCGCGCGGACATCAGCCAGACGGCAAACCAGGCGGCGTACATGATCAGAAACGGCATGGTGGGAAAGTGGTATCGCGATTGACCGGAAAAGACTAAGCTGACGGCTGTGTGCACGGCGGCGATCGCGGCACCTAGAAAGACGAGGGGTGGCGCGCCCCGTATTGCGGCGATGACGAGCATCGCTGCGGCGGCGATGAGCACAAATGTGTACAAAACTTGGTTGGCGATCCGGACTGTGCGAAAAGCGAGGACATTTTCGTCGTAGAGAGGGCTACCAAGCTGGTACGCCCACTCGGCTTCGCCGTCTGGAGCCCATAAGCGGAAGAACTTCTTGGGGAACATGCCGACGAAGTCACCCGGATTGTCGCGGATCCACTGAAAGGCACGGGCGCGCGCCCTGCGGTCCGCAGCCAATTGATCCTCAACAGAGAATTTGACCCCGTCGAAGATCGGGTCATCACATGAGAAGTCACGCCAGTAATCGCCAACGACAGATGGATTATTGCCGCACAGAAGCGCCATGCCGCCGTTGGTCGACACCATGACCCACTCACCGAAGACCAGGTAATTTCGCCACGACCATGGGGCGACAACCGCGGCGGCGGCGACAAGCACAACCACGCTGCGGCCGATTCCGGTCCACAGCGGAGCCCACGACCATCGGGCCCATCCTGCCAGAACGACGACTGGCACAATCAGCAGGATCGTCTGTGACTTGACGAGCGTAGCGAGACCGAACGTGAGGCCGGCCGCAAGCAACCAGATGATGCCGCGGCTTTTTAGCAAGAGCCACGTCGCCAGCAACAGAAGAAAAGTGAAAAGCGTCTCGGTTAGCAGCAAAGCTACATAGGCGATATTGTTCGGATAGACGGCGAGCAAGAGCAAAGCGAGGCGGGCAGCCGTTTCACTTTGGAGGGTCTGTTTCGCGACCGCGTATAGAAGCGGAAATGTTGCCGCAGCGAGCACTAGATTTGCGAGCTGTCCCACCAAGACGCTGCTGTTAAAAACAGAGAACAATGCTGCTAGGAACGCCGGATAACCAACAGGCCAATACGCAGTCGGATGCCCACCCTCTGCGTATCCGTTACCAGCGGCTAAATCCCGCGCGCGCGAAAAATACCAACCCGCATCCGACTCAGGATCGACCGGCACGAGCAAAACTAGTGTTCTCAGCGCCAGGAATAGGCCGAAGCAAGTCGGTATAAAGTGCTGATGTTCGAGGACCCCGGTGACCCAACGGCCTAACGCGTGCTCAGGAGTCGATGCAGCAAGCGACGTTCGGGGCTGCATGGTCAATCTGTTACAGCGCGAGAGGTCGTGGGCCCGGCGGCGCCCTGCTCAGCGCAAGGCGCAGCAGATGCCACAAGGTTACCGTTCGGTCCGCCCACGACCGTGTCGATCAGGTAACGTGGACGACCCTTAACCTCCATGTAGATCTTGGCCAAGTATTCGCCGAGGACACCTAAGCAGAGTAATTGCACGCCGCCGAGAAAGTACATTGGGACCACGGTCGATGCCCATCCCGGCAGGGCAGCGTCAGTAAAGAGGCGAGCGAGCAGCGCCCATGCCGCCATGGCGAAGCTGCCGAAGCAGACAAGAAAACCAAGAGCCGTAATAGCACGCAATGGAGCGGCAGAAAAAGAGATGACACCCTCGACGGCGAGACTCAGCATCTTCCTGAGCGGGTACTTCGACTCGCCGGCCAAGCGCTCACCGCGGACGTACGTCACAGTGGCCGTCCTGAATCCTAGTTGCGGAATGATGCCGCGGAGAAATAAGTTGACCTCACGGTAGCTCGCCAGAGCCGTCACGGCGCGGCGACTCAACAGCCGGTAATCGGCGTGGTTGAATACCACTTCGACGCCGAGCGCTCTCAGCAAACGATAGTAGCTCTCGGCTGTGAGCCGCTTGAACGGCCGATCCGCCGTCCTGTCGGAGCGCACCCCGTAGACGACGTCATGGCCGTCGAGGTACAGCCGCACCATATCTTCCATGACGTTGAGGTCGTCCTGCAGATCGGCGTCGACGCTAATCAACGCATCGCCCTCAGCGTTCATTAGGCCTGCGAGCAGCGCATTTTGGTGTCCACGATTGCGTGACAGCCTGATACCGCGCAGACGAGGATCGGCTGCCAGTCGCTGGATGATTTCCCAGGAGCCGTCGCGGCTACCGTCATCCACAAAATAGACTGCGCTACTGGCGTCGACCAGCCCTTTCGCGTGCAATCGCTCCAGCTGGGCAATCAGTCGGCGGGCGGTTTCTTCGAGGACGTCTTGCTCGTTGTAGCAAGGCACGACGATGCCAAGTCTTACCATCGCAAACCTCGATTCTTGGGCACCAGCATTGGCTTCGGTCTGCCGTTGTCCTATTCTGCGGGATATCCACTGCCTACTGTGCCTGCGGCGGCGACGCGAGACGAAAACAACTTTGGCGTGAGCCATTCGTACTCGTCAAGCGAATATCAGGCATCGGAGCACGCTGTATTCGACGTTGCGGCCCTATTGCGGGCGTTTGGCGTCAAGCCATAAACCTAACATCATGAGCACCCACATCATCGTCCCATAGTAAGGAGGATGCGCCGGCAGCAGCCGCTGCCGCAGATCGTCGACAAACCGCGCTTGCAGAACGCCGAGTGGGCGCAGGCGTTCAATTGCAGCGGTCGCCAACTCCAACAGCGGTCGATGTTCGGTCAGCCAAAAGCCGACTGGCAATCCGAAGCCGTGTTTGTGCTTCGTGATGATCTCAGGCGGCAGGAAATCCCGCAACGCTTCCTTGAAAAACCAGCGCAACGTCGTGCCGCGCAACTTGAAGTGCGCCGGCAAGGCGGCCGAAAACTCGAGGATGTCTTCGTCGAGCATTGGAAACGCTACATCGACGCCAGCCAGTTCGCAAGCGCGCGTCACCTTCGGCAGGTCGTTGTCGGCTAGCGTAAAGCGCAGGTCGATACCGAGCATTTGGTTGATCAGGCTCGAGGCGCTGAAGGGTGCGTGCGCGTCGACTAACAGCTTTTGCGGATGGTCGGTATCGACCGCAGAGAGGAAATCGCGGGTTAGCACGACCTCGGGCCCCAAATGAGTTAAGAGGTTGTGCGCTGCGTATCGGGCCGGCATTTCGAAGCTTGCCTGTCTAACATAACTGTGCACCTTCTTCAAAACCGGGAGAGTTCTGAAAAGGGGGGTGGCGAGCACCAAAGGCTCGATCAACGAGGCCCGCAACGAGCGCGGCAGGCGATCGTAAAGGCCAAGCAGATATTGCTTTGCATAGCGTTCGTTGCCGCCGAACAATTCGTCACCGCCGTCGCCGGCGAGCAGACGCTCAACACCGCTGTCGCGCGCGAGGCGTGCGCAGTAAAAGACGGGAATTGCGGAGGCGTTGCCGAACGGTTGGTCGAAGTGCGCGGCGATCTTCGGTGCGGCGGCGACGACGTCTGCCGGTGTGACGTAGTACTCATGATGATCGCAGTCGAAATGCCGCGCCGCGATCCGCGCGTAACGCATCTCGTCGTAGCCGGCAACGTCGAAGCCGATCGAGAACGTCGGCGGGCGTGCGCCGTTGACGCGCCCCAGCATCCCGCTCACCGTTGAACTATCGGTGCCGCCGGAAAGGAACGCGCCGCTGCGCGCGCCGCTCGCGCATACGGCGACCGCGCCTTGCAGCAGGAATACGAGGCGCTCTTTCAGCGCCTCGAAGTCCGGGCGGCGGTCCTCACGGAAGCGCATCGACCAGTACGGACGTGGCTCAGGCTCGCGGTCCGGTCCGAACTCGATGTAGTGCGCGGGCGGCATCCGCTGCGCGTCGCGGTAGATAGTGCCTGGGCCGGGACAGACGTGAAAGTACAGGTAGTCGTATAGCGCTTGCGGCGACAACTCGCGGCTGACCTTCGGGTGGCGGATCAGCGCGTCGAGCGAAGATGCAAAGGCGAGGTCGCGGCCGGCCCGCGCGTAAACGAGTTGGCGAACGCCGATCCGGTCAACTGCCAACAAGCCACGCTTGCGGGCACGGCTCCAGGCCGCCAGAGCGAAGTCGCCGCCGATCGCGCGCAGCGCATCTGCACCGGAAGTATCAATGGCCGCAGCGATCGCAAGCGGATCCGAGCTCCAGCCTGCAGACAACCGTATGCGCGGATGGCCTCGGAATGCTAGGTACAGATCCCCGCACGCCACAAGGTGTGCGGCTCCCTGCACCGCAAGGCCTACGCCATCGCCAGGCACGGCCACCTCGCGCCCGTCCTCGGACGCTGGCGCCCGCATGCGGCGCAAGATCACCGCGGGCTCGTTCGCGGCAGAATCAGAAAAACAGCCTAGGACTGCGCCCACTTCTAGATTCGGTGAGTTGACCGGACCAGGTCACGATCGTTAATCGTTATTAAATGGGCCGACCCCGCTACTGGGGCGGGCGCTTGTCGCCGACTTTCGCCGATTCGTTGTGCAGCTCCTGCAATCGCCGCTGCAACGCTTTCGCTCCGTTCGATCGCTCTAGGCCCTTTTCTAGAATCTGACGCGCCTTGGCGGTCTGACCGTTAGCCCGATAATGGTCGCTGAGGTGCGCGTAGGGTGGCCAGTAATCGGGTTTCAAGACAATCGCGCGCTCGAGCTCGGACAGCGCGCGCGCCGCCTTGCCGAGTCCGAGGAGCGCCTCGCCCTTCTTGGTCAGAATCTCGGGAAGCAGCACAAAGTCACGCGGCGAGCGGTCGATGACGTAGTCGAACTCGACGACTGCGCGGTCAAAGTTGAAGGCGCGCGCCTGCGCGTCGCGCGCCAGCACCTTGGCTCGATGCAGGTGCATCAGCCCCCAGCAATAGTGGTGCATGTGCATGAACACGTCGCCCAGCATCGACTGCCAGCGTTCAATCATCTCGCGGTCGTTGCCGCCAGGCACGCGCTCGCGAAACAGCTGCGTGTATTTGCAGTATTCGGGCAGCATCACGACCTCGCGCGGGTCATATTCCGACACGTGCTCCGGGTAGCCGGGAATGCTTTGCGCGGCAGCGAGTCCGGCCGCCAAAAGTGCAGCGGCCACCGTTCCGACAAGCAAGCCTTGCTGTCCAGTCGCTTTCATCATTCACGCCGGGTCGCCATGTCGTCTAGCCATTCAAGCGTTCTCTCCTCAAGCCACGTCTGCCACGTTCCTCTGGAAAACGTGTGGTCGGCCAAGGGCAATTCGACGCGAGAGACGTTTGGGCGCGCGAGCAGTCCTTGCCAGCGCGGATCTGCCGCAGCGTGCTCGAGGAACTCCTTCGCCGTCAAGTCCCGGCCGCTTAAAACCAGCAATATCGGACCACGGAAGCTCCGCCAGCCGGCCGCCATCTTCGATTGGAAGGCGTCGTCGCTCGGCTGTCTAGAACGGTCCAGTGCCGCCTCTACAGCTTCGCCCAAACCACGGAGCGAGGCACGCCAATCGAAACGCGCGCTCAGCAGGCGGCGCCAGAAATCAGCCTCCAACAGGCGTTGGCCGTAGTAGTGCTTTAGGCGGGCCGTCGCTAGGGTGGTGGCGCTGCGTACCCATGGGTTGACAAGGACGAGGCCGCTAACCTGACGGTTCTGCGAGCAGAACATCAGCGCGGCAGAGGCGGCGTCGCACAACCCCCAAACGACAACCGAGCGAACGCCAGGATACCCCCGCAGGAAGGCAATCGCCGCCTCCGTATCGCCACTCACGCTTTCGAATGTGCGCGCGACCCCCTCGCTGTCGCCCATACCGCGATAGTCGAAGCGCAGCGAGATGTAGCCGGCGGCGGCCAGGCGACGCGCGAGGCGCACGAACTGCCGGTGGCTGCCGATCCGATACTGCGGGCCGCCGACAACGATCAGCACGGCGTACGGCACCACGGGGCCCATCGCCGGTTCGCACACAATGCCGAGCATTCGATCGGGCCCGCACGCGATCCAGACCGGCGATTCGCGGTAGTGAAGCGCAGGTGCCGGCGACGCTGGCCTTTGCGGCCCAATCGCGACGGGATCCGCAGCGGCAATCACGTTCGCATTCCTTGGGGCGCCACGGCGCGCAAAGCGCCGCGCCGCCGCATCACGTGGCACGTTCGCTCGATCAGCTCCGCCAATTCTTCGATTTCGACCGTTTGCCAGAACGGCGGACCGACCACGGTCTCGAATTCGACTGTCCGACCCGCCGCGTTCCAGGCGTCCAGCGTCTTGCGGGTCGCGGCCGGCGTGGCGTCGTCCTGATGCGCAACGACTGCCAGCCATGCGATTCGGCCCTCGAAGTGCGCGGGCAGCTCGAGCCGCGCCTTTGCGAGTGCTTTGGCAAGTTGAGGCGATAGGCCGTAGCCGGCGATTTCGACCGACGCGCCGGCTGCCAACTGCTGGCGCAGGCTTGAGCGGTCGCCTGCCGGCTCGCCTTGGAGCAAGGCCGCCGATGTGCTCAAGCGCAGAAACTGGTTCAGCACCGTCGCGCCGTCGTTTGCCGGCTGCCAGAGCAGTATGTTTGCGCGCGGGTGCGTGCGTAACAGGGGCGGAAGCAAAAGGGCGCCGGCACGCACGCCCCAAAGCCATAGCTCACCGTCATGGCTGGCCCAAGCGTCGACGACCTGCGCGAGGTCGGCTATCCACTGCTCCCAGGTTGCCTCCTGGAACTCGCCAGCGCTATCGCCGCAGCCGTACAGGTCGGGCTGGACGACGCGCCAGCCGTCGGCTGACAGGGCACGCGCCGTTTGCGCGAGCATGCGCCGGCACTTGTTCAACTCTTCGGCGAAGGGCGGCGCCAAAATTACGGTGCCGCACGCCGGACCTCGAAGCGGCCGATATGTAAGCAGGAAGCGCGGCCCACCGGGTCGTGGGTCGAAGCTCGCCGTCGCTTCGTATGGGCGCACTGGATCAAGCGGCTAATTTGCTTTCGACGAACGCCACGAGGCTGCCGACACTGGCGAACGTACGGCTGTCCACCTCGTCATCTTCGATGGTGAAGCCGAACTTTTCCTCGAGCGCCGTGAGTAACGACACGACCGCCATCGAGTCCAGCTCGGGCACCGCGCCAAGTAACGGCGTGGAGGCTTCGAACTGGGCGACACGGTCGCCGAGATTGAGGACGCTGGAAAGAACCTGCTTTACCTTCTGATCAGTGCTCAAGGGGTGTACTCCCGGATGAAGCCACACGCCTTCATTTGTGCCCCAGGCGTCGGGCCACAGTATACGGCCCATAACGCGAATGCGGGATGGCTCAAGTTAAGGTCACAACCAGATCGGTGCGCTCTTGCACTGTGAAGGGTGGCGAACGGACCCAGGTGCGCTTGGATCGGGCGAGCGGAACAGCAAAATATGGGCAGGCTGCATCAAAGTGGCGTACCCACGCATCGAGCCCCACGGCTTCCCGCGACGGCGTATTAGTATAAGGCCTATAGCGCAAATGCGGGATGCCTCGTGTAGAGTCGACACGCAGGTGAGTGCCCCGGTCTGCTGCGACGCGACTCGGACGGACGGCGGTGCATTGTGCCGTCTGCACAAAAGGGCATACCACGGAAAAGCTCGATGCGACGCGTCCTGATGATCGCCTTCCATTTCCCGCCGCTGGCCGGTAGCAGCGGTATCCAGCGGACGCTGCGCTTCGCGCAATACCTTCCGGAGCACGGCTGGAAGCCGATCGTCTTGACCGCCGCCACGCGCGCCTATGAGCGGACGTCAGAAGACCTGCTGCGGGAACTTCCAGCGGGTCTGATCGTGCACCGCGCGTTCGCGTTGAACACCGCGCGGCACCTCGCGCTGGGCGGGCGCTATCCGGCGTTTTTCGCCCGTCCGGACCGGTGGATTACGTGGGCGCTTGGTGCGATTCCCGCCGGCGTGCGGCTCGTCAACCGCTATCGCCCGGCCGCGATTTGGAGCACCTTTCCGATCGCTACCGCGCACGTCATCGGTCGCTGGCTGGCTCGCCTGACGGGGTTGCCTTGGGTAGCGGACTTCCGCGATCCGATGGCACAGGACGGCTATCCGCCGGATCCGGCGACTTGGCGCGCCTTCGAATTCATCGAGCGCGAGGCGATCGCCCGCGCCGCCGCGAGCGTTTTTGTGACACGCGGCGCGGCGGCGATGTATCGGCAGCGTTATCCCGCCGCGGCCGAGCGCATCGCGGTGATCGAGAACGGATTCGACGAACAGAGCTTCGCCGGTATCCCTGTTTCGGTCAGCCCCCTCGTCCCCGGCAAGCGCACGCTGCTTCACAGCGGCATCGTGTACCCCTGGGAGCGCGATCCGACGCAACTGTTCGCCGCGCTCGCGGCGCTGAAGCGAGCGGGCGGCGCGCGCGATCTGCGGCTGCGGTTTCGGGCGTCCGCCCACGACGAGTTTCTGATTGAGCTGGCGCGGCGGCACGGTGTTTTCGATCTGATCGAAGTGGCGCCGCCGCTTCCGTACCGACAGGCTCTGGAAGAGATGCAACGCGCGGATGCCCTGCTCGTGTTGCAGGCGTCGAACTGCAACGAGCAGATCCCGGCCAAGGTGTACGAATATTTGCGTGCCGGGCGGCCGATTCTGGCGCTGACCGATCCGAACGGCGACACCGCCGATCTGCTGCGCCGCTGCGGTGTGCACTACATCGCCCCGTTGGACGATGCCGCGGCGATCGCAGCGATCGTGCCGCGGTTCATGGCGGATCTCGAGGCGGCGCGGCCGGACGCATCGGCGGTCGCGGCTTGCAGCCGCGAGAGCCGCGCGCGGGAGCTTGCGGCGGTGCTCGACCGGGTTGTGGTGGCCTGAAACGTGTTCGCGTCCGCAATCCAACTCACACGGGCCCTGGGCCCCGGCACGGCGGCGTGCTACGCGCTGGCACGACTTTTGGAAGTGGCGACGCGGGGAGCATTGCGGCTCGTCAGTTACCGCTTCGTCGCGCAGCCGGTGCCGCCGGAGGGCGACATCGTGAACCCGGCGCGCGCTGGCGGGATCGAGCTGCGCTACCTGCTAGCTGACGATCCGCTGGTTGCGCAGTTTCCGCGGCCGCCCGCTGTGATCGCGCGGCGCTTCCGCGATGGCGCGCGCTGTTTGGCGGCGATCAAGGGGGAGAAGCTAATCGGTTTCCTCTGGTTCCAGGAGCGTGAATACGTCGAAGACGAAGTGCGCTGCCGCTACCGCTTCGATCCGAATGCCGCGGTGTGGGACTTCGATGTCTACATCGACCCCGAGTATCGGCTCGGTCGCCTGTTTGCACGCCTGTGGGACTTCGCTCACCGCGAACTGCGCAGCCGCGGTTACCGCTGGACGCTTAGCCGTATCTCCGCGTTCAATCCAACGTCGCTGGCGGCCCACGCGCGACTCGGTGCACGCCGGCTCGGCAGCGCGCTCTTTATCGTGGCCGGTCCGGTGCAGGTATCGTTCCTTTCCTGTCCACCGCATTTTCATGTCGGTTGGCGCAATGACATGCACCCCGTTTTGTTCCTGGATCCCAAATGAGAGAGGAAGCAACGCTGCTGCACCAGCTGGTCCTGCGCGCCGCAAACAGCGCACCTGAGCGCGCCGCGCTCAGGTATGTCGATTCGACGCTCTCTTACGCTCAACTCGCCGAGCAGGTGCGCCGCTTCAGTGATGGGCTCATCGCGCTGCGCCTGCAGCGCGGCGAGCGGGTTGCGATCTACCTGGAGAAGCGCTTCGAGACCGTGATCGCGGCGTTCGGCGCGGCGGCCAGCGGTGCGGCTTTCGTACCGGTCAATCCGCTCCTGAAGGCTGAACAGGTGGGCCATATCCTGCGCGACTGCAACGTCCGCGTCCTCGTCACGTCGCCCGAGCGACTGGCGCTGCTGCGGGCGGAACTTGCGCGGTGCGGGGACCTTCGGCACCTGGTGCTGACCGAGGGGGACGTTGCGGCGGATGGCGTGCCGGGTATTGCCGTGCACCGTTGGGAAGCGTTGCTCGAAGCGCCAGCGGCGCCGTGGCACCGTGTCATCGATATCGACATGGCGGCCATCCTGTACACCTCCGGCAGCACCGGCAAACCGAAGGG
>JANWXE010000077.1 GCA_025055385.1 Burkholderiaceae bacterium | reverse complement strand
CTGCATCGCCTGCGACGCCCCGCTTTCCCATGATCCCGCGCACGCTCTTTTCGCCCGAACACGAAGCCTTCCGCGCCACGGTTCGCCGGTTCGTCAGCGAGCGAATCGCGCCGCAGCACGCGCGCTGGGAGGAGCAGGGCTACGTCGACCGCGAGGTCTGGCAGCAGGCTGGCGCCGCCGGCCTGCTGTGCACCAGCGTTCCCGAAACATACGGCGGTGCCGGCGCGGACCGGCTGGCGAGCGTGGTCGTGATGGAGGAACTGGCGGCAGCCGGCGCGAGCGGCCCCGGCTTCGGACTGCACTCGGAGATCGTCGCCCCGTACATCCTGCACTACGGCACAGAGGAGCAGAAGCGCCGCTTCCTGCCGCGCATGGCGCGCGGCGAAATCATCGGCGCGATCGCGATGACCGAGCCGTCGGCCGGCAGCGACCTGCAGGGCATTCGCACGACCGCCCGCCGCGACGGCGACTGCTACGTGCTCAATGGCGCCAAGACCTTCATCACCAACGGCTGGCTGTGCGATCTCGCGATCGTCGTCGCGAAGACCGATCCGGCCGCCGGCGCCAAGGGCATCAGCCTGCTGCTGGTCGAGCGCGGGATGGAGGGTTTCGAGAAGGGGCAGCGGCTGAAGAAGGTGGGGCTGAAAGCGCAGGACACCGCCGAGCTGTTCTTCCGCGACGTGCGGGTACCGGCTGCCAACCTGCTGGGCCGCGAGGGCGAGGGCTTCATTTATCTGATGCAGCAGTTGCCGTGGGAACGGCTGCAGATCGCGGTCATGGCCGTGGCCACCGCGCGGGCCGCGCTGCAGCACACCCTCGCCTACGTCGGCGAGCGACGCGCGTTCGGCAGGCCGATCGGCAGCTTTCAGAACACGCGCTACACGCTGGCGGATGTGGCCACCGAAATCGAGGTCGGCCAGGTGTTCGTCGATCGCTGCCTGCAGCTACTTCAAGAGGGCCGGCTCGACCCGGCCACGGCCTCGATGGCCAAACTCTGGTGCAGCGAAATGCAGTTTCGCGCCATCGATGCTTGCGTGCAGCTGCACGGCGGCTATGGCTACATGTGGGAGTATCCGGTCACCCGCTTCTGGGCCGATGCACGCGTGCAGCGCATCTATGGTGGAACCAGCGAGATCATGAAGGAACTGATCGCGCGCTCGCTCGGCCTGCCCGATTCTGGCCGCCGCTCATAATGGCCGGTACGGTCCGACGCGAATCCACTTGGTGGCAATCCACTTCTCGCCCTCCGCCACAGGGCTGCCGCCATGCAACGTGCGAGCGTCGAGTTCTCCGCGCTCGCTTGAGTATGCAAAGAACACCGCATTGCCTTTGCGCGGCAGCACATCCAGCCCGACTTGTGGAAAGACGGTGGAGCCACCGGCGATCACGTCGTTTAAATACATGACGATCGTGGCCACCCGCTGACCCCCCATCGCGAGCACGCGCTCGTTGCCCGGCAGCTTGGGATCGAAATAGTCGTAGTGCGGCTTGTACTCGGCGCCGGGAAGGTAGTGCAGTACCTGGATCGGCTCACCGTGCTCGACCGGCCGCTCGATGACCTCGGCGATGCGGTTCTCGATGCGGCGGATCAGTTCGTTTTCGCCGCGCTCAAAGTATGCCCCGCGGCTGGTCCGCGCCTCGTGTACGTCATAGGTACCTGTCTGCGCGTTGACCACCGTGGATCGCTGCAGCCGCGGACGCGCCATCTCGATCAGCGCGTCACACTCCTCGGGCGCCAGCAGGTTGCCGAACAACACAATGCGCGGGGCGTTCAGCGCCATCAAAATGTGCACCGGGCGGTCCGAGGTTTCGATTGTGTTGGGGCTTTCGGCCAGAATCGAATGGGCATCGGGCTGGCCTTCTTCTTGTTGAGCCGGCGCCGTCTCCTCGGCGCCCCTGGCAGCAGCTTGCGGGGCAAGGCGCGCGAAAGCGGCCTCAACGGCCTGGCGGGCAAAACCGGCCGAGTATCCGGCGGCGCGCAGCGATTGATCAATCGTCTCTGGCGTGCAGCCGCGCGCGATCGAGTCCCGCAACCAGGCCTGAAGATCAGCGGCGAGCGATTCGAACTTCATCGCCTACTCCTTCGTGCGATTACCACCGGAGCATAGCGCGCAGCGCGTTATGCTTGTCGTTGCGCGCGCTACGGGCGCGCCCGCCGTGGAGTTGTTCATGTGGCAACGCGCTTATCCGATTCCTTCCCTATCCGATTCCGCGCTCGTGCGCTCGCAGGCATACATTGATGGCAGCTGGAGCGAGGGCGCGGCGGGTCATTTCCCCGTCACCAACCCGGCCAACGGCAATCTTATTGTGGAGGTCGTTAACTGCGGCCCAGCCGATGCGCAGCGGGCCATCGAGGCCGCCGCCCGCGCCTATCCCGCTTGGCGCGCCAAAACCGCGAAGGAGCGCGCCGCCATCTTGCACCGCTGGCACGCGCTGATGCTGGCGGCGCAGGAGGACCTGGCGCGCATCATGACCGCCGAGCAGGGCAAGCCGCTGCCCGAAAGCCGCGGAGAGATCGTCTACGGCGCCAGCTTTGTCGAGTGGTTCGCCGAAGAGGGACGCCGCGTCTACGGCGACACGATTCCGACCCACGCTGCCGACAAGCGCCTGTTCGTGTTCAAGGAGCCGATCGGCGTGTGCGCGGCGATCACGCCGTGGAATTTCCCGAACGCGATGATCACGCGCAAGGTGGCGCCGGCCCTGGCCGCCGGCTGCACGGTGGTAGTGAAACCGGCCGAGCAGACCCCGCTGTCGGCGCTGGCGCTGGCGGAGCTGGCGCACCGCGCCGGCCTGCCGCCTGGGGTGTTCAACGTGCTGCCGGCCGACGAAGCGCAGTCGATTGCGATCGGCAAGGTGCTGTGCGAGTCACCGGTCGTGCGCAAGCTGTCGTTCACGGGCTCCACCGCCGTCGGCCGCATCCTGATGCAGCAGTGCGCGCCGACGTTGAAAAAGCTGTCGCTGGAGCTTGGCGGCAATGCGCCGTTTATCGTCTTCGACGACGCGGATCTTGACGCAGCAGTCGAAGGGGCGCTGATCTCGAAATACCGCAACACAGGGCAAACCTGTGTTTGCGCAAATCGCTTTTATGCGCAAGCAAAGATTTACGACGCTTTCGTCGAGAAGCTGGCCGCACGGGCAGCGCAGTTGAAAGTCGGTTCCGGCTTTGACGAGGGTGTACAGCAGGGGCCGCTGATCGACGGCCAGGCACTGGCCAAGGTCGAGGCGCATGTAGCCGATGCCGTGGCTAAGGGAGCGCGCGTCGTCACCGGGGGCAAGCGGCACGAGCTAGGCGGCACGTTTTATAGCCCCACGGTGCTGGCTGATGTAACGCCCCAGATGCGGGTAGCATGCGAAGAGACTTTTGGACCTGTCGCGCCAGTGATTCGCTTTGAATCGGACAGCGACGTCATCGCTGCGGCCAATGGTGTCGAATACGGCCTGGCCGCCTACTTTTATTCGCGCGACATTGGCCGCGTGCTGCGCGTGGCCGAACTGCTCGAATACGGCATGATCGGCATCAACACCGGACTGATCTCCACGGCCGAGGCCCCGTTCGGCGGAGTGAAGCAGTCCGGTTTCGGACGGGAGGGATCAAAGTACGGGATCGATGAGTATCTGGTGCTGAAATACGTATGCGTCGGCGGCCTCTAACCGACGCGCTTTGGGGGGAGACGAATGAGTGTGAACCACGTGGCCATCCGGGCCAACGGCCCGTACGTCTGCACGGGCCGGATCATTGTCTGCAACGACGCCGGCAGCGTGTTGCGGGCGGGCGCCCAAGTGGCTTGGTGCCGTTGCGGCGCCTCGAACGACAAACCATTTTGCGACGGCAGCCATAACCGCGTCGGTTTTACCGACGCCGGAGGGTGCGCGAAGCCCGAAGCCGGCGCCGTCAGCGGCGACGGCCCGCTGCGGGTGACCGTGAAAAAGGACGGCCCGCTGTTCCTCGAGGGACTGGTGCAAGTGCAGGCCGCCGACGGCAGCACCGCATTTTCCGGCGACAAGACCTGGCTGTGCCGCTGCGGCCAGTCGCAGAACAAGCCGTTTTGCGACGGCACCCACAAAAAGGTGGGCTTCACGGGCTAGCTGCGCGCGCAAGAGCCGCCCGCGCGTCCTTGCGCAGGCGGTTATTCAGGGACCCCTAGACGCGCTCCAGCAGCAGCGCAATGCCCTGCCCGACGCCGATGCACATCGTGGCAAGCGCGTAGCGACCACCGCGGCGTCGCAGTTCGTACATCGCGGTCATCGCGATTCGAGCGCCGGAAGCGCCGAGCGGATGGCCAATGGCAATCGCGCCACCGTTCGGGTTGACGTGCTCCGCGTCGTCCGGAAGCCCCAACTGGCGCAGCACCGCCAGCGCCTGCGCAGCGAATGCCTCGTTAAGCTCGATGACGTCGATGGCGCTAAGCGGGAGGCCGGTGCGCGCCAGCAGCTTCTGCGTGGCCGGCGCAGGCCCGATGCCCATGATGCGCGGCGGCACGCCGGCGACCGCCGCCGCCACGATGCGGGCGCGCGGCACCAAGTCGTAGCGGCGCGCCGCCGCCTCGGAGGCGACCAGCATTGCCGCTGCGCCGTCGTTGACGCCCGAGGCATTGCCCGCCGTCACCGTACCATCCGGCCGCACCACGCCTTTGAGTTTCGCCAGCGCCTCAAGCGACGTCTCACGCGGGTGCTCGTCCTTGTCAAAGACCACCGTCTCGCCCTTCTTGCCGGGCAGCGGCACCGGGATTAGTTCGTCCCGAAAGCGGCCAGCGGCGTGCGCGGCCGCGTAGCGCTGCTGGCTGCGCAGGGCAAAGGCATCTTGGTCGGCGCGCGCAATGCCATACTCCGCGGCTACGTTTTCGGCCGTCTCCGGCATCGAATCGATGCCGTATTGGGCCTGCATTTTCGGATTGATGAAGCGCCAGCCGATTGTCGTGTCGTAGACGGCCGTGGCACGGGCAAAGGCCGTCTCCGCCTTTGGCATCACGAACGGCGCGCGCGTCATGCTTTCGACGCCACCGGCGACCACCAGCTCCGCCTCGCCCGCCTTGATCGCGCGCGCGGCGGTGGCCAGCGCATCGAGGCTAGAGCCACACAGGCGGTTGACCGTGGTGCCAGGCACACTCTGCGGCAATCCAGCCAGCAGCAATGCCATGCGCGCCACGTTGCGGTTGTCCTCGCCGGCCTGGTTCGCACAGCCGTAGATCACGTCATCGACGCGCTCCCAATCCACGCGCGGATTGCGCTGCCGCAACGCGGCCAGCGGCAGTGCTGCCAGGTCGTCCGTACGTACTTGGGCAAGCGCCCCGCCATAACGACCAAACGGGGTGCGCACAGCATCACAGATAAAAGCCTCGCTCATCCTCTCGCTCCTCGTCCCGGCATGGCTAAAAAGGCTACACCGGCCACGCCGGCTGCCCGGTAAAATTGCAAATAAAGCGGGCGTCGTTCAATGGCAGGACCTGAGCTTCCCAAGCTCAAGACGTGGGTTCGATTCCCATCGCCCGCTCCACTCGGCAGATAACGCATTCCGCTGCCGCCGGGATCTCCCTCCGGCGCCTTCCATGTCGGAACACGCTGAACCCGTCGGTCCGCCGCACCGGCACATCCGCAGCTTCGCACTGCGGCGCGGCCACGTGACCAATGCGCAGCGGCGCGCCTACGAGGAGGTCTTCCCCCGTCTGGCGGTCGCCTATAGCCCGGCACCGGTGGACCTCGCCAATGTATTCGGCCGCCGCGCCCCGACGGTGCTGGAGATCGGATTCGGCATGGGCGAGACCACCGCCGCCATCGCGCAGGCGCACCCGGAGGTCGACTTTCTCTGCGTCGAGGTATTCGTCGCCGGCATCGGCGCGCTGGCGCGGCGCGTGCAGGAGCTGGCGCTAACCAACGTGCGCATCGTGCAGCACGATGCGGTGGAGGTCGTGCGCGACATGCTCGTGCCCGACGCGCTTGCCGGCGTGCACGTGTTCTTTCCGGATCCGTGGCCAAAAGCGCGGCACCACAAGCGCCGCCTGATTCAGCAGCCCTTCGTCGGCATGCTGGCAAGCCGCATCGCACCGGGCGGCTACCTGCACTGTGCCACCGACTGGCAGCACTATGCAGAGCAGATGCTCACCGTGCTCACCAGCGAGCCGCGCTTGGTCAACGCATACGACGGCTACGCGCCGGTGCCACGCAATCCGCTCACGCAGCGGCCCACCACGAAGTTTCACGCGCGTGGCGAAAAGCTCGGCCACGGCGTGTGGGATTTGGTGTTCATCCGACGGCCCTGAGCGCCGCCGCGAAGGCAGCGCGCGTGTCTTCGCCAAAGCAAGCGAAGATCACCTCACGCAGCGCCGGCGCGGCCGGCAGCGTCTCGATGACCGCCCGCACGGCAACCGGCGCCGCTTCACCGACCGGATACCCATAGGCGCCGCAGGAAATGGCTGGAAAAGCGACCGACGCCAGTCCGTGCGCCTGCGCCAACTCAAGCGCCCGCACGTGACAGGCGCGCAGCAACTGCGCTTCTCCGAAGCCGCCACCGCGCCAAACAGGGCCGACGGCATGGATCACGTACTTGGCCGGCAGCGCAAATCCCGGCGTGATCTTTGCATCGCCGGTGGCGCAGCCGCCAAGCCGCGCGCACGCCTCACGCAATTGCGGGCCGGCGGCGCGATGGATGGCACCGTCCACCCCGCCGCCACCCAGCAGGGTGGTATTGGCGGCGTTGACGATTGCGTCAACCGCAAGCTTCGTGATGTCCGCCTCGATGACGGCGATGCGCACCGGGCCGATAAAGCGCTCTTCTGCCCCTGCCACGACGTGCCTCTCATGCGAATGCGCCGTACATTTTGTCGCGGCGCAGCGCCGCTGTCAGTCGCCCCACCGCACCCAGCCGAGGTAGGCGGTGGCGAGGATCACACCGCCGAAAGCGATGCGGTACCAGGCGAAAGCGCGGAAATCGTGGTGAGCAATGTAATGCAGCAGCCAACGCACGCAGAACAGCGCCGCCGCGAAGGCAGCGACGAAGCCGAGCGCAAACAGCGGCAGGTCAGCGCCCCCGATCTGCGCGCGCGCCTTGTACAGCGAGTAGGCGGAGGCGGCGACAATGGTCGGCATGGCCAGAAAGAACGAAAACTGCGTGGCGGCGGTACGCGAGAAACCAAAGATCAGACCGCCGATGATGGTGGCGCCGGAGCGGCTGGTGCCAGGGATCAGCGAAAAACATTGCGCAATGCCGATTTTCAACGCATCGAGCGCCGTCATGTCGTCGATCGAGGCCACGCGCGGCCGCCAGTTGCCGCGGGCATGCGCTCCTTCCACCCAAAGGATGATCACGCCGCCCGCCACCAGCGCCGCCGCCACCGGCAGCGGGAAAAACAGCACCGTATCGATGAAATCCTTGGCGAGCACGCCGACGACGGCCGCCGGCAGGAAGGCGATCGCCACGTTGACGGCGAGCCGCCGGTCGGCGCCGTCGTGCAGCAGCCCGCGCAGCATGCGCAGCAGGCGGGCGCGGTATTCCCACATCACCGCGAAAATCGCGCCGGACTGGATCGAGACGATGAACGCCTCGCGGCTGCCCGGGCGAAACCGCACCAGGTCCTCGACCACGATCAGATGGCCGGTGCTGGAAATGGGTAGAAACTCGGTCAGCCCTTCCACCGCGCCGAGCAGCAGCGCCTTGAGCGCCATGACGAGATCCAAGGTCTCCTCCTTGACGGCCGAGCGGCCGGTGGTCCGCCGCTTATTCGTAGCGCAGCGCTTCGATCGGCGTCAGCCGCGCCGCCTTACGCGCCGGATAGAAGCCGAAGAACACGCCCACCGCAGCCGAGAAGCCGACCGCCAGCGCGATCGCCTGGGTGGTGATGTCGGTCTGCCAGTTGGCGAAGTGCCCGATCGCCAGCGAGGCGGCCACACCGAGCGCGATGCCCACCGTGCCGCCGATCAGCGACAGCACCAGGGCCTCGGACAGGAACTGCTTGAGGATGTCGCGGCTGCGCGCCCCCACCGCCATGCGCAGGCCGATCTCGCGCGTGCGCTCGGTGACCGATACCAGCATGATGTTCATGATGCCGATGCCGCCGACCAGCAGCGACACGGAGGCCACCGCCCCCAGCAGCAGCGTCAGCACGCGGCTGGCCGCCTCCTGCGTCTGCAGCACCTCGGTCAGGTTGCGGATCGTGAACGGATCGTCGGCGCCCGGCTGCACCTTCAGCCGCTGCCGTAGCAGTTCGCGCATCCGCTCTTCGACCGCCTTCATGTCGGCGCCGTCGGCCACCTTCACCGAGATGGCGCTGATGCGCTTAAGCCGCCCCTGCGCCTGCCCGAGCACGCGCGCGCGCGCAGTCGCAATCGGCATCAGCACGATGTCGTCCTGGTCCTGGCCGAGGGCATTCTGTCCCTTGCGCTCCAGCACGCCGATCACCGTCAGCGGCACCTTGCGCACGCGGATCACCTGGTCGATCGGGTCGGC
>JANWXE010000157.1 GCA_025055385.1 Burkholderiaceae bacterium | reverse complement strand
GGGCTGCCCGAGCACAAGGTGCGCGTGGTGGCGCCGGACGTGGGCGGCGGCTTCGGCTCCAAGATCTACCTGTACGCGGAGGAAACCGCCATCACCTGGGCGAGCAAACGCATCGGCCGGCCGATCAAATGGACCGCCGAGCGCAGCGAGAGCTTTTTAACTGACGCGCACGGACGTGATCACGTCACGGTGGCCGAGCTTGCGCTCGACAAGGACGGCAAGTTCCTGGCGCTGCGCGAGCACACGACGGCCAACCTGGGTGCCTACCTGTCGACCTTCGCCTCGTGCATCCCGACCATCCTGCACTCCACGCTGCTTGCCGGCCAGTACACGACCCCGCTCATCTACAGCGAGATCCAGGCGGTGTTCACCAACACCACGCCGGTGGATGCATACCGCGGCGCGGGGCGGCCGGAGGCGACCTATCTGGTCGAGCGGCTGGTCGAGACCGCCGCCCGCGAAATGAAGATCCATCCGGCCGAGCTGCGCAAGCGCAACTTCATTCGCACCTTCCCGTACGCCACACCGGTGGGTTTGACCTACGATAGCGGCGATTACGAGGCGACGTTAAACCGCGTGATGGAAATCGCGGATGTGAAAGGTTTTGAGGCGCGCAAGGCCGAGAGCGCCAAGAAAGGCCTGCTGCGCGGCATCGGCTACTCCTGCTACATCGAGGCCTGCGGCATCGCGCCCTCAAACATCGCCGGCGCGCTTGGGGCCCGCGCCGGGCTGTTCGAGGCCGGCGAAGTGCGCGTGCATCCGACCGGCAAGGTGACGATCTTCACCGGCAGCCACTCGCACGGGCAAGGGCACGAGACGACGTTTGCCCAGATCGTCGCCGACAAGCTCGGCATCCCGATGGAGGACATCGACATCCAGCACGGCGACACCGGCAAGGTCTTGTTCGGTATGGGAACCTACGGCAGCCGCTCGCTGGCGGTGGGCGGCACCGCGATCTTGAAGGCGGTCGATAAGGTGATTGCCAAGGGCAAAAAGATCGCTGCGCATTTGCTGGAGGCGTCCGAATCGGACATCGAATTTGCAAACGGTGAATTCCGAGTGGCGGGCACCGACCGCAAGAAAACCTTCGCTGAGATCGCGCTGGCAGCCTACGTGCCGCATAACTATCCGCTTGACAAATTAGAGCCGGGGCTCAACGAAAACGCTTTCTACGACCCAACGAACTTCACGTATCCAGCCGGATCGTACGTCTGCGAGGTCGAGGTCGATCCAGACACAGGCCGCGTGCGACTGGACCGTTTCGCCGCCTGCGACGACTTCGGCAATGTGATCAACCCGATGATCGTCGAGGGGCAGGTGCATGGAGGGCTCGCGCAGGGTATCGGGCAAGCGCTTCTGGAATGCTGTGTCTATAACGAGGACGGCCAGCTACTGACCGGCACCTACCAGGATTACGCCCTGCCGCGCGCCGACGACTTGTGCCATTTCACGGTGGAGATCGCCAAGGGCACTCCCTGCAGCCACAACCCGCTTGGCGTCAAAGGTTGCGGCGAGGCGGGCGCGATCGGCGCGCCGCCCGCGGTAATCAATGCCATCGTCGACGCACTGGCGCATCTGGGTGTGCGCGATGTGCCGATGCCGGCTACACCGTATAACGTCTGGAAAACCATTCAGGCAGCGAAAAAACACTAAAACCGGATGAGGGGACTACGATGCAAGCGATGCAATATCATCGGCCCACGACGGTCGCCGAGGCGGTTAAGCTGCTGGCGGGCAACGCTGATCTGCGGGCGCTCGCTGGCGGCCAGTCGATCATCCCGTCGCTGAAGCTGGGCCTGCTGTCGACGGCCGGATTCGTTGACCTGGCAGCGATCCGCGAACTGCAGGGCATCCGGATGGAAGGCGGCAAACTGGTTATCGGCGCGGGGACCACACACGCGACGGTAGCGGCCTCACCGGACGTACGTGCGAAGATCCCGGCGCTGGCAAAACTGGCCGAGAGCATCGGCGACCGCCAAGTGCGCAACCGTGGCACGATCGGCGGGTCGCTCGCCAACAATGACCCGGCGGCCGACTACCCGGCCGCTGTGCTCGGTTTGGCCGCAACGGTGCAGACCAACCAGCGGCAGATTGCTGCCGACGACTTCTTCAAGGGCCTGTATGAGACCGCGCTTTCCCCCGGCGAGCTCATCACGGCCGTGCACTTCCCGATTCCGGAGAAAGCGGCCTACGTGAAGTTCAAGCAGCCGGCGTCGCGCTTCGCGCTGGTGGGCGTCTTCGTCGCCAAGACCGGTGGCGGCGTGCGGGTGGCCGTCACCGGGGCTGGGCCCTGCGTGTTCCGCGTCAAGGTGCTGGAAGAGGCGCTGGCAAAGAACTTCACCCCGGCGGCTTGCGACGGCATCACGGTACCTGCCAGTGGCCTCAACAGCGACATCCATGGCAGCGCCGAATACCGTGCGCACCTCATCACGGTGCTTACTAAGCGGGCTGTGGCGGCGGCGTGAGTCAGTCCGCCTAAACTGAGGTGAGACGGGCGCCGCAGGCGCCCGTTCGTTTTGCCCATGAAACGCAGTGCTGGTCTGCTGCTATACCGGTTTTCAGATCGCGGCCTCGAGGTGCTACTTGTCCATCCTGGCGGGCCCTATTGGGCGCGCCGTGACGACGGCGCCTGGTCGATTCCGAAGGGCGAAATTCAAGGCGATGAGGCGCCGCTTGCCGCGGCGCGGCGCGAGTTTCGCGAGGAAACAGGCGTGGACGTCGACGGCGAATTCATTGCGCTGGATGCGGTTCGACTCGCTAGTGGCAAGGTCGTGTACGCGTGGGCAGTGGCGGGCGATTTCGATCCCGCGCATTTGCGCAGCAACGAGTTCGAGCTGCCGTGGCCACCGAAGTCTGGTGAGCGCCGACGTTTCCCAGAAGTCGACCGCGCGGCCTGGTTCACGCTCACCGATGCGGAGCGGAAAATCCACCCCGGGCAGGCGCCGCTGCTGCCGCGCCTGCGTCAGGCGCTGGCGGCGCGTGCTAACGTGAAACCATGAACCAATCGAGCCTTCCGTATCCGCAATCGATCGACGACACTGAGCAGCTGCTGGCCACGCAGGATTACGTGGCCGACCGGCAGCTCGCGACCGCGGTCTTCCTCGCCCTCAAGTTGGGCCGTCCGCTGTTTCTGGAAGGGGAACCGGGTACCGGCAAGACGGAAATTGCAAAGGTACTGGCCGCAGGTCTGGGCGCCGAACTCATCCGGCTGCAGTGTTACGAGGGGCTAGACGTGAGTTCGGCCGCCTACGAATGGAACTATGCGCGCCAGCTGCTCGAGATCCGGCTCGCAGAGGCAACGCACGAAGCGCGCGAGAAAATCGCTGCCGATCTGTTCTCCGAACGCTTTTTAGTGGCGCGACCGCTGTTGCGCGCGCTACAGCCGCATGCAGTGCCGCCGGTGCTGCTCATCGACGAGCTGGACCGCACCGATGAACCGTTTGAAGCCTACCTGCTCGAAGTGCTGTCCGATTTCCAGATCACGATTCCGGAATACCGCACGGTGCGGGCGCAGCAGCCGCCCGTGGTGATCATCACCTCGAACCGAACGCGCGAAATCCACGACGCGGTCAAGCGCCGGTGTATCTATCACTGGGTCGATTACCCCAGCGCTGCGCGCGAGCTGCAGATCGTGCGCCGTAAAGTGCCCGGGGTGAAGGAGGCGCTGTCGCGCCAGATCGTGCTGTTCGTGCAGCAGTTGCGCCGCATGGACCTGTACAAGCTGCCCGGGGTGGCGGAAACGATCGAGTGGTCGCGGGCGTTGCTTGCGCTGGATGCCGTGGTGCTGGAGCCCGAGACGGTCAACAATACGCTTGGCGTCCTGCTGAAGTATCAAGACGACATTGCCAAAGTGCAGGGTAGCGAGGCGGCAAAAATAATCGAGCGCATCCGGCAAGAGGTCGCCGCCGCCTAGCTGGTTCGCTGCCGTATGTTTATCGGTCACTATGCGGCGGCACTGGCAGCGAAGGTGTTAGCGCCGCGCGTCTCGCTCGGCACGCTGACATGCGCGGCACTGCTGGCGGATCTGATGTTTCCCGTGCTGTTCCTGCTTGGGCTTGAGCGCGCGCACTGGCACGCGGTGCACACTGGCATCGCACCAATTGCCTTCGATTATTTTCCGTTTTCGCATAGCCTGCTTGCGCTTCTGCTGTGGGGGGTGCTGTTTGGCGGCTTGCATTACCGGTGGCGGCGCGACTGGGCTGCGGCTGCGGTGCTGGCTGCTTTGGTCGTTAGCCACTGGCTGCTCGATGCGGTGGTGCACCGGCCGGATCTGCCGCTGGGGCTTGCCGATCAGGTGCGTATCGGATTGGGCCTGTGGAACTCCACAGTGGCGACCCTCGCAGTGGAGTTGTCGCTGCTTGGCGGGGCGCTGATGTTGTACCGGCGGGCGACGCGCGGGCTGGGATTACGGCGCTGGCCGCTGTGGGTCTTTGTCGGGCTGCTGCTGGCGGCGTACCTCTTGCTGATTTTTGCCCCGCAGCCTGCCGATTTGCGGGCCGTCGCATGGGCCGGCTTGACGCAATGGCTGTTTGTGGCCATCGCCTGGTGGATCGATCGTCTGCCGGTGGGTTTTGTGCTGTCGCCGGTGTAAACATGTCAACGGCCGCTGCCGTCGAAAGCTTACCGGGACGTTTGGCCGACAATGTCGTGCATTTCGCGCGCGTACTGCGCAGCGCTGGCGTTCCGCTAGGAACTGATCGCGTTTTGTTGGCGCTGCAGGCGCTACAGGTGGCAGGCATCAGCTCGCGGGCCGATTTTTATGCCACCTTGCGCTGCTGTCTGATCGACCGCGCCGAGCACCGCCTGCTGTTCGATCAGGCCTTTCACGTGTTTTGGAAAGACCCCGATCTGCTGGGGCAGATGCTGCGCCTGCTGCTGCCGCAGGTCAGCGAGAAACTGGGCGGTGCGCAACCGCCGTTGCCGGAGAGCCGGCGGCTGGCAGAGGCGCTGTTCCGGGGATATGCGGCACCGCCAGCACCCGCACCGCAGCAACGCCTTCAAGTCGACGCGCAACTGACTTGGTCCGATCGCGAACAACTGCGCAAGGCGGATTTCGAGACCATGACAGCAGCCGAATGGGCAGCGGCGCAGCGCATGCTTACTTGGCTGACGCCATTTTTTGCGCAGCTGGCCACGCGACGCTATCGGCGCGCGCATCGCGGCGACCGTCTGGACTTGCGCGCGCTCGCCCGCAGTTCGGCGCGGCGCGGCGGTGACATAGCTGAACTGCCGCGGCGGGAGCGGCTGATGCGCCCCGAGCCGCTGGTGGTGCTCGTTGACATCTCTGGCTCGATGAGCCGCTACTCACGCATGTTCCTGCACTTCTTGCACGGCGTGTCCAACGCTGACCATCGCGTGCACGCCTTCGTGTTCGGCACGCGGCTGACCCACATTACGCGGCAGCTGCAAACACGCGATCCGGACGAGGCGGTGGCGGCGGTGGTACACGCAGTCGAAGACTGGTCCGGCGGCACGCGCATCGCCGCCTGTCTGAAAGAGTTCAACCTGCGTTGGGCGCGGCGAGTGCTGGCTGGCAACTGCACCGTGCTGCTGATGACCGACGGCCTGGAACACGGTGATCTTGAGCTGCTGTCCGCGCAAATGGAGCGTCTGTCCAAATCCTGCCGGCGGCTGGTGTGGTTGAATCCGCTGTTGCGCTATGACGCCTTTGAGCCGCGTGCGCGCGGCATTCGAGCCATGCTGCCATTTGTGGACTATTTCTTGCCTGTGCACAACATCGAAAGCCTGGAAGCGCTGGCCCGGCTACTTGCGAGCGGTGCCGTGCCGCGCCCTGAATAAGGAGAACACGACCGTGCAATTGCGAGGTGAACGACTGCTGGCAGCCGACCGCGCGACGGCCTGGGCGGCGTTAAACGACGTCGAGGTGCTCAAGTTTTGTGTGCCCGGCTGCGAAAGCATGACGCAGGTCGCGCCGGACGAATACGAAATCGCGCTGCAGGCAGCGATCGGTCCGGTGAAGGCGCGCTTCAAGGGTCGCATGAAGCTTGCCGACGTGGACGCGCCGCGCGGCTACACGCTGAAGTTCGACGGGGCTGGCGGTCCGGCGGGATTTGCGCGCGGTGAGGCCAGGGTCGAGCTGGCCGAGGTCGGGCCGCGGCAGACGCGTCTGACCTACGCCGCCGAGGCCCAGGTGGGCGGCAAGCTGGCGCAGGTGGGCTCCCGGCTCATCGAAGCCGCTAGCGGCGCGATGGCCGACAAGTTCTTCGAGGCGTTCGGGCAACAGCTGGCGGCGCGCGCCGCCGCAGCGCCGACGGGCGCCGCTGCGGCGCCGACACCCGCGAACGCCGTTGGATTCTGGGCGCTGCTGAAGGCGTTTTTGCGCCGATTGTTTAGGCGTTAACGGATTGCCGCCGCGTTTAAAAAAATGCACCGCGCGCATCGATCGGCCACACCGCCTCGACGGCGCCTTTCCGCACGGCAACGATCCACTCGTGCAAGTTAACGGTCGGGTCGCAGTGACTGGGCACGAGCAGCGCCTTATCACCCAGTTTAATTGACGGACCGTCACCGGTGCGCTGCAAGACAGTGTGCTCATCAGAGACGCTCCACACTTGCCAGCCGGTGAAGGTTGGCGCCGGCAGTCCCGCGTCAGTGGAAAACGCCTTCAGCCCGGCGTCCAACGTGGCGCGGTCGCCGCGCTGGCTCATTACAGTGGCCAGGATAAACAGCGCATGCTCAAACCGCGGAGCGTTTTGGTCCTGTTCATTGCGCGCGTAGTCGACATCCATCAGCACGTAGGAGCCTGGCTGGATCTCACTGAAGATTTGGCTGCCTGCCTCGTAGATGAACGTGCCGGTGCCGCCGCCTGTAATCACCTCGCACGGCAGGTCGGCTGCACGTAAGGCAGCGCGCGTCTCGGCGGCTTTGCGGGTGGCCGCCTCCACCGCCGCGCGGCGCTCCGGCACGCCGCGCCGGTGCTGTGCGTTACCGGCGTAGGCGTGTAGTCCCATGAAGGTCAAGCGCGGGCAGGCCACGACCGTGCGGGCTAGCTCAACGGCTTCCTGCGGCGTGGCTACGCCAGTACGGTTCTGGCCGACATCTAGATCCACGTAAACGTCCAAGCGTGCCTGCTGCGCCATGCAGAGGGCACCTAGGCGACGCGCTGTCTGCACGTTATCGACACACACGCCAAGACGGGCGTTTGGATGGTGCCGGGCAAGCTGTACGAGCCGCTGCAGTTTGCGCTCGCCGACCACCTCGTTGGTGATCAGCACATCGCCGATGCCGGCGTTGACAAAGACCTCTGCTTCGCCGACTTTTTGGCAGCAGATGCCGATTGCGCCGGCGGCGATTTGCCGCCGCGCGATTTCCACGCATTTGTGGCTCTTAGCGTGCGGACGCAACCGCACTTGGAAAGAAGCGGCGGCTGCGCGCATACGCGCCAAATTGGTTTCAAAACGGTCGAGGTCGAGGATCAACGCCGGCGTGTCGACATCCTGCAGGCGGTCTCCCTTCGCGGCGGGTATCCAGGTGGTTGGGCGCGTAACCATGGCTGCGCAGTCTAATCGGTCAGCGCCTGATCGCGCGATGGCATGTGCGCGGCCCTAGAATGCCGGCCTTTGTCACCGGACAGCAACCGCACGACCTCCATGACGATCAAGAGCGACCATTGGATTCGCCGCATGGCGGCGCAGGGAATGATCGAGCCGTTTGAGCCGCGCCAGGTACGCGAAGTGCAGGGCCGCAAGGTGATCAGCTATGGGACGTCCAGCTACGGTTACGACATTCGCTGCGCTGACGAATTTAAAATCTTCACCAACATCAATTCGACGATTGTCGATCCGAAAAATTTCGACGCCAAGAACTTCGTCGACTTCCGCGGCGAGGTGTGCATCATCCCGCCAAACTCGTTTGCATTGGCGCGCACGGTTGAATATTTCCGCATCCCGCGCAACGTGCTGACGATTTGCTTAGGCAAGAGCACGTATGCGCGTTGCGGCATCATCGTCAACGTCACGCCGCTTGAGCCCGAGTGGGAGGGGCACGTGACGCTGGAATTTTCCAACACTACGCCGCTGCCGGCGAAGATTTACGCTGGCGAGGGCTGCGCGCAGGTGATCTTTTTGGAAAGCGACGAGGTGTGCGAGACCAGTTACCGCGACCGCGGCGGCAAGTACCAGGGTCAGCGGGGCGTGACGCTGCCGCGGGCGTAAGGCGGCGCGGCGTCGCGCGGCTGGCAGCCGGCCGATGACAGCCCAGGAACAACAGGCGTTATTGCGGTTGACGCTGCGCGCTGCCTACGCCGGCAGTGGACAAGACAGTGCCGCACGCGAGCAGTTACGCGACAGCGCCGAGCGGATGGAGGCGCTGACGGGTTACCGCGGGCTCGTGCCAGATGTGCTGCTTGAGCGCGTAAGTCTCTCGACCGATGCGGCTTGCCTAGCCGCGCCGGGGCTGCGCCAGCTTGCCTTCGAACTTGCTGTCGGCGCCTGCAATGCCGGCGGCCTGCGCAACGACACCCAAACGCGCTTTCTTATTGCGCTAGGCCGGGCGCTGGGCCTGACGGCACCCGCGATGGCCGGCCCGGCGGCAGAGGCCGATGCGTTAGCTACGCTGCCGCTGACCGGACCAAAGCGAGCCGCCCAGGCAACAGCGGGCTGCGACCTACAGGCCGCTGTCGATACGATGGTCCTGAGATATGCGATCGCGAACGGCGCGCTGCAGCGGTTGCCGCTTGCACTCGCCTCGCTGGCCACCCTAGCGCTGCAACAGAGGATGATTTATCAAGTGGGCGCGGTTTATGGGTGCGCGCCGACCCGTGAGCAGGCCAGGGATTTCCTTCGGGACGCCGGTTTTAGCCCGCTGCAGCAGTATCTGGAGGACATCGGGCGCAAATTCGCGCTCGGGCTATTTCATGAGCCCCGCAACGGGTGGGTCGGCGGGAGCACCGCTGCTATAACCGGCGGAGCCTTTGCGAAGACGCATGCGTTGGGGCACCTTGCAGAGCGGTACTACGCAGGTGGCTGCGCGATGAGCCCGCCAATGCTGCAGGCGGAACTGGTTGTGTTGGGCGAACACGCCCGTGCCTTGCAGCCCCTGTATGAATCGCAGATCGAGCAGCAGGCGCGGCAGATAGACAGAGAGGCGCTGCTGGCCTGGACACAGAACCAATGAAACAGTTACCTCGCGCGAGATTCTTGCGATTTCTCCGCGAATTCTGTGCACGCTCGCAGCGGCTGCGCGGGTAAGCTGAACGGGGATAGGTAAATCGATGGCCGCTGCCCATTTGCCTTCGTGGACCGACAGTGAAGCCCTGCAGCAGCACGTGATGGACGCGGCACGCGCCGCTGGGGGCCTGCCCTCTGTGGGTTACACGTTGGCGCGGCTGACGCGGGTACTAGAAAGCGAGACTGAGGGCGTACAGGAACTTGCGGATACCATCCTAGCGGATGTTGCGCTGACACAACGCCTACTGCGGCTCGCAAATACCCTGCCTTACCGCCAGGGGACACCACCGGTTACCACGGTCACCCGCGCGATTTTCTTGCTTGGGTTTGACCAAGTCCGGGCGGCGGCGACCACGCTTGTGCTGCTAGACGGCTTTCTTGCGCGCGGCCATGGGATGAGTGTGCGGGCTGAGTTCCACCGGGCCTTGTTGGCCGGCTGCTTGGCCCGTGAGTTGCTGGCGGGTGCCGATCGGCAAGAGGTAGAGGAGGCGGCCATCGCTGCGATGTTCCGCCATCTTGGCCGGCTGCTGGTCGCCGTGTTCGCGCCTCAGGCCCTTGCGGAGAATTCAACCGACCTGGCGCTTGCAAGTGAGCGGCTAACGGAGCGGCTGCTGCGCGATTGGAGTCTGCCAGACCGGTTGCGCGCGGCGGTGGCCTTGTTGCCGTCGCGCGTGGCGGCGCCGCGCAACGCTGCCGAGCGGATTCGCGTGGCGGCACAGTTCGCCGAAGCGCTCGCGGCATCGCTTAGTGCGCCGTGCGATCGCGAGCCTGCCATCGCGCAGGTCCTGGCCCGTTTCGCGCCAGCATTTGCGCTTCCGCGCAGCCAGTTGCAAGACATCATCGAAGCGGCCATTCGCCGCGCGCGTGAATTTGAAATGGCCTGCGGACTGATGCCGCAAACTCCACCGCGCAGTCCTGTGCTTGACGCGTTGCCGCAAGAATGCGAAATCGCCGCACCTACGGTTAGCCCGCTGGCGGAGCGCGACGCCATCGGCAGGCCCGCCAACGCGCGCGAGGTTTTGCTGGCGGGCCTTGCGGATGCCGCCGAAAGCTTGGCGCGCGGCGGCAACTTCAACACGGTGATCCAAGTGGTGCTCGAGACGATTTATGCGGGACTCGGCTTTCAGCGTATCGCGCTGGTGTTGCGCGATCCGGCCACTGGCCATTACCGCACGCGGGCTAGTTTCGGCACGCCGCGTCCGGCGTTTCTGTTTACAACCGATGGCGCGCGCGATCTGTTTGCAGCGGCACTGGCAAAGTCGACCGATCTGCACATCGGCAATGTCGACGCGGAGAAGATTCGAAAGGCGCTGCCACCGTGGTTTGCGCGCGACTGCGCGCACGCTAGGAGCTTTGTGCTGCTGCCGCTGACCCTGAATGGGATTGCAGTGGGGTTTCTGTACGCCGATCGTGCCCTGATTGATCCGGACGGCCTGTCGGCGGAAGAGCTCAATCTGCTGCGCGCGCTACGCAGCCAAATCTTGCTCGCTTTACAGCAGCGCAGCGCCGAGCGACCGCTTTAGACTGATGGCAGATTCTCAGTTGATCTCGCGTTTGATGAACGGAAACGATCGACGCCGTCTGCTCGGCGCGCTCGCTGCCGCCCCGGTCGCGGCGATGAGCGCGCGCGCGGCAGGCGCCGCGGCCCGCCGGCATCCGATCTTCGTGCTCAACTCGCTGGACGCAGATGTCAGCGTGATCGACCCGGACAGTTTCACCGAGATCCGGCGCATCCCGACCGGCAAGGAGCCGCACCATCTGTATCTGACGCCGGACGAGCGCTCGGTCATCGTCGC
>JANWXE010000138.1 GCA_025055385.1 Burkholderiaceae bacterium | reverse complement strand
CTCGGCGGCGGCGATCTCGTGCCGCTCACCCGCGCGCAGCACGGTGGTGCGCGCCGCCAGCAGGCCCTGCAGCGCCTGCAGGGCGCGCTCGGCCTTGCCTTCCTGCAGGAAGCCGATCACGGCGTTGATCAGCACCACGCCGACGATCGCGGCCGTGTCCACCGCCTGACCGAGGGCGAGCGTTACCAGCGCCGCGGCGAGCAGCACATAGATCAGCAGGTTGTCGAACTGCGCCAGGAAGCGGCGCCACGCCGGCCGGCGCGGCGGCGGTGGCAGCTCGTTGCGGCCGTCGCGCGCCAGGCGCCGCGCCGCCTCGGCGGCGGTCAGCCCACTGGCGCGCGTATCGAGCGCGGCGACAACGGTGTCGGGCGCGAGCGCATGCCAGGCGCGCTTACGGGCAAGCTCAGCGGCGGCCTCATCCATCGATGGCCAGTGTAGGAGCAGGCCGATGCGCGGCGCTTGCGCAGCGGCACACCGCTTTGACGCGGATCAGCGTGCCCCCCGCTGCTCGGGGAAAACCGTATTGCGGCAGCCGAGACCATTTAGTGCCACAGGCGCGTGGGATCGCGTATCTAGGACGGCTGCGCAGGTTTTTTTGCCGGCGCCGCCGGCGCCACGCAAGGGTCAAAGAGCCGGGCTGCAGCAGATTGATGTCGCTAACCGCGTCAGCGCGGCTGCGCGCCGTTGTCTGAGGCGATGAGGCCCGCTGCCGCTCCGTACTCGTCAGCAGGCGTTGGTCGGGGTCCCGAATGCGCTCGTCTACAGCCGTGTTACGCGACAGCACTTTCGGCGCACGATGCGGTTGCCACGAGTCGGTACAAAAAGGAAAAAATGGGCACGCGCAGAGAGCGTGCCACAGATGGCGCCTGCGAGAAAAGACCAGCCCGCTGCGCCGCCCGGTTGCTCGCAGCGGCGAAGCTAAGAAGGCGGCCCTTACCGCACTTCAATGCGCGTTGGCCTGGGCTGCTCTTTGCCGGCCTTCGGCAAGTGCACGGTGAGCACGCCGTCTTTCAACTCGGCAGTAATTGCTTTCGGATTCACATTTTCAGGCAGCGTGAAGCTGCGCAGAAATGATCCGTAGAAGCGCTCGACACGGTGCATCTTCTTGTTTTTCTCCTCCTTCTCGGCTTTGCGCTCCCCTTTAATGGTCAACACGTTGCCGTCGACCTCCACCGAGACGTCCTCCTTCTTGACCTCCGGCAGCTCGGCCTTGAACACGTACTCGTGCTCGGTCTCGCTGATGTCGGTGGCGGGCTGCCAGCTGAGCTCGCGCTCCATCGGCCACAGGCGCGGCCAGCGGCGCAGGTCGAACAGACGATCAAAGTACTCATCGATATCGCGGAAGGGAACCAGTGGATTGGCCATCACAACCTCCTGAGTCTGACATTCGCAGCCGCGACGGCGACCGCAGCAAGACCAATATTGCGGCTGACATGCGTTTTTTCATTGACCAGGCGCAAATGGCATGTGTGCGCTTCTTGGGAGTGGCGCGGCGGGACTTGACGGAGGTCGGCGGCGACCATATGTCGTTACGTAGCGGGGCTGTAATTGAGCGGAAAAATCGGTGCGGAGAGGAACGGCCATGAAAACCAAGCATGGGGGCTGGCGCGAGGAGTACCGACAGGACGAGGAGCACGACGCTTACGCGTTGCGGAAAAAGCCGCCGGAGCCAACTCGGTGCCCAGGTTGCGGCGCGGTATTTACGGCGGGCCGCTGGACCTGGAAGGCAGCGCCGGCGGATGCGCACGAATTAATCTGCCCGGCGTGCCACCGCATCCGCGATCGTTACCCAGCTGGCTATGTGCGGCTCAGTGGCGCATTCTTTGATGCGCATCGCGACGAGATCCTGCGCCTTATTCGTCACTGCGAGGAGCGCGAAAAAGCAGAGCATCCGCTTGAGCGGATCATGGCGATCGAAGACGTGGACGGCGGTACGCAGGTGACCACGACCGGCATCCACCTGGCGCGCGTAATCGGCGAGGCTGTGCAGGCGGCGTATAAAGGCGATGCGGATTTCCAATACAACCGCGAAGACAAGCTGCTGCGGGTCAACTGGAGCCGGTGAGCAGATCATCGGCAAGGAGAAACGATGAGACGCCTAGCACACCTGCCACAAGTGGGCGCACCTGACCCAGAAAAAAGAACATCACCAATCCTGGAGGAAGGCGAAGCGCCGCAGCCCGAGTGGGAATCAAACGCCAGCGTGTGCTACTTTAATGATGTCGCCTACCCAGCAGGCGCCTTTGTCCGTAGTGGCTCGGAGGTGTTGCGCTGCGAGCCCTCTGGCCTATGGGTGCGCTGCGGCGAGTGGCCTGAATGAAGGCTGCGCGTTAACCGCGGCACCCGCGTTTCAACGCGGGGCGTAGTTCAGTGACCAACATTTGCCAAGATACGCAACGAGGCGTAAGTCCGCCCCGGGCGTGCTATAGGTCCACAGCGGGTCGACTTTATGCAGCTGCGCGAGCCGCTGCGGATGGACGTTGATGTCCAAGAGCGGCAGCGCCTGCGCCTGCAATGCGGCGATGTCTGCTTCTTGTGCCTCGCTGCGATAAAGCAGCCAGTGACGCGCGAACGCTTCCTGCAGCTGCGCCAGTTCGTGCGCGAGGGCCTCTGGCACCGGCCTGACATTTGCGAGTGGACTCTCGCCGCCGCGCGTCACCCGCACCCAACGGCCGCGCAGGTCGTTGCCCACCGAGCGGTAAAAGACCGTCTCGCGCGCTGCTTCGAACTGTTCCAGCACGAAATAACTCGCTTGATAGTCGCGCCCACGCGCGCCGGTGTACCAACCGTATACATGTCCGTGCTGCGTGAACCAGAACATTGCACAAAGCAGGCCGGCGCCACGCGGCGCGTAGGCGATGTGAACCTGCGGCTCGATCATCGCTGCGTGAACCCTGGCGTCTTGGTCGACGCCGCCATTGGACCACGCAGGCGCTGCTTGGTTGCCGCCGGCGGCGGCGCAGCTGGCACAAGCGGTCGCGACAGCGCGCCTACTCGTGCCGTTTCACGTCGCCGCGCGCCTCGCGCGCCGTGTCCTCCAGCTGGCGGCGGGCAGCGTCGAAGGCATTGCGCAGCGCCACATAAACGTCTTCGTGCTGCTCGCGATTGACTACGATCTGCCGCCCCGGCACGCGCACGTCGATGTGTACCTCGAAGCGCCGGCCCTGCTGATGATGTCGACCGACTTCCTCGACGGCCACGCGGCAGGAGATGATGCGCGGATGGACGGCTTCTAGCTTGGCGACCCGTTCCCGAATCTCCGCCTCCAGCGCGGGAGAATGCGCGATACCATGCATCGCGATTTGCAACGGTACCTGCATGTGAATGTCCTCTTTGTGACCGTTCGCTGCCGACACTAATAAATCAAATGCAGGCGCAGCTGATCTGGATCAAGGCCCGCCGCCGGGCGGTCAGCTGAAGGTAAGGTACAGCATCAGCGCGACGCCCAGCGCGGCGACCAGTGCATTGAGCCAGATGCCGACGGACGTGCGATAACCCGGCGGGATTTCCACCGGCCGCAGCGAGGCGAGTGCAACGCGATACTGCGCGATCGCAGCCAGCGCTACCCAGGCCCCGAGCGCGATGAACGCAATACCGATCCAGAACGAGACACGCTGCAGCGTCACGGTGGGCGGCGCACCGGGCAGATGCGCGACATATCGTAAAAACAGCCCGAAGCGTTCGATCACGAAGCCGAATGCCATCAGGCTCAAACTGGTGCGGTTCCAGGCGAGCAGCGTGCGCTCGGCGGCAAACAGCACCCGCGGGTCGTTTAAGTCGGACATCCTTTACATTAAAACAAATGGGCACTGATCAGTCCGTCGCCCACCAGCTGGCAAAGCGCGCGACGAACTGCGGCAGCCTGGCTTGCGGCAGACGATCGATGCCGGCCGCGGCCGGCCGACCGCCGCCGCCGAAGGCGCGCGCCAGCGTATCGGCGCCGCGCGCGGCCGCCAAGGGTGCGCGCACGCTGACCAGATAAGTGCCATCGGGTCGCACGCGCAGCACCGCATGCGCACGATCTGGCGCGCGCTGCGCGAGCCTGTTCGCGAAGCTGCCGAGCACACGCCGGCTCCACGGGGCATCGGGCAGCACGTACACCGCGCTATGCGCATTCGCGTGCTGCGGCGGCAACGCCTCCGCTGCCGCCAGATCCGCCTGCCGCGTAGCCTCCAGGTGCGCGATCAGCGGTGCCTGCGCTGCCGCGAACGCATCGTCGAATTGCGTCAGCCATTTAAATAAGGCGGCCGGGGCGATCACGGCATCGGTCGGATCCTCGCCGTAAGCGTTGTAATTGACAGCTTCGCCTAACCGCTGCAGCGCCGCGCGTTGCGCGGCATCTAATCCAAGCGTGTCGGCCAGCGCCTGCGCGCTTTCGGTCAAGTTATCACCGTAGGCTGCCGCGATCGCCCACGGCCGGAAGCGTCCCGCCAATGCGCGGTCCACCAGCATGCTGGTGCAGACGCGCGGATCCGTGTCGATGTGCACCTGCAGGTTCGGGTGGCTGGGGATTGCGCCCGGTTCGTGATGGTCGTACCAACGCAGATATGCGCCGGCGGCGAGCAGCCGCTCAAGGGCCTCGCGGTTGCGTGCCAGCGACAGGTCAAGCACGGTCACCTGGTCACCGGCGGCAGCCGGCACGCGCTGCAGCAGCGCGATCTCGCGCTTCAGGCCGGTGATCAGCGTGGCCGACAGCGGTTCGGCCAGTCGCAGCTGCCGCAGCGCAAACAGGCCGTCCGCATCGCCATTGCAAACATCATAAGCAGCCATTGCTGCCGGGGCCCGCGTGCTTCAACAACATCATCTCGCAAGGGTACGCTAGCGGCGCCCATGAGCGTGCGGAGTTTTGCAGTGTTGACACTGGCGGCGCTTGCCTGCGCCTGCGCGTCATCCGGCGTGGCCGCACCCGAGGCGGCGGGGCTGACGCAGACGATCTACCTGGTCCATCACGGCAAACACACCGGCATCGCGCTGGCCGCCGAGGAGCTGCCCGCTGACTTCCCGCCCCGGCGCGACTTTCCGGGCGCGCGTTATTTTGAGATCGGCTGGGGCGATCGCGACTACTACATGCATCCGGATCCGGGCGTGTGGCTGGCGCTGCGGGCGGCGCTGTGGCCGACGCCCGCCGCGCTGCACGTCGCCGCGCTGCAGGAGCCGCCGCCGCTTGCCTTCCCGAGCCTGCAGGTGCTGGCGCTGCCGGTATCAGAGCGCGCATGGCGGACTGTCGTCGATTACGTCAGCGCCAGTTTCGAACGTGCGGCCGACGGGGGCCCGCGCGCGCTCGGCCCTGGGCAGTACGGCGCAAGCCGCTTCTACGGCTCGCGCGAGCGCTTCTACTTCCCGCGCACCTGCAACGCGTGGGTGGCGGGGGCTTTACGTGCGGCGGGCCTGCCGGTGGCGCCGCTGGCGGCCATCACCGCCGACCAGCTCTTCGCGCAGGTGCGGCCCTTGGCGGCGGCAGCAGGTGCGACGAACCTGCCGCGCTGAGCGCGCAAATTCGAAATTCGGGCATGCTTGCGCATGTCTTCAATCTGCTGCGATGAGGCGCGCGTGCAACCTGCCAGCGATCGCATCCCGGTCACCCCGTTGGTGAAAGTGGCGGCCTTGGCGGCGCTTGCCATCGGCACCTATGTGGTGCTGAAGCCGTTCCTCGTCGCCGGCCTGTTTGCGGCCGTGTTCGCGCTTGCGACCTGGCCGTTGTTTGAAGCCGTACGCCGCCGCGTGCGCGGGCGGGCCACCCTGGCGGCGGGCATCGTCACCGCGCTGGCGGTGCTGCTCGTCATTCTGCCGCTCGCCTGGCTGGTGGAGACCGCCGTCGAGCGCGTGCCGGGCTGGATCGCGGTGGCCCAGCGCTGGTTCGAAGAGGGGCCGCCGCAGCCGCCGGCGTGGCTTGCCAGAATCCCGCTGCTTGGGCCGCTCCTTGACCAGTATTGGCGCGAGTGGCTGGGCGCCCCCGGCGCGTTGGCCGGCGTGGCGCGCCGCGCCGTCGAGTTTGGCCGCGAGCCGCTGCTGGCGGCGGGCGCGACGATCGGCCAGGGCGTGCTGCAACTGGCGCTGGCGATGTTCGTCGCCTTTTTCTTTTACCGCGACGGCGAGATGCTGGTCGCGAGCCTGCGCGCCGGACTGTTGCGCATCGCCGGGCCGCTGGCCGATGAGCTGCTGGCGTTGGTGCAGGACACGGTCCGCGGCGTGGTGCTGGGCATTGTCGGCACGGCGCTGGCGCAGGGGCTGTTGGCGGCCATCGGCTTCCTGATCGCGGGCGTGCCCGGCCCGCTGCTGCTCGGCGGCCTGACGGCGCTGCTGTCGATCCTGCCCGGCGGCCCAGTGCTGGTCTGGCTGGGCGCAACCATCTGGCTGCTTGCGCAGCAGGAGCTTGGCTGGGCGCTGTTCATGGCCCTGTGGGGCGCGCTGCTCGTCTCCAGCATCGACAACGTTGTGCGACCCCTGCTGATCTCGCGCGGCGCGAGTCTTTCCTTCGCGCTGGTCTTCGTCGGCGTCATCGGCGGCCTGATCGCCTTCGGCTTCGTCGGCATCTTCATCGGGCCGACGCTGCTGGCGCTCGCCTGGCGGCTGTGGAACGCCTGGCTGCAGCGGTCTGCTCCCGAGGCAGGCGGGGCTCGTTCTGCCTAGCGGGCCGCCAGCTGTCGGCGCAACGCAACGATTTCCTGCAGCAGGCGTTGCTGGTGCCCGAGCCAGACATGACCGCCATCGGGCAGCGCGAGCAGGCGCGCCCCGGGGATCTGCGCGGCCGTATATTCTGCGGCTGCAAACAGCCCGAAGCCGTCGTCGCGCACGCCGATTACCAACGTGGGCACCGCGATGTTCTCAAGCGGTTCGCGCGGCGGCCGCGCCAAATAGGCTGCGTCGAAGCGCAGCCCTGCAGCCCGCGCCGACACTGGCAATGCATTCTCCAGCAGCGCGAGGGCCCGGGCCCGTTCGTCCTCGGCAACCCGCTGCCAGACCGCTGCCGGCGTGGCAAGCAGCCTGCGCAGCGCGCTCTTCGGCGCCAATCGCAGTGCTGCCCAATAGGCGAAGTCCGACGTCAACAACACCGTGAGCGCGCGCTGCGCAAGCGGCGACCACGGCGGCCGCTGCTGCGGGTGGTACAGCGCCGGCACCAGCAGCACCAGGGCCTCCGTGCGCTGCGGATGGCGCAGCGCGAACTGCACCGCGGAGGCCGCGCCGGCCGAGGCGCCGATCACCAGCGCGCGCTCGATGCCGAGCGCTTGCAGCAGACAGGCGTGCGCGTCGGCCTGCTGCGCGACCGTCGCATCGGCCGGCAGCGGCGTGCGCAGGTAGCCGAAGCGCGACGGTGCGATCACGCGCATGCCGTACCGCGCCAGCTCGGCCGCGGCGCCGAGCGCCTGGTCGAAGCCGCCGCCGGCGCCGTGCACGACCAGCGCCGCCGGGCCGCTGCCGCGCGCCGCATACTCGATCGGGCCGCAGGCGGTGGCGATCAGGTGGCTGTCGGCCGCCAGCCGCTGGCGGTGCGCGTTTAGATCGCGTTCGAAGGCGGCATACGCCACCGCACCGAGCACGGCGGCCAGAAGGCCGGCCACAAACAACGTGCGGGCGTCCAACCGCATGTGGGGAGTTCGTACCACGCAGTCAAGCGCCGCGCACCGGTCTGGCACGCGCGCAGCCGCCGCCTCAGGAGGCGGGGAAACCGACTGCCTCTAGGTAGGCTTGTGCCTCCTCGGGCCCCCGGATCGTTGCCACGCGGCGGAAGGCGTGTTGAATTTGCTCGCGCAGCGCTTCAAGCGTCGTGCATTGCTGGATCTTAGCGGCGGGGGCCTCGCCATAGGGTCCCAGCCGCGCGTAGAGCTCGCGCACGGCTATGCGCTTGCCTTCTTCAAGCGAGCGCGGGGCGATGGACGGCGCGCGGCCAGAGCCCAGCGCCTCCGCCGCGGCGGCGCTGCCCCGCGGCGGGGTCACCGTCGGCGGCCGCACAGCAGCCGGCAACGCGGCCACCGACGTGGACTGCTTGGTCGCCGACACCGGCTGGCGGGGCTGAACCTGCGGCAGCGTCGGTGCGGCGGGCCGTTGAATCGGCAACGTTTCCGCCGGCTCATCATCGACGTCAGCTTTGGCCGCGGGTGCCAGTGCAATCTGCTCAATCATCCCGTGCGCTTTGAGCGTCTCGAGGATCTCTTCGAACTCACCGGCGCGCACAAACGGCCGCAGCGCCGAGACCGGGCGCGTGCCGTCGATCATGATCAGGATGCGGCGGGCGGGCAGCGACAGCACGCCGCTTCGCGCGGCGATCTCCGCCGCGCCTTTTGCAGTCTTCGCGTAGACAGGGTCTTGCTGCATTGCGGTCGGCGCTCCAAACGGCCGGGGACGGTAGCAAGGATGCCGCAGCGCGGTCTGACGAATCAACCGCTAAGAAGCGCCGCAGGCTGCGCTTTTTGGCTGTTTCGCGTGCCGCGCGCGAAGTGGTCAAGCTGGCAGGGCGCCGGCGACGCCCCGCGAACGGGTGACGGGGCCGGTGGGCGCGGCGATTGACCGCGGCGGCCCGTTGCGGGCAGCATCGCGGCGCTCGCACACGGATAGCGCGACCTATGAAGAGCCTGCTCGAAAAACGCTTGCGCGCGGTCGGCGACAAAGCCCCGCAGCCGATCCGCGTCGTGTATGCCGACGGCAGCGAATACCGTAACCGCGACACGGCAGAGCCGCCGGCCTTCACGCTGCGCTTCAAAAGCGCGGCCGCCCAGTGGAGCGTGCTGTGGCAGGGGCACATTGGCCTGCTGGACGCTTATTTCAACGGCGCGATCGATATCGAAGGCGATCTGGCGCAAATGTTCGCGCTCGGGCTGGAAAGCGGCTTCTCGGATCCGCATCCGGTGGTACGGGTGCGCAACTGGTGGCACGAGTTCCGGCGCAACAATGCGACGATCGCGCGCGCCAAGGAAAACGCCCGTTTCCATTACGGTCTGGGCACCGATTTTTACCGCTACTGGCTCGATCGTGAGCTGATGATGTACACCTGCGCCTACTGGAAGGAGGGCACGCGCACGATCGAAGAGGCGCAGGTCAACAAGGTTGAGCATGTGTGCCGCAAAATCCTGCTCGCCCCCGGCGAGACGGTGGTTGACATCGGTTGCGGCTTCGGTGGCTTCATGTTTTACGCCGCGCAGAAGTACGGTGCGCGAGCCTACGGCGTCAACACGACAACCGAACAGGTCGAATGGGTGCGCGAGGAGATCGGCCGCCGCGGCCTGTCCGATCGTGTGGCGGTGCGCGAGGCCGATTTCCGCGAGGTTGACCGCCAGTATGACAAGGTCGTGTCAATCGGCGTGCTGGAGCATGCTGGACGTGACCAGATCATGGAGGTGGTGAAAGCGCATGCCGATTTCCTGAAGCCTGGCGGGCTGGGCATGCTGCACTTCATCGGCCACGTCGGTCAGTACGAGACGGAGTTCTTTATCCGCCATTACGTGTTTCCGGGCGGCTGGATCCCGAGCTTGACCGAAACGCTGGATGCGATGGATGCCTGCGGGCTGGAAATCCTAGACATCGAAAATCTGCGGCGTCATTATGTGCTGACGCTGGAGGCTTGGGCGGAGCGCTTCGACGCGCATTGGGACCGCATCCATGCACTCGATCCGCGCCGCTTTGATGAGCGCTTCCGCCGCATCTGGCGCACGTACCTGATCGGCTGTGCCGAGATGTTCCGCGCCAGCAACGGCATTACGGGACTGTTCCAAATCACCTTCGGCAAGGGCCGCCGCACGCCGAAGACCTATCCGATGAGCCGCGCCTTCCTGTACCAGCCAGAGCAGGCGCAGCCGCTGGCCCGTGCCGCCTAAGGCTGCGCGCAGCATGCCTGAGGAGGCAGCCGACCACGCCGCACGCGTGGCGCGCCTGCAGGCGCAACTGGTGCAAGCACCCGAGGTGCGGTTAGCCAAACGTACCTCCAACTTATTTCGCGACCGCGTTAAGGTGCGCCGCCCGCGCCTGGACGTGCGCGATCTGGATCATGTGCTTGCGGTTGACGCCGACGCCGGTTATGTCGATGCAGAAGGCATGGTGCCGTACGATGCCCTGACCGATGCGTGCCTGGTGCGCGGCGTGATGCCGGCGGTGGTGCCGGAGCTGAAGTCGATTACGCTGGGCGGCGCGCTGGCCGGGGTCGGTATCGAAGCGACCTCGTTCCGCCATGGCTTGGTGCACGAGACCGTATTGGAATTTGACGTGCTTGTCGGCACGGGCGAGGTGATTACCGCCCATCCGGACGGTGCGCACGCCGACCTGTTTTATGGATTCCCCAACTCCTACGGTACGCTCGGTTATGCGCTGCGCGTGCGCGCGCGCACGATTCCGGTGCAGCCGTTTGTGGCGGTCGAGCATCGCCGTTTCAACGAGGCGGCTCGCTTCTTCGAGGCGCTGGCCGCCGCTTGCGCGGGCGACGCCGATTTCGTCGATGCGGTCGTCTTCGACGCGGGCACGCTGGTACTGAACGTTGCGCGCTTCGTCGCGCAGGCGCCGTATGCGTCCGATTACACGTTTGAGCGCATGTACTGGCGCTCGCTGCTAGAGCGCGAGCTTGATTACCTGACCGTGCGCGACTACATCTGGCGCTGGGACACGGATTGGTTCTGGTGTTCGAAGAACGTCGGCGCGCAGCATCCGCTGCTGCGGCGTCTGTTCGGCCGCGCGCGGCTGAACTCCCGCACCTACACGAAGCTGATGCGCTTAAACAGCCAGCTGCGCCTCACGCCGCTGCTGGACCGTTTGCGCGGCTGGCACCGCGAGTCCGTCATTCAGGATGTCGACATTCCGCTGCCCCGGGCGCCCGAATTTCTGGACTGGTACCTGCGCGAGATCGGCATTCTGCCGCTGTGGTTGTGCCCGATCGGCGCCACCGCCTGTGCGGACCGCTTTCCGCTGTTTCCGCGTCAGCGCGCGCTATACGTGAACTTCGGCTTCTGGGACGTGAAACGCACGCGCCAGGCCTATCCGCCGGGTCATTTCAACCGCGCCATCGAGCGCAAAGTCATGGAACTCGGCGGCATTAAATCGCTCTACTCGGACAGCTACTTCTCGCGCGTGGAGTTCGACGCCGCCTACGGCGGCGCGGCCTACGCGGCGCTGAAGGCTCGCTATGACCCGCAGCAGCGCTTCGCTGACCTCTACGCCAAGTGCGTGCTGCGGCATTAACGTTGATCTTTGTGCGAGGGGAGGAAAACGATGGACAACGCCGTGGACCGCAGCAAACTGATGGCGGATCTGAAGGTCGTGCTTGACGACGTCGAAGCGTTGCTGCGGCAGGCGGCCAGCGCCACCGGTCAGCAGGCGGCCGAATTGCGCGAGCGCGCGGCTGAAAACCTGCATCGCGCCAAGCTGCGGCTGCAGGAGGCGCAGGCCGCGGTTGGTGAAACCACGCGCGCTGCCGTGCGCGCCACTGACGATTGGGTGCATCAGCACCCCTGGAGCGCAATTGGCATCGGCGCTGGGATCGGTTTCCTAATCGGCCTGCTGGTGGCGAGACGGTAAGTGTTAGCCGCGCTGCGCCGCGCGCTCGCTGCCGGCTACGGCCTGCTGCTGACGCGCGCTGAGTCAGCCGGCGTGGAGCTAGCGCAGGCGCGCGCGCAGGCAGCGCGCTGGTTTGCGCTTGCGCTAGCAGCCGGCTTGTTCGCGCTGCTGGCTGCCGCTTCGGCGACGGCAGCGCTGACGCTCGCGCTGTGGCCATGGTTTGGCTGGCTGACGCTGCTGGCGCTGGCAGCCGCCTACGCTGTGCTCGCCGGATATCTGGCGCGACGCGTGCAGCGCGAAGTGCGCGCCGCACCGCCGTTGTTCGCCGAGACGCTTGCTGAGTTGCAGAAAGACCGGGCCGCGTTGTTTGGCTTGCAGGAGTCCGCCGATGGCCGTTGATCCGTGGCGGTTGCGCCTGGAGCTGCTGCGGCTGCGTGGACAGATGCAGCGCGCTGAGCTGGCGCAGGCGACCGCCGAGCTGCGGGCTGCAGCCGAGCGCCTGCGCGGACTCACGCAGGTCCTCGGGCGCCTAGGCGGCGTGGTCAGCGGCGCGGCCGGACGGCCGTGGGCGGCGCTGCAGACACTATGGGCCGATCATCCGTGGCTGGCAACGGCAGCAAGCGCGCTGCTTGCGCGCTTGCTGCACCGGCGGCGGTTGCGCTGGGCCGCGCTTGGCGCGGCGTTCGCCTGGTGGGCGCGCCGCGCGCGGCGTGCACCCGCGGCTGATCGGAACGGCCGATGACCGGCTATTCCCGATCCGACTGGGCAACACTGGCACGCGAGCTGAAGCGTGCGATCGATGATGGCCGCCAGATCGCCCCGTTGGTGCCGCGCCTGCCGGCCTTCGCGGTCGATGCCGCCTATGAGGTCGCGCATCTGCTGCACCAGGCCCGCCTGCAGGAGGGCGCGCGCCCGGTGGGGCGGAAGATCGGCTTTACCAACCGCTCCATCTGGGACGAATACGACGTCTACCAGCCGATCTGGGGCTGGATGTACGAGTCCATCTTGACGATCGCGACGCAAATGCCGGTGACGGTGTCACTGCGCGGCTTATGCGAGCCGCGCATCGAGCCGGAGATCGTGCTGCATTTCGCGCACGCGCCGCGGCCCGGTGCCGATGCCGCGCAGATTTTGTCCTGCGTGGACTGGATTGCGCACGGCGTCGAGATCGTGCAGTCGCATTTTGCGGGCTGGAAGTTCACCGCGCCGGACACCATCGCCGACAACGGCCTACACGGAAATTACTCATCGGACCGCCGCGCAGGGTGCAGCAGCTTGAGCCGGATCTTGCTGACCGTCTAAGTGGCTTCACCATTGAGCTGTACGGCGATGGCCAACTGCGCGAGCGCGGCGGCGGCGCTAACGTGCTGGGCTCGCCACTGATGGCGGTGGCGCACCTGTTGGCGGTGCTGGCGCAGTCACCCGTTCCAGCGCCGCTTGCCGCCGGCGAACTCGTGACCACCGGCACGCTGACGCGCGCACGGCCGGTGGCGGCCGGGCAGGCGTGGCACACGGTGCTGGCCGGCATCGAGCTGCCCGGGGTGGCAGTTCATTTTGTCTGCGGCGTCAGCGCGCCAGGAAGCGCTCCACCAGCCGCACCCAGTACGTTGCCCCCAGCGGCAACAGCTCGTCGTTGAAGTCGTAGCTCGGGTTGTGCAGCATGCACGGGCCTGTCCCGTGGCCGGCGGCCCGATGCGAGCCATCGCCATGGCCGATGAACACATATGCGCCAGGCCGCGCCCGCAGCATGAATGCGAAGTCCTCTGCCCCCATCGTCGGCTCCATGTCGCGGATGACGTTCTGCGGCCCGACGATGTCCTCCATCACGCGCGCGGCGAATTCCGCCTGCTCACGGTCGTTGACGGTGGGCGGGTAGTTCCAGATGAACTGGACCTGCGCGCTGGCGCCGTGAGCCTGCGCGGTCAGTTGCGCGATTGTGCGCATGCGCTCCTCGATCAGGCGCGTCACCTCATCGGAGAACGTGCGCACGGTCCCGCTCAGCAGCGCGCGTTCTGGAATCACGTTGGTGGTGTCACCCGCGTGGATCTGTGTGATCGACAGCACGGCCGCATCGATCGGCTTCTTGGCGCGCGTGACGATGCCCTGCAGGCCCTGGGCGATCTGCACGGCAACGAACACCGGATCTACGCCCAGGTGGGGCAGCGCCGCATGCGCGCCGCGCCCTTGCACGTGAATCGTGAATTCGTTAGCCGAGGCCATCGCCGGGCCAAAGGCCACGCCGAACTGACCGACCGGCATGCCGGGCCAATTGTGCATGCCAAACACCGCATCGACCGGAAAGCGGTCAAACAGACCGTCATCGATCATGCGCTGCGCGCCGGCACCGCCCTCCTCGCCGGGCTGAAAGATCAGCACCACGGTGCCGTCGAAGGGCTTCGTCTCCGCCAGATAGCGGGCCGCACCCAGCAGCATCGCGGTATGGCCGTCGTGGCCACAGGCGTGCATGCGGTGCGGATGCACCGAGCGGTGCGCAAACTGGTTCGCCTCCGCAATGGGCAGCGCGTCCATGTCCGCGCGCAACCCGATCGACCGCGTGCTGCGGCCGTGGCGTAGCAGGCCGACCACGCCGGTGCCGCCGAGGCCACGATGTACCTCAAAGCCCCAGGCCGCGAGCCGCTCGGCGACCAGCGCGGCGGTGCGGTGTTCTTCGAAACGCAGTTCCGGATGCGCGTGCAGGTCGCGGCGGATCGCCTGCAGCTCGGCGCGGAACTGCACGATGCGGTCGATCAGGTTCATCGCGCCGTCGCCGTCAGGAAGCGGCGCGGATCACGCCGCAGGCGATGCGCGG
>JANWXE010000125.1 GCA_025055385.1 Burkholderiaceae bacterium | reverse complement strand
GATCGATACCCTGCTGCCGGCGCATGGCACGGACCGGCGCGGTTTCGTGAAGACGACGCTCGGCGCGGGCTTTGCCGCCGCCGTGCTGCCGGTGGCCGCGCAGACGATGATCGTCACCGACACACAGGGCCTGACCGCGGGTGAAGTCAGGATTGCGGTGAAAGACGGGGAAATGCCTGCTTACCGTGCGCAACCCGCCGGCGGGGCGGGCCTCGCGACGATTCTGGTCGTGCAGGAAATCTTCGGCGTGCACGAACACATCAAGGACGTGTGCCGACGCTTCGCCAAGGCGGGCTTCCTGGCGGTGGCCCCGGAGCTGTTCGCCCGGCAGGGCGATCCCTCCAAGTACAACGACATCCCGACGCTGCTGCGCGAGATCGTCTCAAAAGTGCCCGACGAACAGGTCATGGCCGATTTAGATGCGACAGCGGCCTGGGCGGCGGCGCACGGCGGCGACCCCCGCCGGCTTGGGGTGACCGGCTTCTGCTGGGGCGGCCGCATCACCTGGCTGTATGTGGCGCACAACCCGCGCGTGAAGGCGGGGGTTGCCTGGTACGGGCGTCTGGTCGGGGAGGCTACACCAAATACGCCGCGCCATCCGATTGACGTGGTTGCGCAAATCAAGGCCCCGGTGCTGGGTCTTTACGGCGCCGCCGATGCCGGCATCCCGAACGACACGGTGGAGCGCATGCGCGGGGCGTTAAAAGCTGCTGGTAACACCATGTCTGAGATCATCCTTTATCCGGACGCGCCGCACGCCTTTCATGCCGATTACCGTCCGAGTTACCGCAAGGAGCCGGCGGAGGACGGCTGGAAGCGCTGCGTCGAGTGGTTCCGCCGGCACCTGACTTAAGACGCTTCGGCGGACCTTGACACGTTTGATATGGTGGGTGCGTTCACCGCATCCGCCATGTCAAGCACGCTTGCCTACATCATCGCTGCCAACGTCGCTTCTACGGTCCTGTCGATCGGTTTGGCGGCATGGCTCAGTTTCCGCTGGCTAACGGCGCTGGTCGATCGGCTGGTGTGCGTCTCAGCCGGGCTGCTGCTGACGGTGGCCTTCACGGACCTGCTGCCGGAAGCGTTCCACAGCGAGGCCGATCCGCATGCGCTCGGCTGGCTGCTGGTTGGGGGGATCCTGGGTTTCTTCTTGCTGGAGAAGCTGGCGCTGATCCACCACACGCATCACCACGAGGGCGATGCGCACGGCCATGCCGCCGGGCACGACGCGCGCGAGGCGCGCCGCGGCGGCTGGCCGGTACTGATCGGCGATGCCTTCCACAATTTTGCCGACGGCGTGATGATCGCCGCCGCCTTCGTGGTCGACGTGCAGCTCGGCCTGGCGGCTACGCTGGCGGTGATCGCGCACGAAATCCCGCACGAGGTCGGCGATTTCATGATCCTGCTGAATGCCGGCTTCTCGCGCCGGCGCGCCTTCGTCTTCAACCTGCTGTCCGGCGCCGCGGCGGTGGTCGGTGGCCTGACGGGCTACTTCGTGCTGGACGCTCTGCAGGCGCTGCTGCCGTACGCGCTGGCGCTGGCGGCGGCAAGCTTCATTTACATCGCGCTGTCGGACCTGCTGCCGGAGATGATGCGGCGCGCCTCGCTGCGCCGTTCGGCGCCCGAGGTGGTCCTGGTCCTTGCGGGGGTGCTAATCGCGGCCCTGCTCACGGGGCTTGCGCACTGAGGCGCGGCGCGTATCAGGGCGTGGGCCGCTGCGCCACCGGCCGGGCAGGATCGGCGACCCACTGGCTCCACGAGCCGGCGTACAGGCGGCCAGGCGACAGCCCCGCGATGCGCATCGCCAAGATGTTGTGGCAGGCGGAGACGCCAGAGCCGCAGTAGTGAATGGCCTGCGCGCTGTCGTGGCCCGCCAGCAGAGCGTCGAACTCGGCGCGCAGCGATGCGGCGTCCTTGAAGCGGCCGGCCGCCAGATTCGATTGCCAGAAGCGGTTCACCGCGCCCGGAATATGCCCGGCCACGGGGTCCAGGGTTTCCTGCCGGCCGGCATAGCGGTCGGGCGCGCGGGCATCGATTAACAGCGCATCGGGCGACGCATGGGCAGCGAGCACCGCCTCCACGTCGACGGGCCATTCCAGCGGCGCTCGCGCGGTCAGCGTTCCGGCGCCGGGTAACGGTTCGTCCTGTTCGGTCGGCAGCCCGGCGGCGACCCAGGCCTGCCAGCCGCCGTCGAGGATCGCCACCTTTTCGTGGCCGAGCCAGCGTGCCAGCCACCACAGCCGCGCGGCAAAGGAGCCGCCGTGCGCGTCGTACGCCACCAGCTGCGTGTCATCATGCAAGCCCCAGCGGCGCATCGTCGCCAGCAGCGCGTCACGCGCCGGCAGCGGATGGCGCCCATGGGTGCCGCACTTCGGCCCGGAAAGATCGGTTTCGACGTCGGCGAAGAAGGCACCCGGGATATGACCCTGGGCATAGGCGCGGCGGCCCGCTTCAGGATCGGCCAAGTCGTGCCGGCAGTCGACGACGCAGCAGCGGTCGCGTGCTGTGGCAAGCGCCTGTACATCGATCAGCGTCGTGTAGTGCATGGCGGGCGGCAGTGTAGCGGCTGTGCTGCGGACTACAATCGCGCGCCTTGTGGGGAGTCCATATGGCGCAGGAGCCGCCCGATCAGAACCTGAGCTTTGAACAGGCGCTGCAGGAACTGGAAGCGATCGTCCAGAGCATGGAATCGGGCACACTTGGGCTGGAAGAATCGATCGCGGCTTACCGCCGCGGGGCGGAGCTCGTCAAATTCTGCCAGAGCCGGCTGGCGGCCGCCGAAGAGCAGATCAAGGTGCTGGAGGGCGATCTGCTGAAGCCGCTCGATGCGGCGCAGCTGCGTGGCGGGCAGGGCGGATCCGCATGACGACAGACGGCGGGGTGTCGCTTGCGTGCTGGATGCAGGAGCGCCTGAGGCGCTTCGAGACCTGTGCAGAGGCGGCGCTGCCGCCGTCAGGCCGCCGGCCGCAGCGCCTGCACGAGGCGATGCGCTATGCGGTGCTAGGCGGCGGCAAGCGCGTGCGGCCGCTGCTCGTGTACGCTGCGGGAGAGTGGGCAGGTGCCGAGGCAGCGGTACTGGACTGCGCGGCGCTGGCGGTGGAATTCGTGCACGTGTACTCGCTGATCCATGACGATCTGCCGTGCATGGACGACGACGTGCTGCGGCGGGGGCGGCCGACCGTGCACGTGGCCTTCGATGAGGCTACCGCGATGCTGGCCGGCGATGCGCTGCAAGCCGAGGCTTTCCGTGTGCTAGCTGATGCGCCGGCCTGCTGCGAGGTGCGGGCGGCGCTGATGCGCGAGCTGGCGCATGCGGCCTCCACCGCCGGCATGTGCGGCGGCCAGGCCATTGACCTGGCGGCTGTCGGCCAGCGGCTTACCCTGGAAGAACTGGAGACGATGCACCGGATGAAAACCGGTGCGCTGCTGCTCGCGTCGGTTCGGATGGGCGCGCTGGCGGGGCAGCTGCAGGGCGATGCGTTGCGTGCGCTAGATCGCTACGGTGACGCGATCGGTCTAGCATTCCAGATTGTCGACGACGTGCTCGACGTGGAAGGCAGCGCTGAGGCGCTGGGCAAGACCGCCGGCAAGGACGCGCGCCAGGACAAGCCGACCTACGTGTCCGTGCTCGGCCTGGCGGCGGCGCGGGCACGGGCCGAAGCGCTACGGCAGCAAGCGCATGCAGCGCTGGCGCAGGCAGGAGCCGCAGCGGAGCGTCTGCGACAATTAGCTGATTTCATCGTGCTGCGCTCGCACTGAAGGCCCCTGCGATGTACGAGCTGCTAAAGACCATCGACTCGCCGGCTGACCTGCGTCGCCTGGAGCGCGCGCAACTGAAGCAACTGGCCGACGAGCTGCGCGCCTTCATCTTGGAATCGGTATCGCGCACCGGCGGCCATCTGTCATCCAACCTAGGGACGGTAGAACTGGCAATCGCGTTGCACTACGTATTCGACACGCCGAACGACCGGCTCATCTGGGATGTCGGTCATCAGAGCTACCCGCACAAGATTTTGACCGGCCGGCGCGAAGCGATGGCCACGCTACGGCAGTTCGGCGGGATCTCGGGGTTCCCGCGCCGCTGCGAGTCCGAGTACGACACCTTCGGCACCGCCCATTCGTCAACCTCGATTTCCGCGGCGCTCGGCATGGCGGTGGCTTCGCGGAACAAAGGCGAGCAGCGCCACCATATTGCGGTAATCGGTGACGGCGCGATGACGGCTGGGATGGCGTTCGAGGCGCTGAACAACGCCGGCGTGACCGAAAACATCCGCCTGTTAGTGATTTTAAACGACAACGACATGTCGATTTCTCCGCCGGTGGGTGCGCTGAACCGCTACTTGGCGCGGCTGATGAGCGGCAAGTTTTACGCCGCGGCCAAGAGCGTCGGCAAGCAGATGCTGCGCCCGGTGCCGCCGCTCTTTGAGCTGGCGCGCAAGTTCGAGGAACACGCCAAGGGCATGGTGGTGCCGGGCACGATGTTCGAGGAATTCGGCTTTAACTACATCGGCCCCATCGATGGTCATGACCTTGACGCGCTAATCCCCACGCTGACTAACCTGAAGGCTCTCGACGGTCCGCAATTCCTACACGTGGTCACACGCAAGGGCTACGGCTATAAGCTAGCTGAGGCCGACCCAGTGCTGTATCACGGCCCTGGACGCTTCGACCCGAAGGAAGGCGTCAAAAAAGCTGCGCCGGCCAAGCCGACCTACACGCAGGTGTTTGGCGACTGGCTGTGCGACATGGCGCGCGCTGACCCGCGCCTGATTGGCATCACGCCGGCGATGCGCGAGGGCTCGGGCCTGGTGCGCTTCGAGCAGGAATTCCCGCACCGCTACTTCGACGTTGGCATTGCCGAACAGCACGCGGTGACCTTTGCCGCGGGGCTGGCCTGCGAGGGCATGAAGCCGGTGGTGGCGATCTACTCCACCTTTCTGCAGCGCGCCTATGACCAGTTGATTCACGACGTGGCGATCCAAAATCTGCCGGTGGTGTTCGCGCTCGACCGCGGGGGCCTGGTCGGCGCCGATGGCGCCACCCATCACGGCGCGTTTGATCTCTCCTTCCTGCGCTGCATTCCAAATCTGACCGTGATGGCGCCGGCCGACGAGAACGAGTGCCGCATGATGCTAACCACCGCGTTTCGCCTGGATGGACCGGCAGCGGTGCGCTATCCGCGCGGCAGCGGCGTCGGTGTGCCGGTCGATCCGGACCTGAAGACGTTGCCGGTGGGACGCGGCGAAGTGCGACGCGAGTCCCGCGCGCCGGCGGGGCGGCGCATCGCAATCCTCGCCTTCGGTTCGATGGTGCATCCGGCGCTCGCCGCCGCCGAGGCGCTGGATGCGACGGTGGCTAACATGCGCTTCGTCAAACCACTTGACCGGGAGTTGTTGCGCCGGTTGGCGGAAACGCATGATGCGCTGGTGACGGTGGAGGAGAACGTGGTGATGGGCGGGGCGGGTTCGGCCTGTTCAGAGGCGTTGGCCGAGCTGCGCATCGAGCGCCCGATTCTGCATTTAGGGCTGCCAGACGAATTCATCGATCACGGTGATCCGGCGCGGCTGCTTGCCAGCGTTGGACTGGATGCGGCTGGCATTGAGGAGTCGATTCGCGCGCGTTTCGGTCATCTGCTGGCCTCACCGCGGCGGGCGCGCTCGACGGCGTGACGGGCCTATGCGACCGATTGCGGTCTTCCAACACGCGCCGGACGTCCTGCCGGGCTATTTCCTCGAATGGGCTGCCGCCCGCGGGCTGCGCTGCGAGGTCTTTCATCCGTATCGCGGCGAACCCGTACCGGAGGATCCGCGCGCCTTTGCAGGCGTTTGCCTGATGGGCGGGCCGATGAGCGTCAACGATGCGCTGCCGTGGATCGAAGCGGAGCTGGCACTGATCCGCGCCGCCGATGCCGCGCGGATCCCGGTCATCGGCCACTGCCTCGGTGGCCAGTTGCTCGCGAAGGCTTTCGGTGCCCCGGTTTCTCGACATCGGGTTAAGGAAATTGGCTGGTGCGAGGTGACGGTCACCGACGCTGAGGTGGCGCGGCGCTGGCTGGGCGACGCGGCGTTGACGACATTTGAAGTCTTTCAATGGCACGGCGAGACGTTTGCAATTCCGGCAGGAGCACGCAACTTCCTTGCCAGCTCACTGTGCGCGCATCAGGCCTTCGTGCTGGAGCGCGACGGATTTGCGCATCTGGGCCTGCAGTTCCATTGCGAGATGACGCCCGAGCTGATTCACAGCTGGTTGGCGCAGCCAGACTGGCGTGACGAAATCGACGCAGAGGGGCGCGCCACCGGCGGCCCGGGCGTGCAGGATGCCGAGGCGATGCTGCGGCAGGTCCAGGTGCGTTGTACGCGGATGAATACACTGGCGGCGCGCCTTTACGACCGCTGGCGTGAGGGGCTGTGTATGGAGCCGGCGGGGCGGTGACACATGCGCCTGCCCACCGTGCGGCGCGCGGTGCGGCTAGCGCCGGCGCGGAACATCCTCCCAAATGTCGCGCCGCCGCGCTGAGGCGTAATCGGTTCCGTAAATCGAGGCAAGTGTACGCGCCGGGCGCGCCGGCACGAGCTCCTGATGCACGCGCGCGAGCAACATCAGCTCGGACATGGCCTCCGGGTCGATCGGCGTCTGGTTGCCGTCAGCCAGCCAGAGCTTATCAAAGTAAGCGTTCAGCTCCGGATAGCCCCACATCAGCTTGATAGACTGCAAGATCGCCGGGTAACGCTTTTCGAGCACTGAGCGAGGATCGGCCGGTGCGTCGCGACTGCCTTGTGCGGTCGCAGGTCTGCCTGCGCGTGAAAGCGGCGCAAGCGTGATGTTGGCGAATGGGTCGTAGTGACGGACGCGAGGCTTCATCTGTTCGCCGGATTTTATCCCATTTTATTGGGATGGCGATCGGCGACGAGGCTGTTGGCAATGTCTGCGGCCAAGCGGCCGGCTAGCTTTCCGTGCGCCGCCGCGGCGAGGCGCTAAAGACAGAGAAACGCTCGTTTCTATACTGCGCGCCATGCCTTTGCATGTGGAGGAAAACGTCTCACTGCGCGCGCTTAATTCATTTGGCGTCGACGCGCGGGCGCGGTATCTGGTCCGGGTGCGCACGCCGCGAGACCTTGCTGCCCTGGAGGAACATAAACGCTTGCGCGAACAACCGCGGCTAATCCTCGGCGGCGGCAGCAACGTGCTGTTTACGCGCGACTTTGACGGCGTGGTGCTTCGCGTTGAACTGCCCGGCCTGCGCCCGTGTGGCGAAACTGAGCACGCCTGGCTGTTTGAGGTTGGAGCAGGCGAAAACTGGCATCAGACCGTAGAGCGGCTGCTGGCGATGGGGCGCCCGGGCCTAGAGAACCTTGCGCTCATTCCTGGCACCGTAGGCGCCGCGCCGATCCAGAACATCGGTGCCTATGGTCTGGAGCTGGCCGAGCGTTTCCACGCGCTAACCGCCTGGGACTTTGAAACCCGCTCATTTGTCGTGATGAACGCGGCTGACTGCGACTTTGGCTATCGGGATAGCGTTTTTAAGCGTGCGTTGGCCGGGCGCCGCCTCATCACAGCGGTCACCCTGGCGCTGCCCAAGCGGTGGCAACCGGTCGCACATTACGCCGATGTGGCGCAGGAGCTCGCCGCCCGCGGCGTGGCGAACCCCCAGCCGCGCGACATCTTTGAGGCGGTGATCGCAATTCGGCGACGCAAGCTGCCCGATCCGGCCGCGCTGGGCAATGCCGGCAGTTTTTTCAAGAACCCGGTGGTGACCCGCGAGCAGCATCGGGCTCTGATCGCCCACTATCCGTCGCTGGTCAGCTACGCGCTGCCGGGCGGGCGTTTCAAGCTGGCCGCCGGCTGGCTAATCGAGGCCGCTGGCCTGAAAGGCGCAACGCGCGGTCGCGCCGGCGTTTACGAGCGGCAGGCCTTGGTGCTGGTCAACCGGGGCGGCGCCGCCGGCGCGGAGATCCTCGCGCTGGCGCGCGAGGTGCAGGAAAAAGTGCGCGAACGCTTCGGCATCTGGCTGGAGCCGGAGCCGGTCGTCGTTTGAGGAGCCACTGAACCCTACGGCGCGCGTGGATCGCGGCCGTGCAGGGTGCCCGCGGCTTGCCGGTCGTTTGGATTTCTCGCGTCGCTTGCTGCGCTGCTGCGTGCACCTGCCCCTAGGCGCAGCGGTTTCTCAGAGGTTTTTCAATCGCTGCCGGTCTGCTTGCTGCCAGAGGGCCCGAGCGCTGCGTTTGCCAGACGCGGCAGGCCGGAGTCCCGCGACGCCGACAGCAGCCCGGCCTTGCTGTAAATAAGCAGCTTGTCGCGCGTGTCGGCGATGTCCAGGTTGCGCATCGTCAGTTGCCCGATGCGATCCTGCGGCGTGAAGAACGCTTCGCCTTTCTCCATGGTCAGCCGCTCAGGCTTGTAGGTCAGATTCGGCGAGCGGGTGTCAAGGATCGAGTAGTCGTTGCCGCGCCGCAATTCAAGGGTCACCTCACCGGTGATCGCGCGTGCCACCCAGCGCTGGGCGGCCTCGCGCAGCATGATTGCTTGCGGATCAAACCAGCGGCCCTGATAAAGCAGTCGACCCAAGCGCCGGCCATTTTCACGATACTGCTCAATCGTGTCCTCGTTATGAATGCCGGTGAGCAACCGCTCGTACGCAATGAACAGCAACGCCATGCCGGGCGCCTCGTAGATGCCGCGGCTTTTCGCTTCGATGATGCGATTTTCGATTTGGTCGCTCATCCCCAGCCCGTGGCGGCCGCCGATGCGATTGGCCTCCAGCATCAACGCCACCGGGTCGCTATATTCGACGCCATTGAGCGCGACCGGCTGGCCCTCCTCAAAGCGCACCGTCACTTCCTCCGGCCGCACGACGACGTCTTCGCGCCAGAAAGCGACGCCCATGATCGGCTGCACGATGCGGACGCTGGCGTCCAGCCGCTCCAGATCCTTCGCTTCGTGGGTAGCGCCCAGCAGGTTGGCATCGGTTGAGTACGCCTTCTCCGCACTCATGCGATAAGTAAAGCCGTGCGCAGCCAAAAAGGCGCTCATTTCCGCGCGGCCGCCGAGTTCGTCGATGAACGTTTGATCGAGCCACGGCTTGTAGATCTTCAGGTTCGG
>JANWXE010000083.1 GCA_025055385.1 Burkholderiaceae bacterium | reverse complement strand
CGATGCGCACCGTCATAGTTCCATGCGCAGCAGCGCGGCGGCGATCGTCTTGCCCAGGTTGTCGGAGCGCAGGTTGCGCGCTGCGTTGCCGGATAGCGCGCCATCCAGCACGATCTTGACGGCGAGCAGGTTGTCCAGCGGGTAGACGTGCGCGGCGGTGATCTGCAGCCAAGCGAAATGCGCGCGCACGCGCTCAGGCGTCAGCGCCTGCTTGATGCGCGCGTAGCCGGCTTCGTCGTAAGCGAATACGCCGATGTCAGCGCGGTCGCCCTTGTCGCCGCTGCGCGCGTGCGCGATGTCGGCAAGCCTCATCCGACCTCCGTCAGTTCGACTTTCACGGCGCCCTCGATGAGCTCGCGCGCGGCAAGCGCCGGCCAGTGACCAAGCAACTGGCTGGCCGGCGCCATACCGTGGAAGCCGCCCATGTACGGCGGGCCGGACAGCGCCAGCCATGGAAACAGCCGCGGAAATGCTTCCGCGATACGTTTGTCGTGCGTGCGTACTGCCATGCGCAGCCAGACCTCGTTCATCTCATGCACGTGCGACAGATCGGCATGCGGACCGAGGAAGGCGTTCACCCCCAGGTATTCGACGCACAGCTCCTGCACGGGCAGCTTCTGCTCGCGCAGCTGTTCCTCGATCAGCGCCACGGTAGCCTGCGCTTTACGGTAAGCATCTGGCCAGCAGAAACCGACCACCGCTTGCCCCATCCAGCCGTCCTCGTAGCCGGCCACGATCTTCAGCTTCGCTGGCCGCGGGTGGCCGGTGGCGCCGCTGACCTCGACCCGGTCGCCGCCGAGGTCGCGCAGCCGCAACGTGCCCATGTCGAGCACCACGTCCGGCGAGACATACGCGTGCGGGTTATGCACTTCGTAAAGAAGCTGCTGGCGCACGGTGTCGAAACTGACGCGGCCGCCGGTGCCGGGCGCCTTCGTGATGACTGCGCTTCCATCCTCGCGCACCTCGGCGATCGGATAGCCGATGTGGCCGAGATCCGGAATCTCGGCCCAGCGCCCCGCGGAACCGAAGTTGCCGCCGCTGCCCTGCCCGGAGCACTCGAGCAGATGGCCGACTGTTAACGCAAGCGCGAGCCGATCCCAGTCCTGCTGCGTGCGGGCCGCAAGCGGCCAGCCCAGTTCGTGCACGATCGGTGCCAACGTTAACGCGGCGTCGGCCACGCGGCCCGTGAGCACGATGTCGGCGCCGGAGGCGAGCGCCTGCACGATCGGCGCCGCGCCCAGGTAGGCGTTGGCGAACACGATACGATCGCGCACTGCAGCCAGCGGCGCGCCGGTGTCCATGTGCGCGAGCGGCTCGCCGGCGGCGACCAATTCGTCCAGCCGCGCCAGCACGTCATCGCCCGTGACGACCGCAATGCGCGCCCGCCAGCCTTTGGCGCGGAAGGCCGCCACCAGCGCGTCGCGCGCGCCCAGCGGATTCAGCCCGCCGGCATTCAGGATGAAACGCACGCCATGGGCCGATGGCCACAGCGCAGTCATCATCGGCACCAGGTCGCGCGTATAGCCGGCGTTTGGATCCTTGGCCAGATCCTTGCGCAGGATGGCAAGCGTCAGCTCCGACAGGTGATCGGAGGCGATGTACTGCACACCGCCGTGGGCGAGCGTTGCGGCCACGGGCCGCCAGGAGTCGCCGTAAAAACCGAGACCGGCGCCGATCCGAACGGTCTTCATCGTGCTTTGCCTGAACGCGCGGGGGTGAGGAAAAACTCGGTTGTGGCGTGCGCGAGCTGATCGATCGACAGCGGCCCGTTGCGTCGGTACCAGGTGGCCGCAAAGTTCACTGCCCCGAGGATAAGCAGGCGCGCCAGCTTGGGGTCACCGCGCAGCGCGCCCTGCGCGATCAGCTCGGCAATCAGCTGCTGCCAAAGCGCATCGTAGCGGTCTTTCACCGCAATTAAGCGCCGCCGGTAGGAGGCCGGCAGCCGGCGCCATTCATACAGCATCACCGGGATGAAATCGGAACCATCCTCCAGCAGAATGCCAAGGTGCGCGCGCACCAGCTTGGCAAAGCGTTGGCGCGCGCTGCCGCCGCTGGCGACTGCCGCCTCGCTGCGCACCAGCCCCACCCGTAACCCCTCCTCCATCACGGCAAACAGGATCTGCTCTTTGCTGTCGAAGTAATAAAACGGGCTGCCCGAGCGCATACCGACCGCCTGCGCGATGTCGCGCACCGTCGTGCCATTGAAGCCGCGCTCGCGAAACAGCCGTGCTGCCACGCGCACCAGCTGCGTGCGTCGGTTGGCATCACCGTTGCCGCGCCGCCGTGCGGCGGTCGCGGCGCGGCGACGAGAGCTCGGCTGGGGAAGGTCGGCAGCAGCCATCGCGGCCGATGCTAGTGACGTAGCCGTCACAAAGCAACTGCTTGGTTGGTCTGCGGCTTCGTTGCTGTGCGAGATTGCCAGCCGCAGCGGCCGCCCCTAGACTGCGCGTCCGACCGCCCGTTACACGGGCCCGCCAGGGAGGGCATCCGTGCAGGTACTGCAGATCCTCGTCAGCGGTATCGCGCAAGGCTGTATTTACGGCCTGATCGCGCTTGGCTTCGTGCTGATCTACAAGGCGACCGAGACGGTCAATTTCGCGCAGGGCGAACTGATGATGCTCGGCGCGTTTGCCGGGCTGCTCGCGTATGCCGGCTTCGGCTGGCCGATCTGGCTGGCGGCAGCCTTCGCGCTGGCCGTGATGGCACTAGTGGGCTTGGCGGTTGAGCGCGCTATTTTGCGGCCCATTGTCGGGCAGCCGGCGTTTGCAATCGTGCTGATGACAATCGGCTTCGGCTATGTGGCGCGCGGCGCGGTGACGATGGTGCCGAATGTCGGCACCGAGACCTTTGCGCTGGATGTGCCGTACCGCTTCGCCACGATCACCGCCGGCGGCGTCGTGCTGTCGGTGCCGCAACTGATCGTCATCGGCGCCACGGCCGTGCTGTGCGCGCTGCTGTACGCGTTGTTCCGCTTCACCAAGATCGGCATCGCGATGCAGGCGGCGTCGCAAAACCAACTCGCCGCCTATTACATGGGCATACCGGTGAAGCGCCTCAACGGGCTGGTGTGGGCGCTATCGGCGGCCGTGGCGGCCGCCGCTGGCCTGCTGCTGGCGCCGATCACGTTCGTACACGTGAACATGGGCTTTATTGGACTGAAGGCCTTCCCGGCCGCGGTGGTGGGCGGTTTCGGTTCGCTGCCTGGCGCGATCATCGGTGGCCTGATTATCGGCGTGGTGGAGGCACTCGCAGGCTTTTACCTGCCGGAAGGCTTCAAGGATGTCGCGGCCTACGTGGTCGTTTTAATCATGCTGATCGTAAAGCCAACCGGCCTCTTTGGCGAGACGGCGCGCAAGCGGGTGTGACGTGCGTTTCCTGTTCAAGACCAGTTACGACCAAGACATCGCGCTAATTCAGCACAACGGCCAGCGCTTCTGGTACGGCCTGCTCGCGCTGGCCCTGTTGACCGCGCCACTGTGGAGCGCGGAGTACCTGCTGTCGCAGATGGTGTTCATCGCGATCTACGGCATCGTCGGCCTCGGATTGATGCTGCTGACCGGCTACACCGGTCAAGTCTCGCTTGGCCACGCCGCTTTCATGGGCGTCGGTGCCTACACCCACACGCTGCTCGTCACCGCCGGCTGGCCGTTCCTGCTGGCGATCGCGGCGGCGGCGGCGCTGTCGGCTGCGGTGGGCGTCGTGGTCGGGCTGCCGGCGCTGCGCGTGCGCGGCATTTACCTTGCGATTGCCACGATGGCCTTTGGCTTTATCGTCGAGGAGATCGCCGCGCGCTGGGAGTCCGTGACAGGCGGCAACTCGGGGCTGCAGGTGCCGGCGCCGGTGATCGCCGGTTTCCGCTTCGACAGCACCGCCGCCCTGTACTACCTGTGCCTGGCCTTCGCTGTCGCCGCCACGTTCGCGGTGCTGAACCTGCTGCGCAGCGCAACCGGCCGCGCCTTCATCGCCATCCGCGACTCGGAGATCTCCGCCCAGAGCATGGGCATTTCGCTGGCGCGCTATAAGACGGTTGCGTTCGCCATCTCCGCGTTTATGACAGGTGTGGCCGGCGCGCTGTATGCGCATCAGATTCGCTTCATTACGCCGGAGCAGTTCACGATCCTGCAGTCGATCGAGCTGCTGCTGATGATCGTGATCGGCGGCCTGGGCTCCATCCACGGCGCCTTCTTTGGAGCCGCTTTCATTATCGTGCTGCCGCAGTTTGTCTCCTGGTTCAAGGATTTTCTGCCAGCGGCACTGGCCAATGCCACCGGATTGAAGCCGGTGATCTTCGGCTTGGTGATGATTCTGGTTGTGCTGCTGGAGCCGTATGGCATCTATGGTCGCTGGCTGAAGATTCGCACGTACTTCCAGCTGTTCCCGCTGTACCGGCGCGGCATGTTCCGGCGGCAGAAATCGTTCCAGAAAACGGAGCGCCTGAAATGAGCGCACTGCTGGTGGCGGAAAACCTGTCGCTGTCTTTCGGCGGCGTGCGCGCGGTCAACGGCGTCAGCTTCGAGGTGCGCGCCGGTGAGGTGTTCACGCTCATCGGCCCCAACGGCGCCGGCAAGACCTCGGTGTTCAATCTGATCAGCCGCATTTACGAGCCCAGTAGCGGACGCCTATATTTCGATGGAAAGGATCTGTTGGCGGTGCCGCCGCATGAGATCGCGCGGCTCGGGATCGCGCGCACGTTTCAGAACATCGAGCTGTTCGAGCATGCCACTGTGCTGTCCAACCTGCTGATCGGCCGCCACCGGCATCGCACGACGCGCCTGTGGCAGGAAATCCTGTTCACGCCGGCGGCCTGGCGTGCCGAACGGGCGTTCCGCGAGAAGGTCGAGCAAGTGATCGATTTCCTCGACCTGCAGCATTACCGCGACGCCATCGTCGCCAGCTTGCCGTACGGCGTGCGCAAGGTGGTGGAGCTGGCACGTGCGCTCGCCACCGAACCACGGCTGCTCCTGCTTGATGAGCCGTCCTCAGGCTTGAACGTCGAGGAAACCGATGACATGGCCTTCTGGATCTCCGACATCAAGAACGATCTGGGCATCACCGTGCTGATGGTCGAGCACGACATGCGGCTGGTGAATCGGGTATCCGACCGCGTGCTGGCACTCAACCAAGGCGAGGTGCTGGCGTTGGGCACCCCGAAGGAAGTGCAATCTAACCCGGCGGTGATTGAGGCCTACCTGGGGGCGGCGCCGTGAGCGAGGCGATCCTGAAACTGACTAACGTCGAGGCCGCTTACGGGCCGGTGAAGGCGATCCGCGGCGTCAGCCTCGAGGTGCGGCAGGGCACGATTGTCACCGTGCTGGGCGCCAATGGCGCCGGCAAGACCACGGTGCTGAAGGCAATCTCCGGCATCCTGGACATTCAAAAGGGCGCAATCATCTTTGAAGGCGAGGCGATCCACAACCACGATCCGGCCGACATCGTCCGCCGCGGCATCTGCCACGTGCCAGAAGGGCGTGAGGTGTTTCCGCTGCTGTCCGTGCATGACAACCTGATGATGGGCGCTTACACGCGGCGCGACCGCGATGCGGTGGCGCGCGATCTGCAGACTGTTTACGGCTACTTCCCGGTGCTGCGCGCGCGCGCCCAGCAAGAGGCCGGGCGGCTGTCCGGTGGTGAGCAGCAAATGCTGGCGATCTCGCGTGCGCTGATGGGTCGGCCAAAGCTAATGCTGCTGGACGAACCGAGCCTGGGCCTGTCGCCGAAGCTCACGCAGGAGATTTTCGCCATCATCCGCCGCATCAACCATGAGCAGGGCACCACGATTTTGCTGGTGGAGCAGAACGCTCATCTGGCGCTCGCCACCGCCGACTTCGGCTATGTGCTGGAAAACGGACGCATCGTGATGGAGGACACCTGCGCGCGATTGCGCGAAAAAGAGGACATCAAAGAGTTCTATCTCGGCATCAAGGAAGCCGGTGCGCGCGGCGAGCGGCGCTGGAAAAAACGCAAGACCTGGCGATGAGTGTGCTCTGGGACCTGTCGCGTTTTTCGCCCCGCCACGAGATCGTGGTGCCCGGGGATACGCTGCCGCAAATGTGCCTGCACGCGGTGCGCCAGCGCGGCGATGCGGTTTGGCTGCGGCAGAAAGAATTAGGCATATGGCAGTCGACGACCTGGCGCGAGTTTGGCGAGATCGTGCGTGAGATCGCGCTCGGGCTGGTGGCGCTTGGTTTTGCGCCCGGCGAGACCGTCTCGATCCTGTCCAACACGCGCCGCGAGTGGGTATTTGCCGATTTTGGCGTGCTGACGGCTGCCGGCATCAGCAACGGCATTTATCCGACTGATTCCCCGGAGCAGGTTGAGTACTTGATGACCGACTCTGGATCTGTCTACATCTTTGTCGAGGATGAGGAGCAGTTGGACAAGGTACTGACGGTGCGCGCGCGGCTGCCGCAACTGCGCAAGATCTTCGTGTTCGACATGGAGGGCCTGCAGCGCTTTCAGGACCCGCAGGTGATGAGCCTGCAGGCGCTGCGCGAGCTCGGCCGGCGGTACCCCGATCCGGCCGAATGGGAGCGCCGCATCGCGATCCCCAAGCCTGAGGACGTCGCCGTGCTGATCTACACCTCCGGCACCACCGGCAAGCCCAAGGGCGCGATGCTCACGCACCATAACATCGTCTACACGGTGCGCGGCTACAACACCATCATCGCGCAGGACGAGCAGGACGAGCGCATCGCGTTTTTGCCGCTTTGCCACGTCGCCGAGCGGGTCGGCGGCGCGTTCTTCGCGTTGTATACCGGCACCAAGCTGAATTTCGTCGAAAACCCGGACACCGTGCCGGAGAACGTGCGCGAGATCGCCCCCACCGTGATGGTCGCGGTGCCGCGCGTATGGGAGAAGTTCTACTCCGGCATCACGATCGCGTTAAAGGAGGCGACGCCGCTGCAGCAGGCCGTCTATCGCTGGGCGATCGGCGTCGGCTACCAGGTCGCGGACCGCTATGTGGCCGGCGAACCGATCCCGGGCTGGCTGAAGACGCTGTTCCGCGTCGCGCGCTTCGTCGCGCTGGCCAACGTGCGGCGCGCGATCGGCATCGACCGCGCGCGCCTGCTGATCACCGGCGCCGCCCCCATCTCGCCGGACCTGGTGCGCTGGTACCTGGCGCTCGGCGCGCACATGTGCGAGGTGTGGGGCCAGACCGAAAGCTGCGGCGCCTCCACCGCCACGCCGCCGGCCAAGATCAAGCCCGGCCGCATCGGCCCGGCCGCGCCGTTCTGCGAGGTGAAGGTGGCGGAAAGCGGCGAGCTGCTGATCCGCGGACCGGTTGTGTTCAAGGGCTACTTAAACCAACCGCAGAAGACGGCAGAGACCATCGACGCCGACGGGTGGCTGCACACGGGCGATGTTGGCGAGGTCGATGCGGACGGCTACTTCCGCATCACCGACCGCATGAAGGACATCATCATCACCGCCGGCGGCAAGAACGTCACGCCGAGCGAGATCGAAAACGAGCTGAAATTCTCGCCCTACATCACCGATGCGGTCGTCATCGGCGACCGCCGGCCGTATCTGACGGCCCTGATCATGATCGACCAGGAGAACGTCGAGAAATGGGCGCAGGACCACGACGTGCCGTTCTCGAATTACGCCAGCCTGACGCGCGCGCCGGAGGTCATCGAGCTGATCCGTGGCGAGGTCGAGCGCGTGAACAAGAAGTTCGCGCGCGTGGAGCAGGTCAAGCAGTTCCGCCTGATCGACCGGCGGCTGACCGCCGAGGACGAGGAACTGACCCCGACGATGAAGCTGAAGCGGGCGCTGGTGCAGAAGAAGTACGCGCCGCTGATCGAGGAAATGTACGGATCGGCGTAAGCGGCCGCACGATGCCATCATTACGACAACGCCCGGCACATCGCCGGGGCCGACGAGGAGACCGACGATGAAACTGAAACTGC
>JANWXE010000028.1 GCA_025055385.1 Burkholderiaceae bacterium | reverse complement strand
CCGCTCGTGGGTAAAGAACCGCGGGGTGCCGCACGATCAGTTCGACGGCCGTCCCGTCATCGGCATCTGCAACACCTACTCCGAGCTGACGCCGTGTAACTCGCATTTCCGCACGCTGGCCGAGCACGTGAAAGCGGGCGTGTGGGAGGCCGGCGGCTTTCCGCTCGAGTTTCCGGTCATGTCGCTCGGCGAGACGCTGCTGCGGCCCACCGCCATGCTGTACCGCAACCTAGTGAGCATGGACGTCGAGGAGTCGATCCGCGGCAATCCGATCGACGGCGTGGTGCTGCTGATGGGCTGCGACAAGACCACGCCGGCGCTGCTGATGGGGGCGGCGAGCGTGGACCTGCCCACGATTGGCGTCTCTGGCGGGCCAATGCTGTCGGGCTGGTACAAGGGCGAACGCATCGGCTCCGGCACCCACGTCTGGTCGCTGTCGGAAGATCTGCGCGCCGGTCGCATCAGCGAGGTCGAGTTCCACGAGGCGGAGAGCTGCATGCACCGCTCGCACGGGCATTGCATGACGATGGGCACCGCCTCCACGATGGCCGCGATGGTGGAGGCGCTCGGCGTGGGCTTGCCGGGCAATGCCGCGTATCCTGCCGTCGATGCGCGCCGCAACGTGCTGGCCCGCATGGCGGGTCGCCGCATCGTCGAACTGGTCAAACAGGACGTGCGACTGTCACAGATCCTAACGCGGCAAGCATTTGAGAACGCGATCCGCGTCAATGCCGCCATCGGCGGCTCGACCAACGCGGTCATCCACTTGATCGCGATCGCTCGCCGCATCGGCGTGCCGCTGACGCTGGACGACTGGGACCGGCTGGGCCGCGGCGTGCACACGCTGGTCAATTTGATGCCAAGCGGCAAGTACCTAATGGAGGATTTCTGCTACGCGGGCGGGCTGCCGGCGGTAATCCGTGAGCTGGGCGAAGCGGGCCTACTGCATAAGCGCGCGCTCACCGTCAACGGCAAAACCATCTGGGACAACTGCAAGGATGCGCCGAACTACAACCGCGACGTCATCATGCCGTTTTCGCGGCCATTTAAGCGGGATGCGGGTATCGCGGTCTTGCGCGGCAATCTGGCGCCGGACGGTGCGATCATCAAGCCGTCAGCGGCCACGCCGCGGCTGATGAAACACAAGGGGCGCGCGGTGGTGTTCGACAGCATTGAGGATTTCCACCGCCGCATTGACGATCCGAAGCTGAAAATCGACGCAAATGATGTGCTGGTCCTGAAAAACTGCGGCCCTAAGGGCTACCCGGGCATGGCCGAGGTGGGAAACATGCCTTTGCCGCAGCGGCTGTTGAAGCGTGGCATCACCGATATGGTGCGCATCTCCGATGCCCGGATGAGCGGCACCGCGTATGGAACGGTGGTGCTGCACGTCGCCCCGGAGGCGGCCGCCGGGGGGCCGCTGGCACTGGTGCGCGACGGCGACCTCATTGAACTGGACGTGCCACGGCGGCGCCTACATTTACATGTCGACGATAAGGAGCTTGCACGCCGGCGGGCGCAGTGGAAGCCGCCCCAACCGCCGCTGACGCGCGGCTACTGGAAGCTGTACGTCGAGCACGTCAACCAGGCCAACGAGGGTGCCGATTTCGACTTCTTGGTCGGCAAGAGTGGCGCCTTTGTGCCGCGCGATAACCATTGACGGCCGTGGCGCGCTTCCTAGTTACCGACTACGACTTTCCCAATCTTGACCTGGAGCGGCGCATGTTTCGCGAAGCCGGCATGGAGTTCGTGCAAGCGCAGTGCCGAACCGAGCAGGACGTAATCGACGCCGCGGCGGGCTGCGACGGCCTGCTGGTGCAGTACGCGCCGGTCAATGCCCGCGTGTTCGCGGCGCGTCCGCAAATCCGCATCGCCAGCCGCTACGGCGCCGGTTACGACACGATCAACATCGACGACGCGCGTGCGTATGGCGTTTGGGTGGCGAATGCGCCTGACTACGGGGTAGGTGAGGTCGCCACGCACGCACTTGCGATGGCGTTAGCGCTGTTGCGGCACCTGCCCCAGTTTGACCGTCAGGTGCGTGCTGGGCGCTGGCATTACACCATGACGGGTCCGCTGCCTCGCGTCTCGGATTTAACGCTGGGCATCATTGGATTCGGCCGCATCGGCAAGCGCCTGGCGCATTTGGGGCGCAATGTGTTCGCGCGCGTCATTGCCTGCGATCCATACCTGATTGACGGCGATTTTCCGCCTTATGTGCAGCGGGTCGATCTGGAGACGCTGTGCGCGCAGGCGGACGTCGTTTCATTGCATGTACCGCTAACCGATGAGACGCGTGGGTTGATCAATGCTCGCACGCTGTCGCGCATGCGGCGCGGTGCGATTTTGGTCAACACGGCGCGCGGTGCGGTGGTCGACACCGATGCCCTGCTGAGCGCGCTGAATGCCGGGGCGCTCGCTGCAGCGGCGCTCGATGTTCTTCCGCAGGAGCCACCGCCAGCGCACCATCCGCTATTTGCACATCCGCGCGTGCTGCTTAGCCCGCATGCGGCGTTTTACTCGGAGGCCGCGGAGGTCGAGCTGCGGTGCAAGGCGGTGCAGAATTTGATCGACTGGGCGCGCACTGGGCGCCCGCGCTACGTCGTCGTGGAAGGACGCAACCAGATTGGAAAGTAGATGGCGTCGGTCACAATCCGCAACGTGCAGAAATATTTCGGCGCAACGCACGTCATCCGCGGTGTCAGCATTGACATCGCCGATGGGGAGTTCGCGGTGCTGGTGGGGCCCTCGGGCTGCGGCAAGACGACCCTGTTGCGCATGATCGCAGGCCTGGAGGAGATTACCGAGGGCGAAATCTGCATTGGCGACCGGGTGGTGAATCGGCTACCGCCCAAAGAGCGCGATATTGCCATGGTATTCCAGAACTACGCGCTCTACCCGCACATGAAGGTGCGGGACAACATGGCCTTCAGCTTGCTGCTGGCCAAGCGCCCGAAGGAGGAAATCGAAGCGCGTGTGAACAAGGCCGCCGCGATTTTAGGTCTGACCGAGCTGTTAGACCGGTACCCGCGCCAGCTCTCCGGCGGGCAGCGGCAACGCGTGGCGATGGGCCGCGCGATCGTACGTGAGCCGCAAGTGTTCCTGTTCGACGAACCGCTTTCTAATCTGGATGCCAAGCTGCGCGTGCAGATGCGCACCGAAATTAAGGCGCTCCACCAGCGCTTGCAGACCACCTCAGTGTACGTCACGCACGACCAGATCGAGGCGATGACGATGGCCGACAAGATCGTCGTGATGAACGCCGGCCGTGTGGAGCAGATCGGTACGCCGCTGGCGTTGTACGACAACCCCGCCAATCTGTTTGTTGCCGGCTTCATTGGTTCCCCCGCGATGAATTTCCTGCCGGGGCGCATCGCCGACGGCGCGGTCGTAGTTGGCGAAGGGGTTCGGATCCAGGCGCCGCCCGGCGCGCCGGTTGCTGCCGGCGCCGAGGTGATCGTCGGCGTGCGGCCCGAGCATCTGAGCGTCACCGCCGACGGCGGCGTGCCGGCGGAAGTGGTGGTGGTCGAGCCAACCGGTGCCGACACGCAGATCTTTTGCCGCGTCGCTGGGCGTGCGGTCACCGCTGTGGTGCGTGAGCGACATGTTTTCCATCCGGGTGACGTGGTGCGTCTGCGCCCGCAACTGACTTACCTGTTTGACCCCGCGAGCGGGATCCGGCTCGCATGACCGCAGCGAACATCGCCCACTGAGAAGGAGGAAGGAGACATGAGCGGCATCAAACGGCGTGATGTATTGAAATTGGCGGCCGGCGTGGCAGCGGGCTTGCCGTTGGCGGCAAAGGAAGCCGCTGCCCAAGCCAAGGGCGCCGCGCCGGCGTTCACCTACCGGCCAGAGAAGAACGCGCGGCTGCGCGTGCTGCGGTGGAAGCGCTTCGTGCAGGGCGATGAAGATGCCTTCATGGCTAACGTGAAGAAGTTCACGGAGAAATTCGGTGTCGAGGTGCGCGTAGACAATGAGAGCTGGGAGGACGTGCGGCCGAAGGCGGCGGTGGCTGCCAACGTCGGCAGCGGACCGGACATCATCTACGGCTGGTTCGACGACCCGCATCAGTACCCGGACAAGCTGGTGGACCTCAGCGACGTCGCTAACTACCTGGGCGCGAAGTACGGTGGCTGGTACGACGTCTGCCGCATCTACGGCATGCGCGACGGCAAATGGATTGGACTGCCGCTGGGGGCAGCGGGCGCCACCTTTGTGCATCGGATCAGCCATGTCGAGGCAGCCGGCTTCAAGCAGTTTCCGAAGGACACCGCCGGCTTCCTCGAGCTGTGCAAGGCGCTGAAGGCGAGAGGCACACCGGCCGGCTTCGCGCTCGGCAACGCGGTCGGCGACGGCAACTCCTGGTGCCACTGGGTGCTGTGGGCCTTCGGCGGCCGCCTGGTGGACGAGAAAAACAATGTCGTGATCAACAGCCCGGAGACGATCCGCGCGCTGGAGTACGCGAAGGAGCTGTACGCGACCTTCGTGCCCGGCACGCTGTCCTGGCTCGATCCGAACAACAACAAGGCGTTCCTCGACGGCCAGATCTCGCTGACCAACAACGGCATCTCGATCTACTACGCCGCGAAGAACGCGCAGGATCCGAAGGTGCGCGAGATCGCGGCCGACATCGGGCATGCCAACTACCCGATCGGCCCCGCGGGGCGGCCGACCGAGCTACACCTGTTCACCCAGGCGATGGTGTTCCGCTATTCGAAGTTCCCGAACGCCGCCAAGGCGTTCGTCGCCTTCATGATGGAAAAAGAGCAGTACGAGCCGTGGCAGCAGGCGGCCATCGGCTACATCACGCAGCCGCTGCGGGCGTACGAGGCGAACCCGGTGTGGACCGCCGATCCGAAGCACACGCCGTACCGCGACTGCGTGAAGAACATGACCCACCATGGCTTTGCCGGCACGCTCGGGTATGCCTCGGCGGCGGCGATGGCCGACTTCATCGTCGTCAACATGGTGGCGGAGGCCGCCAGCGGCGCGCGCTCGCCGAAGGAAGCGGCCGAGCGCGCCGCCGCCCGCGCGATGCGCTACTACAAGGTATAAGCGGCAGCGCGCGCCCACCCGCGGCGCCGCGTGGCGCCGCGGGCTTTCGCAAGGGGAACCGGTGTGACGTCATTTCTGCAGCGGCTGCAGGACAACCGCAACGCGCTGGGGCTGCTGTTCATGCTGCCGGCCGGCACGCTGCTGCTGGTGTTCCTGACCTATCCGCTCGGGCTGGGCACGTGGCTCGGCTTCACCGACGCCAAGATCGGCCGCCCCGGCCAGTTCATCGGCTGGGACAACTTCGCCCATCTGACGCGCGACAGCGTGGCGCTGCTGTCGCTGTTCAACACGCTGTTTTACACGGCGGTGGCGAGCGTCCTGAAGTTTGCGCTCGGCCTGTGGCTGGCGCTACTGCTGAACAAGCACCTGCCGTTTAAGGCCTTCATCCGCGCCATCGTGCTGCTGCCGTTCATCGTGCCGACGGCGCTGTCGGCGATCGCCTTCTGGTGGCTGTACGACGCCCAGTTCTCGGTCATTTCCTGGACGCTGACC
>JANWXE010000173.1 GCA_025055385.1 Burkholderiaceae bacterium | reverse complement strand
AAGACCATCGGCATCCGCGTGCCGGCGCATCCGGTGGCGCACGCGCTGCTCGCCGTGCTCGGCCAGCCGCTTGCCTCCACCACGCTGCTGCTGCCCGGCGAGCCGCTGCCGCTGACGGACGCGCAGGAAATCCGCACGCGGCTGCAGCACGCGATCGACCTGGTGATCGACGGGGGCGCGACCGGCGTCGAACCGACGACCGTGATCGACGTCAGCGGCAACGAGGCGCGCGTGCTGCGCCTGGGCTGCGGGTCTCTCGCGGCCATCGGGCTGACCTGATCCGGTTGCTAGACTGCGCGCGCATGGAAGACCTGCTCCAGACCCTCGCGGTCTACGCGCTGCCGGTGCTGTTTGCGATCACGCTGCACGAGGCGGCGCATGGCTACGTGGCGCGCCTCTTCGGCGATCCCACCGCCTACCTCGCGGGCCGCATTTCGCTCAACCCGCTGCGCCACATCGATCCGATCGGCACGGTGGCGGTGCCGATCGCCATTTTGCTGGTGGCCAAGCTGGCCGGTGGACCGGGCTTCCTGTTCGGATGGGCGAAGCCCGTGCCGGTGGCCTTCGGCAACCTGCGCCACCCGAAGCGCGACATGGTCTGGGTGGCCGCCGCCGGACCCGGGGCTAACCTGGCGATGGCCGTCGGCTGGGCGATCTTCCTGAACCTGCAGGTGATGCTCGGATTAAACGAGGCCTTTTTCCTGGAGATGGCCAAGGCCGGCATCTTCGTCAACATCGGTCTGATGGCGCTGAATCTTCTGCCGCTGCCGCCGCTGGACGGCGGCCGCATCGCGGTCGGCCTGCTGCCGGACCGGCTGGCCTATCCGCTCGCGCGGTTGGAGCCGTACGGGATGTTCATCGTCATCCTGCTGCTCGCCACCAATACGCTGACCTTCTTTTTAGTGCCGTTTTACCGCTTTGGGATGGCGGTGGTCGATCTTTTCGTCTGATCCTTCATGAGCGAACGCGAACGCGTGTTGTCGGGCATGCGGCCCACCGGGGCGCTGCATATCGGGCACTACCACGGCGCGCTGAAAAACTGGGTGCGCCTGCAGGATGCGCACGAGTGCTTCTACTTCGTCGCCGACTGGCACGCGCTGACCACGCACTACGAGTCGGTCGAGGTGCTCTCCGACAGCGTCTGGCAGATGCTGATCGACTGGCTGGCGGCCGGCATCGATCCGCAGCGCGCGACGATCTTCCTGCAATCGCGCGTACCGCAGCACGCGGAGCTGTTCCTGCTGCTCGGCATGGTGACGCCGCTGGCGTGGCTGGAGCGCGTACCGACCTACAAGGACACGATCGAGAAGCTGAAGGACCGCGATCTGTCCACCTACGGCTTCCTCGGCTACCCGCTCATGCAGGCGGCCGACATTCTCATTTACCGCGCCACGCAGGTGCCGGTGGGCGAGGACCAGGTGCCGCATATCGAGATGACGCGCGAGATCGCGCGCCGTTTTAACCGCCTCTTCGGTGCCGAGCCGGACTTTGAGGAAAAGGCGCAGGCCGTCCTGCGCAAACTCGGCGCGGAGCAGGCCGACGGCTTCCTGCAGGCGCGGCAGCGCTACCAGCGTGACGGCGACCGCGAGGCGCTGGCCGCTGGCCGGCGCCTCATCGGGCAGGCAAGCGGCCTGGCGAGCGCGGAGCGCCAGCGGCTGGCCGGCTATCTCGAAGGCACCGGCCGCATCATTCTGGTGGAGCCTGCGGCGGCTCTGACGGAGACTCCAAAATTGCCGGGCACCGACGGGCAGAAGATGTCGAAGAGCTACGGCAACGCCATTTTGATGCGCGAGGCGCCGAAAGCGCTGACCGAGAAGATCCGCCGTATGGCGACCGACCCGGCGCGCGTGCGCCGCTCTGATCCCGGCGATCCGCAGCGCTGCCCGGTCTGGCAGTTGCATCGCGTGTATTCGAGCGAGGCCACGCAGCAGTGGGTCGATCGCGGCTGCCGCTCGGCTGGCATCGGCTGCTTGGACTGCAAGCAGCCCTTGATCGAGGCGCTGCTTGCCGAACAGGCGGTATGGCATGAGCGTGCACAGCCTTATCTGGCGAAGCCGCAGCGGCTGCGCGAAATCGTCGAGGACGGCTGCGCGCGCGCGCGCCGCGTGGCGGAGGAAACGATGGCCGACGTGCGCGCGGCGATGGGGTTGCAGTACGCGTAGCGGACACACCCGAGCCCCCGATGGCTTCCGACCGTTTACTGGCTGATCCCCATGCGGCGGGGGCGGAGCCTTCGCCCTGGATCGTGCGCTTTGCGCATCTGGTGCCTGCCGGTGCACAAGTGCTCGATGTCGCCTGCGGCGGCGGACGTCATGCGCGATTCTTCGCCGCGCGCGGCTGCACGGTATTTGCGGTCGACCGCGACGCCACGGCGGCGGCGGCGCTGTCCGGCGAGCCGCTCGTGCGGTTTCTGGCAGCCGACCTCGAAAATGCCCCCTGGCCATACGCGGGGCAGCGGTTCGATGCGGTCATCGTGACCAACTACCTGCATCGTCCGCTGTTCCCGCACCTGTGGCAGGCGCTAGCCGACGGCGGCGTGCTGCTGTATGAGACCTTCGCCGCTGGTCAAGAGGCGTTCGGGCGGCCGTTGAATCCGGCCTTTCTGCTGCAACCAGGCGAGCTGCTGCAGACCTTCGGCGCGCACCTGCATGTGCTCGCCTACGAAGACGGCCTGGTCGCTGCGCCGCGGCCAGCACGATTGCAGCGGCTGTGTGCGCTGCGATTGAGCGCGCGCCGACCTGCAGCGCTGGCGCTTTCCCCCGAGGCGCTGCGCCTCGGCGGGTAGAATGCCCGCCATGGTTTACCGCGCCATGCACCGATGACCGCTACGCAGATGATCAAGGGCAGCCTGGTCGCCATCGTCACGCCGATGCACGAAGATGGCGCGCTCGACCTGGACGCCTATCGGCGCTTAATTGAATGGCACATCGCTGAAGGCACCGATGGCATCGTCGCGGTCGGCACCACCGGCGAGTCGCCAACAGTGAACTTCGACGAGCACAAGACGCTGATCCGCGTGGCGGTGGAAACGGCGAAGAAACGCGTGCCGGTGATCGCCGGCACCGGCGGCAACTCCACCGCAGAGGCGATTGAGCTGACGCAATACGCGAAGCAAGTCGGCGCCGATGCCACTTTGCAGGTCGTGCCGTACTACAACAAGCCGACGCAGGAGGGGCTGTACCGGCACTTCCGCAAGATCGCCGAAACGGTCGACTTGCCGATGATCCTCTATAACGTGCCGGGTCGCACCGTCGCAGATCTGGCCAACGACACGACAGTGCGGTTGGCGCAGGTGCCGGGTATCGTGGGCTTGAAGGACGCCACCGGCGACATGGCCCGTGCAGCCGATCTGCTTCGACGGCTGCCGCGCCATTTCGCCCTCTACAGCGGAAACGACGATTCGGCGCTGGCATTGATGCTGCTCGGCGGGCACGGCGTGATCTCGGTTACCGCCAACGTGGCGCCGCGGCTAATGAGCGAGATGTGCCGAGCGGCACTCGCGGGCGATCTAGTGCGCGCGCGACAGTTGAACAGCCAGCTGCTGCCGCTGCACCTGAAACTGTTCGTGGAGGCCAATCCGATCCCGGTCAAATGGGCGCTGCAGCGCCTGGGCCGCATACCCGGCGGCATCCGTTTGCCGCTGGTGCCGCTGTCAGCGGCGCAGCAGCCGGTAGTGGAAGCGGCGCTGCGCGAGGTTGGCCTGCTGGACTAAACGAGGACCAGCAATGGTAGGAAAACGCGCTCGACGCGTGCCGTTTCGCGTTGGCTCGCTTGCCGCCGCCCTGCTGGCGGCCGGCTGCGGTTCGCTTGCAATAACCGACAAGATCGATTATGGATCGGTGGCACCGCAGCGTCCGCTGGAGGTCCCGCCTGATCTGGCGCCGCTGCCGCGCGACGAACGTTTCCAGGTGCCCGCCGTCGCCTCGGCGCAGAAATCGCCGGCGGCCGCACCCCGCGCCGATCCGGTTGCTCCGCCCGTGGCAGTGGCCCGCATCGAGCGCGACGGCTCACAGCGGTGGCTTGCGGTCGATGTGCCGCCTGAGCAGGCCTTCGAACAGGTCAAGGCGCTGTTTCTGAGCGTGGGGCTGGCCATCGAGCGCGAGGATCCGCAGCTCGGCATTATCGAAACGGTGTGGGCGGAGAACCGCGCGCGGCTGCCGCAGGATTTCATCCGCCGCACGATTGGGCGGCTGCTCGATAGCGTGTACTCGACCAACGAGCTGGACAAGTACCGCGCGCGCATCGAGCGCACGCCCGAGGGCACGTCCGAGGTCTATATCAGCCATCGCGGTATGGTCGAGGTGTATACGTCCGATGCCCGCGAGCGCACGATCTGGCAGCCGCGACCGAGCGAACCAGAGCTTGAGGCGGAGATGCTAGCGCGGCTGCGGCTGCGCTTCCTGCCGGCAGCAACGGCTGGGCAGCCGAGCGCGACCCTGGTTGCGGTGGCGGCGGCGCCCGCTGAGCCGCCGATCGCGCGACTGGTGAAGGACGCTGAAGGCGCGCGGGTAATCATTGACGAGCCGTTCGACCGTGCATGGCGGCGGGTTGGCTTGGCGCTGGACCGCGGCGGCTTCACGGTCGAGGACCGCGATCGCGCTCTGGGCATCTTTTTTGTGCGCTACATCGATCCTGAGTACGAGATGCGCGAGCGCAGCAAGCAGGGTCTGCTGTCGCGTCTGTTCGGGCGTGACGCCAAGGTGGAGCCGCAGCAGTTTCGTGTGGCCCTTATCGCACGCGACGGCGCAACGGAAGTGCGGGTGCTGGACCGCGAGGGCAAGCCAGAGGCTGGTGCCACCGGCAGCAAGATCCTCAGCCAAGTTGCCGAGCAGCTGCGCTGAGGCGGCGCTTACTGCCGCCTCACCCATTAGGCGGCTGAGCTCGGAGCAGCAGAAAAAAGGGCCGGCTTAACCGGCCCTTTTGGTGTCTTGGCGAGGTGACTACTTCTTGGCTTCGTCCTTTTTCGCATCCGCCGGTGCGGCCTCAGCTTTTTTCTCCTCAGCCGGCGCCGCAGCACCCTCGGCCTTCTTCTCTTCTGCCGGCGCGGGCGTTGCCGCCGGCGCCGGTGTAGCGGCCGGCGCGGGTGCGGGTGTCGGCGCTGGCGCTTTGGTTTCGGATTGCTTGCCGCACGCGACCAGCGCGGCAACCGTCAGCGAAGCGATCAGCAGCGATTTTTTCATTCGAGTTCCTTCTTAGACAGTCATGAAAAATCGAGACGGCGCTGCGCCGTCTCTTGTTAGGATTCTACCTGCTGCGATGCGAAAACATCTCACAGACCCAGTGGAGTTACCGGCAGGTTGTGAGCCGCCGCCTCCCAGCGCCGAATAAATGCAGCCAGCAGCGACTGCGCGTGCGGCTCATGGTTTAGCCAAAGCTCGCCCACGCTGTGTGGGTGGCCAAGCAGCAGCGCATGTTTCGCGTCGGCAAGCAGCACAGCTTGATCGCCAACCGAATCGTCGCTGTGGGCGCGGCGCGCCAGCAACGCATGGGAAAACTGACGTTGCAGCAGCTTCAGGCGCGCCGCCTGGGCATCGAACCAATGCGTCTCGTCCATCAGTAAGTATACGCGAGCTTGTGCGTTCGCGTAGAGGAAATGCCGCAACGACGTCGTGACGGCTGACTGCGACAGGGCAAACACCGACAAGTCATGGTGCGCACAACGCAGACCAAGGCGCGCGCGGGCGACAACGGCGAGCACTGCTGGCACAATTTCGCTGCGCGCCGTCAACACGTAGCGCTGCGGTCGCCCATCATCAACGGCGATGTCGATCATTTCGTCCCTCCGTCTACGTGCAGCCAGCCAGCGAGATACCACGTCCACAGCCGGTTCCATAGCGGCAACGGTGCTTCCCGCAGTGACTTACCATCAAGTGAGCGAGCGTCGGCAAGCGCGTGCAGCAGCCGCCGCTCCGCTGCGTCGGTGGGAAAAAGCTCCCCGTTGCAGGCAGCCCAGCCCTCGGCATATAGCAGCCGTGTGCGGCGGTCCAGCCGTATGCTGCCGCGACTGGCATGGACGGCAAACCGCGCGCGCGACAGTGGGCGCGCGGGGGATTCGAAAGTTACAAAGGGCTTAGGTTCGGTCAGCTCTGAAAGCAGCATGCGCAGTGCATCGCGACGGCGCGGCTGCAGCGTGCGCATGATGGCAAACGTGCGCTCGATTAAAGCGGGTGGCAGACGCGCCGGATGGCGCGCGACCGGCGCGCCGGGATCGCGGTAGCGGCCCTGTCGCTGCCAGCGCTGCGCCAGCGTGTCAAGCCAAGGATTGAGCAGTTCTTGCCAGGCTGGCGCGCGGAAGCCAATCGAATAGGTCATGCAGTCATGCCCGACCGCCACGCCCTCATGCGCCACACCGGGCGGCAGGTAAAGGATGTCGCCGGGCTGTAGCACCCACTGCCGCGTTGGGGTGAAGCGGCGCAGAATCGCCAACGGCAGCCCGGGTCGCAGCGATGGATCCTGGCAGGGTCCGATGCGCCAGCGCCGCTGTCCCTGCGCCTGCAGTAAGAACACGTCATAGGTATCGATGTGCGGACCCACGCCACCGCCATCGGTGGCGTAGCTCACCATTAAGTCGTCGAGTCGTGCATCGGCGATGAAGCGAAAACGCGCCAGCAGCGCAGCAGCGCCATCGTCATGCAAATTGACGCCCTGCACCAACAGCGTCCATCGCCGGCGGCGCGGCGAGGGCAGGCGCGTGATAGGTCCGTGCCGCAGACGCCATCGATCAAAGGCGGTGACGAGACGCGACTCGACGTCAGCCCGCCGCGCAAGTGCGAACAGACGTTCGCGCGTCACCGGCGCGACGAAGTCCGGCAGCGCGCGCCGGATCAGCACTGGCCGGCGCTGCCAGTAGCGGCGCATAAATTCGGCAACCGGCAAGTCACCAAGATGTGTCAGCGGCTCAATGCCCATCAGTGCGAGAATAGCGGCCTATGAAGATCGCCGCTGGCTGCCTGGTGACGCTAGACGTCAAGATGTATGACGCGCAGGGTAACCTGCTGGAGGCGTCGGAGTCGCCACTTGTTTATTTGCACGGGGCTAGTGATATTTTTCCGGCTGTCGAACAAGCGCTGGACGGCAAGGAGCCGGGCTTTACGACCTCGCTTTACCTTCAGCCACATCAAGCATTCGGCGAGGACGACCCGACGCTGTTGCATATTGTGGATCGCCGCCTGCTAGGCCCAGCGGTGACAGTTGGCATGCGGGTGGAGGGCGTGCCCGGACAGCCGAACGATGGGCGCATCTACACAGTCACGGAATTGACGGATGACGTTGCGGTGCTGGACGGCAACCATCCGCTGGCTGGTCGCGCGTTGCGCTTCGACGTCACGGTGCGTGCGGTGGAGGCGCTGACGCCGGAGGAACTTGAACAGGCGCAGGCACCGCTGGTACCGGATTTCCTGCGGCCCGCTGCTGCGCACGACCTCCACGATGCGCATCCGCGCCAGCACTGAGGACGGTTACTCGGCCAGTCGCTTCAATTCGTACAGCACCTGCAGCGCCTCGCGCGGGGAAAGCGCATCGACGTCCAGCGCCTGCAAGCGCGCGCGCAATTCGTCAGTCGGCGGTGCTGCAGCTGGGGCCGGCGCGGCGAACAGGTCAAGCTGCAGCTGCTGTCCGGCGGTGCGCTCCTCCAGCTGCGCCATCAGCGCCCGTGCGCGCCGCACCACAGCGGGCGCGATGCCGGCTAATTGTGCGACCGCCAGACCATAACTTTGGCTGGCTGGCCCTTCGCGCACCTCATGCAGAAAAACGATGCGGCCGCGGGCCTCGGCGGCGGCGACGTGGACGTTGGCGACCTCCGGCAAGCGGCCGGCCAGTTGCGTCAGCTCGAAGTAATGGGTGGCGAACAGTGTCAGGCAGCGGTTGCGCTCCGCCAGCTCCTGTGCGATGGCGGCGGCCAGGGCCAGCCCGTCGAAGGTGGACGTGCCGCGGCCGATCTCGTCCATCAGCACTAGGCTCGATTCGGTGGCCTGGTTCAGGATGGCCGCCGCCTCGGTCATCTCGACCAGAAAGGTGGAGGCCCCGCGTGCCAGATCGTCGGCGGCGCCGATGCGCGTCAGAATGCGGTCAACCGGTCCGATGCGCGCCGCCTGCGCCGGGACGAAGCTGCCGCAGTAGGCGAGCAGCACGATCAGCGCGATCGATCGCATGTACGTCGATTTTCCGCCCATGTTAGGGCCAGTAATGATCAGCAGCCGGCGGCCCGGACCGAGCCGGCAGTCGTTGGGCACGAAGGTCTGTAGCGAGCGCTCCACCACCGGATGACGCGCGCCGACGATTTCCAGGCCGGGCGTTGCGGTCAGATCCGGCTGAACCCAATGGGCCTCGCGCGCGAGCCGCGCGAAGGTGGCCAGCACGTCCAGCATGGCAACGGCGGACGCGGCGCGCGACAGCGCAGGCAGATGTTCGGCAAGCCGTGCCAGCAGCGCGTCGTACAGGACGCGTTCCTTGGCGCGCGCACGCTCCTGCGCCGACAGCGCCTTGTCCTCGAAGGCCTTCAGCTCCGGCGTGATGTAACGCTCGACGTTTTTCAGCGTCTGCCGCCGCCGGTACTCCGGCGGCACCTTAGCTGTCTGACCGTGTGTGACTTCGATGTAGAAGCCGTGGACGCGGTTGTATTCGACGCGCAGGTTGGCGATGCCGGTGCGCGCGCGCTCGCGCGCCTCCAGCTCCAGCAGGAACTGGCCGGCGTTGTCGCGCAGCGCGCGCAGCTCGTCCAATTCCGCATCGACGCCGGCGGCGATCACGTCGCCGTCGCGCACACTGGCGGCCGGCTCCGGCAGCAGCCAGCGCGATAGCAGCGCCGACAGCGAGGACGGCAGCACACACTCCGCCGCCAGCTGTCGCAGCAGCGGCGCCTCGCCCGAGGCGAATTCCGTCAGGCGCGCGATGCGGGGCAGCGCGTCGCGCAGCGCGGCGAGCTCGCGCGGGCGCACGCTTTTCAGCGCAATGCGGGCGGCGATGCGGTCGACGTCCGGCATTTGCCGCAGTGTCTGCTGCACGATTTCGTCGCTGCCTGTATCCGCCAGCGTCGCCACGGCCTGGTGGCGCGCGCGCACCGCCTCCGCATCGCGCAGCGGATGGTGCAGCAGGTGCCGCAGGCGACGGCTGCCCATGCCGGTGGCGCAGCGGTCCAGCACCGCAAACAGGGTGGCCGCCTGCAGCCCGTCGCCGCGCAGCGGTGCGGTCAGTTCCAGATTGCGGCGCGTCACCGGATCGAGGATCAGGTAATCGGACTCGCGCTCCAGCCGCAGCGCGGTGACGTGCGCCAGCTCGTCGTTCTGCGTCTCGCGCGCATAGGCGAGCAGCGCGCCGCAGGCCGCCAGCGCCAGCGGGGCGTCCTCGATACCGTAGGCGGCCAGCGTGGTCACGCGCAGTTGCTGTTTCAGCGTCTCGGCGGCGCGGCTACGATCGAACTGCCAGGCCGGCCGCGGTGTGACCGTCGCGTCGGCGTCCAGGCGCTCGCCCTCGGCGATCAGGATCTCGGCGGGCGCGATGCGCGCCAGCTCGCTCGCCAGCCGTGCCAGCGGCACTTCGGCCGCCCGCAGGTCGCCGCCGGCCAGCACGAGCCAGGCTAGGCCGGCGCTCTGCGTGCGGCGGTCAATCGCCACTGCGCACAGCGCGGTGTCCGCCTTCGCGTCGAGCAGTCCGGCGTCGGTCACGGTGCCCGGCGTGACGATGCGCACCACGCGTCGCTCCACCGGCCCTTTGCTGGTCGCCGGATCGCCGATCTGCTCGCAGATCGCCACCGATTCGCCCAGCCTGACCAGGCGCGCCAAATACTGCTCCACGGACACCACCGGCACACCCGCCATCGGAATCGGCGCGCCGTTGGACACGCCACGGCGGGTGAGCGTGATGTTCAGCAGACGCGCGGCACGCTCGGCGTCCTCGTAGAAGAGCTCGTAGAAGTCGCCCATCCGGTAAAACAGCAGCAGCGTCGGATACTGCGCCTTGATGCGCAGGTATTGCTGCATCACGGGGGTGTGGCCGGCCAGATCGTCGGCCGCGCGGCTCGGCTGCATGCGCGAAAGCGGCGCGCCTTAGGCGGCGGCGCGCACGCTGCGGCCCGCGCGCACCAGTTTCAGCAGTTGCGCGAACACCTTCGGATTGCCGCAGACGATATTGCCGCTTTGCAGGTAATTCGGCGTGTCGTCGAAGTCGGCGACGAATCCGCCGGCTTCGAGGATCAGCAAGGCGCCGGCGGCCATGTCCCACGGCGACAGGCCGAACTCCCAGAAACCGTCCAGACGGCCGGCGGCCACGTAGGCGAGGTCGAGCGACGCGGCGCCGGCGCGGCGGATGCCCGCCGATTCCTCGGTGACGCGCTTGAAAATGCGCAGGTAGTCGTCCAGGTGCTCGAGCTGACGGAACGGGAAGCCCGTGCCGATCAGGCACTCGCGCAGCTGCGTGCGGCGCGACACCCGGATGCGACGGTCGTTCAGAAAGGCGCCGCGGCCGCGGCTGGCGGTGAACAGCTCGTTGCGGGTCGGGTCGTAGACGACGGCCTGCGTCAGCTGGCCGCGGTGCTGCAGGGCGATCGACACCGCATATTGCGGAAAGCCATGGATGAAATTGGTGGTGCCATCCAGCGGATCGATGATCCACACGTATTCGGCCTCGCCGTGCGGATCGCTCGCGCCCGATTCCTCCGCCAGGATCGCGTGCTTCGGATAGGCGGCCTTCAGCGTTTCGATGATCGCGGCTTCGGCGGCGTGATCGACCTGGGTGACGAAATCGCTGCGCCCCTTGGCGGAGACCTGCACCAGGTCCAGGTCGAGGCTGGCGCGGTTGATGATCGCGCCGGCCTTGCGCGCCGCCTTGACGGCGATGTTCAGCATCGGGTGCATCGGGTGGACGGCGCGGCGGTCATTACACTGACGCGGATTCTATCGGCTACCCCACGGTGAACGACGCCGAGGACTTCGCCGCGCGCGCAGGCCGCGTGCGCTTCGTGCTGGTGCAGCCCGCGCACACGGGCAACATCGGCGCCGCCGCGCGCGCGATCAAGGCGATGGGCTTCGCGCGGCTGGCGGTGGTGGCGCCGCGCGAGCCCGCCTTCCAGAGCGATCCGCAGGCGCTGGCCTGGGCGACCCACGCACGCGACGTGTTGATCGGGGCCGCCGTGTACGAGACGCTGCCGCAGGCGCTGGCCGAGACCACCTACGCCTACGCGATGACCGGGTATGCGCGCGAGTTCGGGGCCCGCTTTATCGTGCTGCGCGAGGCGGCGGCCGAGACCGCGATGCGGCTGGCGCGCACCGACGAGACGGTCGCCTTCGTGTTCGGCACCGAGCGCACCGGGCTGACCAACGCGCAGGTCGGACACTGCCAGGCGTGCTGCGCGATTCCGGCGCAGCCGGGCGCCGACTCGCTGAACCTCGCGCAGGCGGTGCAGCTGGTCGCCTACGAGCTGCGCCTGGCGCTGGCGCCGCCGCCGCCGGTAAGCCGCTTCGCGGCTGAGCCCGCCGCGCCGCTCGCGTCGCTGGAGGGCATGCTCGCGCATCTGGAGCAGGCACTGGTGGCGATCGGCTATCTGGATCCGCAGGCGCCCGGCCACCTGATGCCGCGCCTGCGCCGGCTGCTGGCGCGCGCGCAGCCGACGGCGAGCGACATCGACATCCTGCGCGGCATCGCTGCCGCGATCATCGCGCGCAAGAGCGAGCGACGGGGCCGCAAGGCGCGCGCCGATTGAGGGGCCGCGCCGATAGAATCGCGGCCCCTGCCT
>JANWXE010000036.1 GCA_025055385.1 Burkholderiaceae bacterium | reverse complement strand
GGAGATCTTCGCGCGCGTGGAGCGGGATGCGGCACGGACCGAGCCCCTGAATCCGGGGCGGGTCACACTGCTGCACAGCGGGATCGTCTACCCGTCGGAGCGTGACCCGACGGCACTGTTCCAGGCCCTTGCCGGGTTGTCGCGGCACGGCGTCCTCTCGGGAAGAACGTTTCGCTTGCGCTTCCGCGCGCCCGCTCATGAGGACCTGCTGCATTCCTTGGCCAAGGCGACCGGGACTGCCGACCTCGTGGAGATCTTGCCGCCCGTTCCTTATGGAGAGGCATTGGCGGAAATGATGCGCGCCGATGGCCTGGTCGTCATGCAGGCGGCGAACTGCAACGAGCAGATCCCGGCCAAGTTCTACGAGTATCTGCGGGCGCGTCGCCCGATCCTCGGTCTGGCGGATCCGCAGGGCGACACGGGGCGGGCCATGCGGAGGGCTGGCGTCGAGCATCTGGCGAAGCTGGAGGATCCCGAGCAGGTGCAGCAGACGCTCGGCCGCTTCGTGGCGGCTCTGGCAGAGGGCAGGGCCTCTCCCCCCAACGAAGAAGCGGTCCGAGAAGCCTCACGCGAGGCGCGTGTGCGGGAACTCGTACAGATCCTGGATACGCTGGTCGACGGATCTAGGACGTGATGACATCGTCGGTCCCGCGGCTGCCGGTGCTCGGTTGGCGGTCTCTGCGACTCCGCCGTTCTCAGTCGTATCCGGCGTCTGTGCTCGCGCGGGGCCAGCCGGTCTTCGTGTCCAGTGGCAGAGCTGCGATCTATCACGCGTTACGGTCGCTCGCCGTCGGTCCGGGCGATCGGATCCTCGTTCCGACCTACCACTGTCCGACGATGGTGGCGCCGATCGCGCGGCTCGGGGCGGAACCGCTTTTTTACGCAATCGATCGTACGGCAGGGGCCGACCTCGGCTGGCTCAACGAGATCGACTTGCGCGGCGTGAAAGCCATGATTGCCGTCCATTTCTTCGGCATCCCTCAAGCGCTCGGTCGGGTGCAGGCCTTCTGCCGCGAGCGCGGCATCGCGCTGATCGAAGATTGTGCGCATGCCTTCTTCGGCCGGTGCGGCGCCACCCCGGTCGGTGCTAGCGGGGATTTCGTGATCGCGAGTCTGCCGAAGTTCTTCCCGAGCACCGAGGGTGGCTGCCTTTTCGTTACGGCCCAAGCGGGGCGCGGGGTATCGCTGATGCAGCCGGGAATGCTCGCCGAACTGCGTGCCGTGTTCGATGTTCTCGAACTCGGCGTGCAGCACGGGCGTCTCGGGGTGCTGGGCTCGGCGCTCAATGCGGTGCTGTCGGTCAAGCGTCGTCTGCGGCGGTCACGCGACGGCGCAGCGTCAACGCGACTGCAGCTCGATGCCGGTGACCCGGCGGCCTGGCTGGACGAGGCTGCGTTGGAGCGGTCCGCGCTGCGCGTCAGCCGGCTGCTGGTCGCTTACACGCACGCCGAGCGGCTGATCGCGCGGCGGCGCGCGAATTATGAACGGTGGCGTACTGCGCTGGAGAACGTCGAGGGCGCACAGCCGCTGTTTCCGGACTTGCCGGAGGGCGCAGTTCCGTACGTTTTTCCGCTAAAGGTGCAGCAGGCGGACGGCGTATATCAAAAACTGCGCGCCCGTGGCGTGCCGGTCTTTCGGTGGGATATTGCCTGGCCGGGCGTGCCGCGCCTGGAAGGTGACCACGGACGCGAGTGGTTGACTGACGTTTTCCAACTCGGCTGCCATCAGGAGCTGTCGGAGTCGGACGTGCTGGGGCTTGCAGAGATCGTGCGCACCGCTCTTGTGCGCCATTGACCCGTAGCGCGGTTCAGGCGCCGGCCTCGCCCGGCGGTTGTTCGGCAGCGGGGTTGGGCGGTCCGCTGCGCCAGCTGCGCCAGGCCGCGCGCGCCCGCCGTACCCATGGCCACCGATCGTAGTTGACGTGGTACAGGCAGCGGGAGCGGTCAGTCCAGCGCTTGTGCCAGTCCATCAGTTTGCCGTAGAACTCCACACGCCTGATACGTTGCTGCCGATACAGGTCTTGCACGGCAGCGTGCAGCAGGAGCACGGCCGGCGAGAAACCCTGTGGCACGGATTCATCGTACGTCGTTTTGAGGATGACCAGCGTGTCGTCGCTCTCGATGCACAAGTCGACGGCGACCACGCGGTTGTCAAACCAGAGGCGGTAAATGCGGCCGCGCCGTTCGGCGCAGAATGCCTCGAGCATGTCGCGGTAGAAGCGCCCCTGCACGTTATCAACGTGGATCGCAGTGCCTTGCGCCGCTTTCCATCCAGCCGATTCCAGGGCGCCGTAATCGCGTAACCCCGGCAAGACCTGCTCTACCGCGGTCAGGGTCTCCAAGCGCATCGCGGTTCCCTGTTCACTGAGCTTGGCATGCTGCCGGCGGATGTTGTGGCGCAGGTTCTTGCCGCGCGCATCCCAATACGCCTCAAACGAGCCTTCCAATTCGATCCATGCGGTTTCGATGTAGTCCAGGGTCACGATGCGGCCGTCGTCCGCGGGGCGTGTCATGGCCAGGGGATCCTGCTGGGTCAGCCCCAGCGACAGCGCCATCCCCGGCAACGCGGCGACTGCGCCGCGTAGGAGCGTCGCCACATCGGCGTTCCGTTGCGATACGAAGGCACCGAGCGGTGCCTGCGCGGGCTGGAATGTTTGCCACACCCCCGGTCTGGTTCTTCGCACCACGGCGAGCGCGACTGGTTGGCCGCCGTCAGTGGCGAGCAGCAAGCGTTCGCTGCCGTCGGCAAAGTGCTTAAAAAGGGGCCTCATGAAGGAGGCTCGCAGGAAGGGCGCGTGCGGAGCGCTCGCTGTGGCGAGCTGGTCCCACTCTCCGGCGAAGCCATCGAAACGGTCGAGCCGATGGCAGTACCACTTCATCGCGGATCCTCCGGGGGTGCGGGCGCAGCCGCTGAGCGGCCGGCGATTGAAAGCACGAAATCGATCGTGTGTCGCTCCACCTCGGCGCGGCTGGCTGCGTCCGAGAACGTATGATCGGCGGCCGGCAGTCGCCGTACACGTACGCGCGAGGCGTCGTTTATCAGTGACCGCCAGCGTCTGTCCCCGGCCGTGAACGATTCGAACTCGCGCGCGGTAAGGTCGCGGCCGCTAAGGATCAGCAGCATCGGCCCAGGCAGGCGCTCGAGTCCCTTGCGCATGCGTTCCTGGAAATGCGACGGCCGCTGCGCCGAGTCACCGGTGGACTTCGGGCTGAGACGGCGTCGCACCCGGGCGGCGAATTCGCCAAACGCGCCGCGAAAATCGAGGCCGCCACTGAGCGCCTTGCGCCAGAACTGCGCGCTGAGCAGCCGCTGGCCGTAGTAGTGTTTCAGCAGGGCCCGATCCAGGGTTGCCTGGTCGCGCACCCACGGATTGAGCGCCACGATGCCGGCGAGATGGGGCTGCGCGCGAGCAGCCATCAGAGCAGCCGACGCGCCATCGCACAGTCCCCAGAGCACGACGCGGCGTACCGACGGTACATGCGCGAGCAGCGTGGCGACGGCGCAGGCGATGTCGGCGTCGACGTCCTCGAACGTGCGCTGTCCGCCGCTGCTGTCGCCCATGCCGCGGTAGTCGAACCGCAGACAGGCGATCCCGTGCCGCGCCATGGCGCGCGCCAACAGTACGAACTGTCGGTGGCTGCCGACGCGGTACTGCGGTCCACCGACCACCACGATGACGCCCACGTCGAGCGCCGA
>JANWXE010000086.1 GCA_025055385.1 Burkholderiaceae bacterium | reverse complement strand
GCATCGACAGTGAGACCGAGCAGCGCGTACAGAAGGCGCTTGCCGCGCTGCGCGGGCGCGTCACGGTGATCGCGATCGCGCACCGGCTGTCGACCGTGCGCGCCGCCGACCGCATCGTGGTCCTCAGCCACGGCCGCATCGCCGAACAGGGCACGCACGAAGAGCTGATGGCGATCGACGGCGGCGTGTATCAGCGGCTGTATCAGCTGCAACGGATCGACGCCAATTAAGCGGGTGGCGGTCGCCCGCAAACACTCAGCGTCAAAAAAGGTCAGCGGTGCAGGGGCCGCCACGAATATACGGGCAAATTGCGCCGACGGCAGGGGCAGAGGGCGTGCCGACGTGCAACAAGACAAACGAAGGAAATGAGAAGCAGAACATCGATGCAATATTTCTCGTCGTGGAAATCGACCAATCGCGTCGACAACAGGGCAGCAGCGCCAAAACCTACATTTAATGTTTGCGTCGACTTGCTGTTGCCGATCTGAGAGTTCGGCGTATTTCTGACGTATAAGCCATTATGATTAGATGCACTGACGGGGATGTGAGTGCATAAAGTCGCGCTGTGATAAAAGTGCCTTCTGCGCTCCAAAAGCTGCGCCGCAGCGATTTAAGTTAACCGGTGACAACTGGTAAGACATGGCGGACATTAAGCTAACTCTGAGCACAGACCGGCGACTGCGCGCCCCTAGTATCGAAAGAGAGGCACAATGGATGAAGCAAGAGGGGCCGCTTTACTACCCGCTCGGACGCAATCGCCCGTTACATGCTAAGGCTGGGTGTTGGGTCTATTTCGTGCGTGATGGAGCTGTGGTCGCGCGGGCTAAAGTAGATCGAATACTCCGGCAACCAGCTGGCGTCTTGTACACGTATACAGGGGCGGTCCGTAACAGCGACGGGTGGCATGTCGAGTGTTCTGCGATGGAACTCGCGAAAAAGCGCATCCCACACCCTGGCTTTCAAGGATTTCGTTATGTGACGGCTGATGAGCAGTCTGTCTTCGAAGCGGCCTTCAGATAAACCAAGCGGGGGTGTCTTCGGCGGGCGACGTGTCAAGTGTATGCAGTCGTTGCGTCAACGGGGCGAGCACGACATTTGTTTATCGAACACCGACGGATAGGAGGGCCGTCGTCGTCGAGATTGTCCGCGTGCGCTTCTGATTAGGGGAGCCGGCGTTGGCTGCTGCAGCTTCGCGTCGGCCTCAGTAGCGTTACAAAGATTTCGTCGTTAGCCTTGATGCCGCTTGTCAAAATGTTTTGCATTGGATGCCGCGCGTTGCTGCATGGTTTGAAGAGACGTCCGATCAGTGAGACCGGGATTTTTCACGGTAGAAGCTGAGGCACGGCGAATGCCGTTCGTGTCGCGTTGTCTTGATGCTGCCATCCGGAAGCTGATTTGTAGCGAAAGTAACGCCATTGGCACTGCCCAGTATTGCTGCCCGGCCGCGCGAAAATTAAAAAATGAGTCCGCGCGCGGCGGCCGAGCGACATTTCGATAATTACGGAGACGCTGACATGACCTACGCCCCGATCGCTGCCCCGTTTCGCGCCGACCATGTCGGCAGCTTCCTGCGACCGAAGTTCCTGCTGGAGGCGCGCGAGCGTTTCCAGAAAGGCGAGATCACGCGTGCGAAGCTGCGCGAGGTCGAGGACCGCGCGATCCGCGACATCGTGAAATTTCAGGAAGATCTCGGGCTGCAGGGCATCACGGACGGTGAATTCCGACGCGCCTATTTCCATATCGATTTCCTGGAGCAGCTCGACGGCGTGAAGACCGAAGGCGGTATCACGGTACGTTTTCACAAAGCCGACGGGGAGGTGGATTTCGCGCCGCCGGTGATGAAGATCGTCGGCAAGGTGCGGCATGTTCGCTCGATTCAGGGCGAGGATTTCGATTTTCTGAAGTCGGTGACCACCCGCACGCCGAAGGTGACGATCCCATCGCCGACGATGCTGCATTTCCGCGGAGGCCGGGCGGCGGTGGATGCCAACGTCTATCCGGATCTGGAGGAGTTCTTTGCCGATGTGGCGGCCGCGTATCGGGCGGAGATCCGCTCGCTCGCCGCGCGTGGGCTGACGTATTTGCAGCTTGACGACACCAATCTGGCCTATCTGTGCGATAGCAAGATGCGCGAGATGGCGCGCGCTCGCGGCGACGATCCGAACGAGCTGCCGCGGCGCTACGCGCGGCTGATCAATGCTGCGCTCGCTGACCGGCCCGCTGGGCTGCGGGTCTGCATCCACCTGTGCCGCGGCAATTTCAAGAGCGCGTGGGCGGCGGAGGGGGGTTACGAGCCGGTGGCGGAGGTGCTGTTCAACGAACTGAACGTCGACGGGTATTTCCTCGAATACGACGATGCGCGCTCGGGCGATTTCGCGCCGCTGCGCTTCGTGCCGAAAGGCAAGATCGTCGTGCTAGGGCTGGTGACGACGAAACTCAGCCGCCTCGAAAGCAAGGACGAGATCAAGCGCCGCATCGACGAGGCAGCCAAGTTCATGCCGCTGGAGCAGATGGCGCTGTCGCCGCAGTGCGGCTTCTCCAGCACCGTGCACGGCAACGAGATCGACGTCGAGGCGCAGGCCGCCAAGCTGCGGCTGGTAGTCGACGTGGCGCGCGAGGTCTGGGGCGGAATCTGAGATCGCGCGGGCACGGCGCGCGCCTTAGCATGGCGTGCGCCGGCGCTGGCGGGCCACGCCCTGTAGCGCGCGGATTTCGTCGTATAGGGCCTGCGCGGCTGGGGCCAGCGGCCGCGCGCGCCTGCGGATTAACCCCACTTGGCGCGTGACGGTGGGTTCGACCAGCGCGACCGTGGTCAGGCGCGGATGCCCGCGCGCGGGTAGCGCCAGGGACGGGACAACGCCGACTCCGAGGCCGGCCTCGACTAAACCCAACAACGAGCCGACATGGTCGGCTTCGTACGCAGGCTGTAGGCGTACGTCCGTGCGTGCCAGCGCCTGGTCGAGAAGTACGCGGTTGCCGGAAGCGCGGCCGACGCCCACGATGTCGTGTTGGGACAGTTCCGCCCAACGCACGCTGCGGCGGCGCGCGAGCGCGTGGTCTTTGCGACAGGCGATCACGAAAGGATCTTCTAGCAGCGGCTGAAATTCGATATCCGGCGCTTGGCTGCCCAGAAAGTCGATGCCGAAGTCGGCCTCGCCGCGCGCCACCCATTCCAGGACCTCGGCACCGTTGCCATCGCGCACCCGCACGCGAATGCGCGGGTGGCGCGCGCGCAGGCGCTCGATGGCGCGCGGCAAGTAGTAGTACACGGCGGTAGAGATACAAGCGACTGCGACCTCGCCGCTTCGCGCCAACGATAACCCTCGCAATGAGAGCAGCGCGGCATCGATTTCGTCTAGCCACTGGGCGGTGCGACGCGCAAACTCATGCCCGGTTGCGGTCAAACTGACATGGCGGGTGCTGCGCTCCAGCAGCCGTGCGCCGAGCGCGCGCTCTAGTTTCTCGATGCGGCGGCTGAAGGCGGGTTGTGACAGATGCACGGCCTCGGCGGCGCGGCGGAAGCTGCGCAGTTCGGCTACTGCCCGGAAAGCGCGCAGGTCGTCGAGGTCAAACGGCGCGGCCATCGGCTGCTCCTTTTCTATGCAATTCGTGCATCAATTCTTCGGAACGATGCAATTTACAACAGGACACGATGCGGCCACCATGGCGCTGCATGCCGCTCAGCCATGGGCGGGTGCGTCAGCGAGGAATCGGAGATGGATTTACAGTTGCAGGGCAGGACCGCACTGGTGACCGGCGCTTCGGCCGGTATTGGCCGCGGCATCGCGCTTGCGCTCGGCGCTGAAGGCGTGCGCTTGGCGTTGACCGCGCGCCGCATTGAGAAGTTGCAGGAAGTCGCAGCGGCCATTGTGGCAGCTGGCGGCAGCGCGCCTGTGCTGATCCAGCAGGACATTTACGCGGAGGATGCGCCAGCGCGCCTGGCGCAGGCAGCGGTGGAGGCGCTCGGCGGTGTGGACATCCTGGTCAATAACGCCGGCGGCTCGCGCAGCTTCACGGAGCTGCATGTTGCCGAGGAGCGCTGGCGCGAGGCTATGACGCTGAATTTCGACCGCCCGCGCCAGCTCGCCCATGCCCTGCTTGATCAAATGATTGCGCGGCGCTGGGGACGCATCATCAATATCACAGGCAAAAGCGAGCCGGAGAACATCAATGGTGCGTTTTGCGCCAAAGCCGGCTTGCACAGTTGGGCCAAAGGCCTGTCGCGCATGGTTGGACGGCACGGCATTACGGTCAACTGCGTGGCGCCCGGACGCATCCACTCCGAGCAGATTCTGCGCAACTACTCGCCCGAATACCGGCAGTGGCAATGCGAACACGAGATTCCAGTCGGCCGCTATGGAGAACCCGAGGACATCGCCAACCTGGTGTGTTTTCTGGCCAGTCCGCGGGCTGATTACATCACCGGCACGGTGATCCCGGTTGATGGAGGCCTGCGCCGCTACCAGTTCTGATCGCTGCATGGGGGAGACAACGCTATGGATTTCGATCGTCGCCGCCGGCTGATTCTCGCCAGCGCCGCACTGCTGCCGCTGCCGGCGCGCGCGCAGTCAGGCTGGCCGCGCCGTCCGATCCGCTTCGTGGTGCCGTTTGCGCCGGGCGGCACCAGCGAGATCGTTGCGCGCACGGTGGCGCAGGAACTGAGCAAGCAGCTCGGACAGTCCGTCTTTGTCGAGAACAAGGGCGGCGGTGCCGGGGTACCGGCCATGACCGAGGTCGCGAAAGCACCCGCCGATGGCCACACGCTGATCCTCGGCCATGTCGGGACGCTGGCAGTGCACCCTTTCATCTTCAGCAACCTGCCCTACGACGTGAACAAAGACTTCGTACCGGTCACCTTGCTGGCCAAAGTGCCGAATCTTTTCGTGATCCACCCGGACGTGCCGGCCAAGAGCTTCAAGGAGTTCATTGAGTACGCGCGGCGCAATCCGGGGAAGCTCGACTATGGCTCCGCCGGCAATGCGAGCGCCGGCCATCTGGCGATGGAGTACCTGAAGATGGCCACCGGTATCTTCATCACGCATATTCCGTACCGCGGCACCGGCGCACAACTGACCGACTTGCTGGCTGGTCGCACGCACGCGGCATCGGCTGGTTTGCCAGCGCTGCTGCCGCACATCAAGGCGGGCAAGCTGCGCGCAATTGCGGTCGGCACGAGCGAGCGAATCTCGCAGTTGCCAGATGTGCCCACCGTGGCCGAGATGGGTTATCCGGGCTTTGAGACGTCGCAGTGGTACGGCATCTTGGTGCCGGCCGGCACGCCGCGGGAGATTGTGCTGCGCTTGCAGAGCGAGGTGGCCAAGGCGCTGAAGAGCGAGGCGGTGCAGACGCGCTTCGCGCAGGACGGTGCTTTTGGCGGCGGCGGATCGCCGGAGGAATTCGCGGCCTTTATCGCCGCACAACAGAAAATTTGGGGCCCGATTGTCAAGCGGGCCAACATCAAGGCCGAGTGAACGCGCAGCGCCAGCTTGACCCCACGGCCCCGGACGTGCTGGTCATTGGCGGCGGCAATGCCGCGCTGTGCGCGGCGCTGGCGGCGCGGGAGGCCGGCGCGTCGGTGCTGCTGCTAGAAGCGGCGCCGCGCCCTTGGCGCGGCGGCAACTCGGTGCATACGCGCAACGTGCGCTGCATGCACCTAGCCTCCGACGAGATCTTGACTGAGCGCTATGACGAAGACGAGTTCTGGCAGGACCTGCTGCGTGTCACCGGCGGTCGCACGAACGAGGCGCTGGCGCGGTTGACGATTCGCCAGTCGGGACAGCTGCGTCCGTGGATGCAGCGGCACGGCGTGCGTTTCCAGCCTGCCCTGTCCGGCACATTGCATTTGAGCCGCACCAACGCCTTCTTTTTGGGGGGCGGCAAAGCGCTGGTCAACGCCTACTACCGCCGTGCGCAGGCGCTTGGCATCGTGGTGCGTTACGAAGCGCCGGTCGCGCATGTGGCGCTGGCGGGGGAGCGCTTCGTGGCCGCATATTTGGCCAATGGCGAACGCATTGCCGCGCATGCCTGCGTTTTGGCCTGCGGCGGTTTCGAAAGTAACCGGCAATGGCTGCGGCAGGCGTGGGGATGCAACGAGCGTGGCGAGTGGCCGGCCGATGCATTCCTGATCCGCGGCACGCGCTACAACCAGGGCACTGTGCTGGCCGACCTGATGCGGCAGGGAGCGCAGACCGTTGGCGAGCCAACGCAAGCGCATATGGTCGCGATCGACGCCCGCGCACCGTTGTACGACGGCGGCATTTGCACGCGCGTGGACTGCGTTTCGCTGGGCATTGTGGTCAACCGCGAGGGGCGCCGCTTCTACGACGAGGGGGAGGACTTTTGGCCGAAGCGGTACGCCATCTGGGGCCGATTGGTGGCTCAGCAGCCCGGCCAAATCGCTTACGCGATCATCGATGCGCAGGCGATCGGCCGCTTCATGCCGCCGGTGTTCGATGGCGTGCGCGCGGCCTCAATCGAAGAGCTGGCGCGAGCGATCAACGTGCCGGCCGCGGCACTGACGGCCACGGTACGCGACTTCAACGCGGCTTGTCGGCCGGGCCGCTTCGATCATGCCGTGCTGGATGACTGCGCCACTGTCGGCCTGGCACCGCCGAAGTCGCATTGGGCAGTGCCGCTGGTTCAGCCGCCGTTTTTCGCCTATGCGCTACGGCCGGGCGTGACATTTACCTACCTGGGACTGAAGGTGGATGAACGGGCGGCGGTTCACTTCGGGGACCAGCCAAGCCCAAACTTGTTTGCAGCTGGCGAGATCATGGCAGGTAACGTGCTCGGGCAAGGCTATGTGGCCGGCGTGGGCATGACGATCGGCACCGTATTTGGCCGCATTGCCGGTGCCGCGGCCGCGCAGGCGGCACGCGGCAAGGGGGGAATCGCGTGACGCCGCTTGAACCGCCTCTGGCCGAAGCAGCACGCGTGCTGCGTATCTGCAACGCGTGCCGCTATTGCGAAGGTTACTGCGCAACGTTTGCGGCCATGACGCGCCGGCTTGAATTCACCGCCGCCGATTTGCACTACCTCGCCAACCTGTGCCATCACTGCGGAGCCTGCCTGCATGCCTGCCAGTACGCGCCGCCGCATGAGTTTTCGGTCAACGTGCCGCGTGCGCTAGCCAGCGTCCGGCTGCAGACTTATCAGCAGTATGCGTGGCCGCCGACATTTGCCCGCTTATACGAACGCCAAGGAATGTTCGTTGCAGTGGTCCTGGCAACGAGCGTGGCGGCGTTTCTGGCTTTTGTGATCGCCTTGCACGGCGGTCTGTGGCATCGGCCGCTGGCAGGCGATTTCTACGCTGTGTTGCCGCATGGTTGGATGGTTGGGCTGTTTGGGCCCGTTTTCCTGTACGCGCTTCTTGCGCTCGGCATCGGGGTGTGGCGGTTTTGGCACGGCGCGGCGCCTGGTGTCCGTCGCCCCGACTTCGCGGCTGCGCTCGCTGCCGCGCGCGACGTGGCCACGCTGCGGAATCTGCACGGCGGCCACGGCGAGGGCTGCCCGAATGAGGACGATCGCCCGACGCAGGCGCGGCGACTGTTCCACCATCTGACTTTTTACGGCTTCCTGCTTTGCTTTGCCGCGACCACGGTGGCGACCGTCTATCACTATGCATTCCACTGGCCTGCGCCGTATCCGCTGCTGAGCGCGCCCGTGCTGCTGGGCACGGCGGGCGGCATCGGGCTGCTGATCGGCCCGGCGGGCCTGCTGTGGCTGCATCTGCAGCGCGACCCGTTGCACGGCGTGCCGGCACAGGCACCGCTGGACCGCGCTTTTCTCGCGCTGCTGTTTGCGACCAGCGCCAGTGGGCTGGCCCTACTGGCGGGGCGCGATACCCGTGCGATGGCCATGTTGCTCGCGCTGCACCTCGGCTGCGTGCTGGCGCTGTTTCTGACGCTACCGTACGGCAAGTTCGCGCACGCGGTATACCGCGGCGCCGCGCTACTTAAATGGGCGATCGAACGGCGCCGTCCGAGCGCGCTGCGGCTGGTTAACGACTGACGCGCGCCGCCTCCGGCATGGCGGGCGCCGGGCTTACGCCCATCGCAGCGGCACGGCGGTCAGCCGCTGCAGCTCCTCAAAGCTCAAGCCAGGGACGATATCGCGCACGCGCGCGCCATCCGGCGCAAGATCGATGACCGCTAGATCCGTATAGACGCGCTTGACGCAGGCCAAGCCGGTTAGCGGATAAGTACAGGCCGGAACCAGCTTGCTGTCGCCACGCTTGGTCAGGTGTTCCATCATCACCCAGGTCTGGCGCGCGCCGATCGCCAGGTCCATGGCGCCGCCGACGGCGGGGATCGCATCCGGCTCGCCGGTGTGCCAGTTGGCCAGATCGCCGTTGACCGCCACCTG
>JANWXE010000045.1 GCA_025055385.1 Burkholderiaceae bacterium | reverse complement strand
GGTCGGCTTGGCATGTTCGATCGCGCCCAGGCGCCGCGCCACGGTGGCGACGTCGATCGAAGTGTCGCCGCCGCCGACCACGACCACCCGCTTGCCGACATAGCGCAGGCGACCGTCGTTGAAGGCGCGCAGGAAGGCGGTGGCTGTCACCACATTCGGCGCCACTGCATCGGGCACCGGCAGCGCGCGGCCGGCCTGCGCACCCATGGCGAGAAAGACGGCGTCGAACTCGCGCTTGATCTCGTCCAGCGTCACGTCGGTGCCGACGCGGCACTTCAGCCGCGTCTTCACGCCCAGGTCCAGGATGCGCTCGATCTCCGCGTCCAGGACCTGTCGCGGCGTGCGGAAGCCCGGGATCCCGTAACGCATCATGCCGCCGAGCTGTTCGTGCTCGTCAAAGATCGTCACCTCGTGGCCGCGCAGCGCAAGCTGGTAGGCGCAGGACAGCCCCGCCGGCCCACCGCCGATCACCGCGACCCTCTTGCCGGTTTTCTGCTGCGGCGCGTTGAACTTCAGTCCGTTCTTAATCGCCCACTCACCTAAGAAGTGCTCGACCGCGTTAATGCCAACATGATCCTCGACTTCATTGCGGTTGCATCCAGTTTCGCAAGGCGCGGGGCACACACGTCCCATTACCGCTGGGAACGGATTCGCCTCGGTCAGGCGTCGCCAGGCGTACTCCTGCCAACTCATCTTCGGCTTGCCATCCGGCCCAAGCGGCGGCTTCTCGATGCCGCGCACGATGTTCAGATAGCCGCGAATATCCTCGCCTGACGGGCAGCTGCCCTGGCACGGAGGGGTCGACTGAACGTACGTCGGGCACTTGTGCGACTCGTCGGCAATAAAGATCTTCGCGTGCCAGTGCTTCCACTTGTTGTCGCCGTCCTTGAAGCGCCGGAAGGTAAGCGGCACCGCCGCGGTTTGCGTTTCGCCTGACATCGCGTCGCTCCTATTGGCCGAGACGGATCGCCGTGCTGACCAGCTGGTGCACGCCGCCGACCATGTTCATCTTGAAGCCGTAGTACGGCAACACCTTGGTGAACTGCGCTTTGCAGATCGCGCAGATGGTGGCCATGAAGTTCACGCCATACTGTTGCTGCACTTGCCGCAGTGCCTCCATACGCGGCAAAGCCCCTTTGACGCGCAGGTCGAGCAGTTCATCGGTCAGCAGCCCACCACCGCCACCACAGCAAAAGGTCTGTTCATGCGTGGTGCCCGGTGCCATCTCGACGAACTTGTTGGCTACCGCCCTAATAATTGCGCGCGGGATCTCGAACTGGCCGCCCGGGCGGTCACCCATGCGCGAGGCGCGCGCCACGTTGCACGAATCGTGAAACGTGATCACACGGTGATCATTCTTCTCTTTGTCGAACTGGAGCGCTCCGCGCTGGATTAGATCCCACGTTACTTCGCAGATGTGCGACGGCTGCCGGTAACGGTGATCCAACTGTTTCTGCAGTTGGCGCGCGAACGGATCCTCCGCCCCACTGCCGACGCCAACTAGGGTGTTCCAAAAGCTATACGCCACACGCCAAGCGTGTCCACACTCTCCGACTACGATGCGCTTAACGCCGAGCTCGAGTGCTGCTTCGCGGATTCGCAGCGCGATCGCACGCAACTGCTCATAGTTACCGATGAACAATCCGAAGTTACCGGCCTCAGACGCGTGCGACGACAGCGTCCAGCGGATGCCAGCGGCGTGGAACACCTTGGCGTAGCCAATTAAGCTCTCCACATGCGGCTCGGCGAAGAAATCCGCCGAGGGCGTCACCAGCAGGACCTCCGCGCCCTTGTCGTCGATCGGGAAACGAACGCTGACTCCGGTATCTTCCTGGACGTCCTCCTCCAGTCCCGCCAGCGTGTCCTGTAATGCCGGCCCGGGCAAACCTAGGTTGTTGCCGATCCGGTGAACCTTGCCGATGATCTCATTCGTATACTTCTGCCCGTAGCCGATATAGTCAAGGATCTCTTTGGCCGCCATCGTCACCTCGGCGGTGTCGATCCCGTAGGGGCAAAACACGGAGCAGCGCCGGCACTCAGAGCACTGGTTGTAATACGTGTACCACTCGTCCAGCAGTTCGTGGGTCAGTTCGCGTGCGCCAACAAGCTTCGGGAACAGGCGGCCCGCTAGCGTGAAGTAACGCCGGTACACAGCTCGCATCAGTTCTTGCCGCGCCACCGGCATATTCTTCGGATCGCCGGTGCCAAGGAAGTAGTGGCACTTGTCGGTACAGGCGCCGCAGTGTACGCACGCATCCATGAACACTTTCAGCGACCGGTACTTAGACAGCAGCGTGCCCATGTGCGCAATCGCCCGGTCGTGCCAATCCGGCGGCAGTTCGCCGGGGAACCCGATCGCCTGTTGGATCTTCTCTCCGGCAACGAAGGGGCGCGACTTCTCCATCGCGCCGGGCACGAGCGCCACCGGCTCTTCCGGGTATTCGCGCAGCGGCGGAGCGACGACGTCGGCCATCGTTCAGCGGCGTTCCAGTTGCGCGGCCCAGGGCGCCAGATGGCGCACCTCGCGCGGGTTGTCGATCTGGTTGCGCGTGGGCGAGAAAAACACCCCTGGCGCGTGCAGCAGCTTGGAAAACGGAAACACGATCATCAGCAACGCCACCAGCAGCAGGTGCACGTACAGGAGCGGATCCGCAGGCAGTTCCTGCCAGTCGAAGCGCATCAGCCCCAAGAAGAAAGCCTTCACTGCCACCACGTCGGTGTAGAACACGTATTTCATGGCCAGGCCCGAAGCGGCGATCGCCAGCAGCAGCAGCAGCATCAGATGGTCGGATGGTGTGGAGATGTAGCGGATACGCTCCACAAAAAGACGGCGTGCCCACAGCCCAAGCAGCGCAAGCACCATCATCGCGCCTGCCGCAATGCCCAGCGGCTGCGCAAGCGTTACCCATGTCCACACCGGCTCCGTGAAGTAACGCAGGTGGCGCGCGAGCACTAGTGCGAGACTGACGTGAAATACCCAGCCGGCGAGCCACGTCCACCGATTGGCCTTGAACAAGCTCTCGAACAAGACCACCTCGCGAAACATGCGCACCGCTACGCCGCTACGGGTCGTAGGCGCCGGCGTGGTCGGGATCTTCAACGGCGCTGGCGTGCGCGCGTAATCGACGATGCGAACCACCACACCGACGATAAAGACGGCGGTCGCGGCGTAAAAGAGCAGCGCGAACGCAATGCTTGCGGTCGACATGGTCTCGCGGGCCGCGCGCCCACTCCTGCGTAAGCGCCCGGCTTTTTACACGCAGCCGGTCGGCTTCGGCAGGCCGGCAATCTTGCACGCCTGTTTGGCGGGCCCGTATGGGAACAGTTCGTACAGATACTGGCTATTGCCCTTGTCTGGGCCGAGCGTTTTGCCGATCGCCTTCGTTAACACGCGCACCGCCGGCGCGATCTGGTATTCCTCATAGTATTTGCGCAGGAAGTTCACGACCTCCCAATGGTTTTCAGTCATCTCAATACCTTCCTGCTTCGCAATGAACGTCGCAACTTCTTCGCTCCAATCGCTTAAATTGACGAGATACCCCTCCTCGTCAACCTCAATGCTTTTGCCTCCAACTTCCAGCGTGGCCATTGGCCTCTCCTTCCCTTTGTAGCTATAACCATGATTGGTTGGTCGGATACTCGATCACCAGATCGACAAAACCGCCGTAGTCGACCTTGGTTACGCCATCGATCACACGGTCCGCCACCCCCCGCGCCTGCAGGTCCGGCTCTAGAACGTAAATTCTTAGCCGCGCGGCTGCCTCCCGTAACTTCGGTGCAGCGGCGTTGCCTTCCGTGGCGGCATACACAGCGTCCTCGATCAGCAGCAAAGCCCCCTTTTGTGCCAACCGCAGTACCGTATCCAGCGTCGTTGTCTCCAGCGGCGACTTATTCAAAATGTGCAGCATCAATCACGGTGTCTCAGAAGCTCAACACGATATCCTGCTGTTCCATCAGCTCGGCCAACTCCCGTGCAGATACCACCTGCACTGGAACGACCAAGTCTTCTGCGCTTAGCCCGCGCGCTGCCAGGGACTCGGACTCAACGTAGAGTTTGTCGATGTCATAATCCTCTAGTGCCCGATAAGTAGGCGAAAAATTTTTCATCTCAATCCCTTTTGTCACCATGCCTTTTTTTAGCTGGTAGACGCCATCGTCGATAAAAGCAAGCGACACCTCTTGCTCAAAAGCCGCGGCAATCAAGACAACTTCGAGACTTTCAAGCGCATAGATGGTTCCGTACGGCGCTTTGCGGTTGACCAGCATGAACTTCTTGGCCATGTCAGTCTCCAAAGACGACCAGCCGGTCAGCCTTGATCCCAGCGTCGATCAGTTGCCCTAAGCCCGCGATGCGAAAGCCCGGCGCTAAGCTTCCTTCTACAATGCCGCGCCGCAAGCCGGCCGCCACGCACACCACGAGATCGACCCTGTGCTCAACAGCAAGCTTGCTCCAGCGGGCGACGATGTTGCGGTCGTCCTGCGGCGGCTCGGTGAAACGCGAGGCGTTGTTTACGCCGTCATGGTAGAAAAACACGCGCATCACCTCGTGCCCTTTGGCGAGCGCCGCCTTGCAGAACAGGTAGGCCGAGTCGGCCGCCTGATGCGTATACGGCCCCTCGTTGACGAGAACCGCGATCTTCAATGCCTTTCCTCAGAAACGGATGTGCGTCGAGGCGTTCAGGTTGGCCCGCGCCCCGCGCCAGTCATCGATCAGGTATTTTGTAAACGGCAGCCCGGTCTTCTCGAAGAAGCGCGGCCAACCGATCCGCTCAACCCAATCGGACACACGCTCCCAGGGGCGGGCGTCTGCTTTATACGTATACAAAATCTTTTTGACCACCGCGGCCACCTCCGGCCAGCGCGGCGGATTGTTCGGCAGCCCGGCCGCCACCATCTTCATAAACGTCGGCTTGCCGCGAGCATTGCTATTCTTGCCGCCAACCCAGATCGCCAGCTTCGAATGCTCCGGATCGTTGATCTGCATCGGCGGGCACGGCGGGTAACAGGCGCCACAGCAGACGCATTTTTTTTCGTCCACCTCCAGCGAGGGCTTGCCGTTAACCAGCGCCGGACGAATTGCCGCCACCGGGCAGCGCGCGACCACAGCCGGCCGTTCGCACACGTTAGCCACAAGGTCGTGATTAATCTTCGGCGGTTTCGTATGTTGGACGATGATCGCGATGTCGGCCTGCCCGCCGCAGTTGATTTCGCAGCAGGAGGTCGACAAATGCACGCGGTTAGGCATCTCTTCCCTGCGGAACTCCTCGATCAGCTCGTCCATCAGCGCTTTAACCACGCCAGACGCATCGGTGCCCGGGATGTCACAATGCAGCCAGCCCTGCGTGTGCGCGATCATCGACACCGAGTTGCCGGTACCGCCGACCGGGAAGCCCGCCGCCTCCAGCGCATCAATCAGCGGCTGCACCTTCTCCCATTTGGAGACGCTGATCTCGACATTGCTGCGGATCGTGAAGCGCATGAAGCCTTCGCCGTACTGATCCACGATGTCACATAGCTTCCGGATCGTGTACACATCCATCTGCCGCTGCGTGCCCGCTTTCACGGTCCACAGCTCGTCGCCCGAATACGCCACGTGGTGCAGCACCCCAGGCCGCGGACGGTCGTGGTATCTCCAATTGCCGTAGTTTTTCTTCATTAACGGGTGAAGAAACGGCGTGTTATCCGGCGCCCCGCTCTCAATCGGTCGCCGGGGCGTAGCCGGTTTTGCCGGTGCTGCTGCGTCCGCCATCTTGCCACCTCCTCAAGCAGCTGCCGCTTGCTTGCGCTCGAACCACTTCTTGGCTTCTTCGTCCCAGCCGTCGGTGCGGACATACGGGTTCGTGCGAGGATTCGACACCATGTTCGGATCGATTTCTAGACCTACGCCTTCCAAGAAATTGACGAGCCCGATTCGTTCAATGGTCTCGCCAATGCGTTCGTGCTCCAGTGCGTTATCAGCAAAGAAATCGATGATGCGGCGCGCCAAGTCGACCAGCTTTTCGCGGTCCTCATCGGTCTCGAGCTTCATAAAAGGCACGATAACGGTGCCCATCAGGTCGCCAATTTTTAAGGTTCGCTTGCCGCCGCACAGGATGGTGACCCCCGTATCCTTGCCATGTGCGAGGGCGCCGGTCATCACATTGATACAGTGCATGCAGCGCACACAGTCCTTGTTGTCGATCTCGATCGCGTGCGTGTCATTCACGGCCACGCTGGAGATGTGCGGCTCTTTGCGCACTGCGCCGATCGGCTTGATCTGGATCGCCTTGGTGGGGCAGCGCGCGACGACATTGTTGACGAGCTCCTCCATCCCGTGCTTAGCGAACCATTTGCGCGCCAGCTCCTCGTCGGTACGAATGTTGTCGCGCCACGTCCCGATGACGGCTAGGTCGGCGCGCTGCACCGAGTTCATGCAGTCATTGGGGCAACCAGAAAACTTGAATTTGAATTTGTACGGCAGCGCAGGGCGATGAATTTCGTCCAAAAAGCTGTTAATCACCGCGCGATGCGCCTTCGCTTCGTCATAGCATGACTGCTCGCAACGGGCGGCACCTACACATGACATGGCGGTACGCACCGCGGGGCCAGCACCGCCCAAATCAAATCCCGCTTCGTTGATCGCGTCAAATGCAGCCTGCACGTTCTCGGTCTTCACACCCTGGAACATGATGTCGCCGCTCTGCCCGTGCAACGCGATCAGGCCCGAGCCGTGCGTCTCCCAGATGTCGCATAGCTTGCGCAAGATGTCGGTGGAGTAATGCATGCCCGGCGGCGGCTGCACGCGCAGCGTGTGAAACTCGGCGGCGTCCGGAAAAATTGGCTTTCCGTTCTCGTCTTTCAGCTCGGTAAAGCGCGGAATGACCCCGCCGCCGTAGCCAAACACGCTAACGGTGCCGCCCTTCCAATACCCCTTGCGGGTACGGTATGACGTCTCCAGCGTGCCTAGGACGTCGACCATGTAGTCTTTGTCTCTGGCCAGCCGCTTCAAACCCGTCACGAAGCTGGGCCACGGGCCTTTTTCGAGCTCGTCGAGCATCGGGGTGTCGTGCAACGGCTTCGCCATGCGTCTCTCCTCGTTCGTTACCCTTGGGCACCTGCGCCCGGCTAAGAGGCAGCGCCAGGCTCCGCCCGATGCTACGAATCGGCAGCCAGCGTCACCATTACCCGCGGCGGCAGCCGGCTATACCCCGCAGGAGTTATGGCACCCGTCCTTCGGCCGCCGCTATAGACAGCCCAAAAAGGAAGCACCGAAACAGCATGGACGACAAGCTGCGCCTCACGCCTGTGGCATCCCTGCAGGTGCCGCTCGGAGGACAACAAATTGAGCTGCAGCAAGTAGATTTCGTGCACGGCGGCATCAGCCTGCTGCGCGTGCGCATTCGCGAGGGGCGCCGTTTCACTGTCTTTGATATTGACCCTGGCAGTGCGGCAGCCTGGGGCGCGGCGATGCTGCGCTGGGCAAATCAGCAGCCAGCGGGCGCGGATTCGCCACAATGATGGCGAGTATGCCGGCGCGGTCTACCCGATCTTGCGGTGCCGCAGGTACCGCACAGCACGCACCATATGATGCGCACTGCATTGCGGTACAACGCATGACGAGAGCGCCTTGGGTGGGGGTCAAGGCGCCATGATGGCGGCCGCGATGGTGGACATCGTGTTTCCGCTGCGCGGCGGACCGATCGCACCCGAGTACGCCGACGCCCTTTCCGAGCAGCTATGTGCGGCCTTGCCGTGGCTCTGTAATGAAGCCGGCGCAGGCGTACACCCGCTGCGCGGCACCACCAGTTGCGGGGCGGAACTGCTGCTGAGTGGCCGCGCCGCGCTTGCGCTCCGGGTGCCGGCGGCTCGCAGCCAGGATTGCAAACAACTGGAGGGCGTTCGTCTCGATCTTGGAGGAACGATTGAGGTGGGGACACCGCGTCGGCGGCCGCTGTTTGCGCATCCGACACTTTACTCGCACTTGGTCGTTACCGACACCGAGGATGAGGCGCGCTTTGTCGCCGACGTGCGACAAGCCCTCGCCGCTTGGAACGTGCACTGCGACGTCATTGTGGGTCGGCGCCAGAGCCGGCGGCTGGCTGGCACATGGCGCACCGGCTTCTCGGTGATGCTGCACGGCCTGCCACCGGCCGCCTCGATGCATGCACAATGCGCCGGTCTAGGCGCGTACCGATTGCTCGGCTGCGGATTGTTCGTGCCGCACAAATCGGCGGACCCGGCCTTTCAGTGAGCGCGGAGGGTGCATGAACGAGTTATCGGTTGCCGCGCATCGCGCCCCGGTCACGCTGGACATGTCCGGCAGCGTCTGTCCGATCCCGCTGCTGGCGGCCAAGCGGCTGCTTGACGACCTTCCCGACGGTCAGGCGCTCGTCCTAATTTCCGACTGCCCCGGCACCGGCGGCGATCTGCGCGCCTGGGCGGAGGTGACCGGCTATGCGCTAGTGGCCGCCGAGGCGCTCGCGGGCGGACGCACCGCGTACACGATCGTGCGCAACGGCGCCGACCGCAATCCGGCCAACGTGGTGTTGGATATGCGCGGCGCTTGCTGTCCTGGGCCAATCCTGGAAGCCAAGCGGCTGCTCGACGGCATGCAGCCCGGAGAAGTTCTGGTGCTGCTGAGCAACTGCCCCGGTGCGCCGTCGGACATTGCGAGCTGGACCGACAGTACGACGGTTGAGCTGGTTGACGTTTTCGAAGTGCGCCGCGGGGAGTACGAGTTTTACCTGCGGCGCCGCCATCGGAACGAGGAGAGCGGATGCAGTACGAAGTGAACGGTGAGGTCTTGCAGGCCGACGACGAAGGCTATCTGCTGGAGCCGCGCTTCGACGAGGACGTAGTGCACGTGATCGCCGCCGCGGAGGGCATTGCCCTGACCGAGGCGCACTGGAAGATCATCAACTATCTGCGCGATCAATACCGCGAGCGCGG
>JANWXE010000189.1 GCA_025055385.1 Burkholderiaceae bacterium | reverse complement strand
GCCCGAGGCATGGTCGTAGACCACTAGCTCGCACAGCGCCTGGCCGATGCCCTGCACTGCGCCGCCCTCGAGCTGGCCGCGCACGATAGCCGGGCTGATCACGCGGCCGACATCGTTGACCGACACGTACCGATCGACGCTGACCGTGCCGGTCTCCGGGTCGACCTCCACCTCGCAGACATGGCAGCCGTTGGGCCAGCTCGGCCCATCCACGCGCGTCGTGGTCTCGGTGAAGATCACGCCGCCGCTCTGCCGCGCGGCGACTTCAAACAGACCGATCTTGCGGTCGGTGCCGGCCACCCGGAATTCGCCCCCGGCGTACTCGAGGTCTGGCTCCGCCACCTCCAGCGCCTGTGCGGCCAACCGCCGCGATTCCTCCAGCGCGTTGCGCGAGGCCGCCACCAGCGTGGAGCCGGCGGTGAACAGCGAGCGCGACCCGGCACTGCCGAAACCGCTGCCGCGGTCGGAATCGCCCTGCACGATGCGGATGCGATCGATCGGCACGTCGAACACGTCCACCGCCAGCTGCGCGTAGCTGGTCGCGATGCCCTGTCCCATCGCCTGCGTGGCGGTGAAGATTTCCACGTAGCCGTCGGCAGCGATCGTCACCGTGACGCGCTCCTCGAAGGCGTTGCCGCTGGTCCACTCCAGGAACGTGACCACGCTGCGGCCGCGCAGCCGCCCGCGCGCGCGCGACTGCTCGGCGCGTGCCGCGAAGCCCTCCCAGTCCGCCAGCGGCAGGCACTGCGCGAGCAGCGCCGGAAAGTTGCCGCTGTCGTAGGTCTGCCCCATCGCATTGCGGTAGGGCATCTGGCCAGGTTGGATCAAGTTGCGGCGGCGAATCTCCTCGGGCGGCAGACCGAGTGCGTGCGCGGCACGATCCATCAGCCGCTCGATGATGTAGATATTCTCCGGCCGCCCGGCGCCGCGGTAGGCGCCCGTGGGCGTGGTGTTGGTCAGCACCGCCTTAATGTGCTCGTCGACCCGCGGGATGTCGTAGACGCTGGTGGACACCCACGGCCCGATGATGAGCTGGATCGCCACGCCGGTGGTCAGCGCATACGCGCCGACGTTGGCCAGCGAGCGGATGCGCAGCGCCAGCACCTTGCCCTGAGCATCCAGGGCCAGTTCGGCGTGCGACACCAGATCGCGGCCGGCCAGCGCGCCGAGGAATTCCTCGCTGCGCTCGGCGGTCCACTTCACCGGCCGCTGCAGTTTGCGCGCACAGTAGGCGACCACTACGTCTTCCGGGTAAAGCCCCGTCTTCATGCCGAAGCCGCCGCCGACGTCGCCTACCAGCACGCGCACCGATTCCTTCGGAATATTCAGGATGCCCGCCAGCGTGTCGCGCGCACCGGAAGGCATCTGCGAGCTTAAGCGCAGCACCAGGCGTTCGCCATCTAAGGTGGCCAGTGCCCCCCGTGGCTCCATCGGCGCCGCCGCCAGGCGCTGGTTCGTTAATTCAAGCGTCACAATATGGGCTGCCTCGCGGAATGCTTGCTCGACGGCAGCGGCATCCCCATGCCGGATCTCGGCCGCCACGTTATCCGGCGCTTCGGGCCAAAGCACCGGCGCACCGGGTGCGACGGCAGCCTTCACGTCAACCACCGCCGGCAGTTCCTCGTAGTCGATCAACAAGGCGTCGCGGCCGGCCTTCGCGGCAGCCTTTGTCTCGGCAACAATGGCCGCCACTGGCTCACCCACGTAGCGCACGACCTCGTACGCCAGCGCCCGCGCGGGTGGGCTGGCGGCCGGCTGTCCATCGGCGCGCGTCACCCCGCGGGGACCGCCAAATGTGCCCAGCCCGGCTTGCACGAGCTCAGCTCCGGTGATGACGGCCACCACGCCGGGCACGGCAAGCGCCGCCGCGGTGTCGATGGCGCGGATGCGCGCATGTGCGTGCAGCGAGCGCGCAAAAACCACGTGCAGTTGGCCCGGCGCGGAGAAATCGTCAACGAAGCGGCCGCGGCCGCGCACCAACGCCGCATCTTCGACCCGCGGCACTTCACGCCCGCTGCCGAAGCGGGCCACATGCTGAAGCGCGCTCATCGCCGCCCCTCCCGCGCCAGCAGCGCGGCGCGCTGGATCGCAGCGACGATGTTGGCATAGCCGGTGCAACGGCAGAAATTGCCTTCGAGCGCGTGTTCGATCTGCTCTCGCGTCGGATCGGGGTTTTCAGCCAGCAATGCAACGGCCGACATCAGCATCCCCGGGGTGCAGAAACCGCATTGCAAGCCATGGCAGTCGATAAATGCCTGCTGCACCGGGTGCAGCCGCTCGCCCTCAGCCAGCCCTTCCACCGTGGTCACTGAGCAACCGTCGGCTTGCACCGCCAGCATTGTGCAGCTTTTGACCGCCTTTCCGTCCAGCAGCACCGTGCAGCAGCCGCACTGGCTGGTGTCGCACCCCACATGTGTGCCCGTCAGTCCCAGCTGCTCCCGTAGCAACTCCACCAGCAGCACCTCGGGTGCCACGTCGCGCCGTACGCGCGCGCCATTGACCGTCAGTTCGATGTTCATGCGCCTCCCGGGTCTACGTCGTTGTCGTTATCGACGGAACAGTAAGCGGAGCCGCAGCACGGCGGCTCGGCCGCAGGCGCGATTATGTATCGCCGGCACGGCAGCGCACCGTGCCGGCCGCCGTCGCCTACTTCAGGCCCATGCAGTTGGCATAGAACGTGACGGTCTCGGGCCAGTCGGAGAAGATGGCCTCAATGCCGACTTCACGCGCCAGCACGTCCAGCACTTTGAATAGGTCGGAATCCCGCTTCACCACCACCCCGGCCGGGTCGAAGGCGTAGTAGTAGCCGGCGCGGGCGGCGCCGAAGCGGACGTCGGAGCGCTCGATCGTCCAGGTGATGATCTTAAAACCCCATGCCTTGAGGTCGCGCGCCAGCGGCGAGGCCACGAGTCGGTCGCCTGCGACGGTCAGCAGCGCCGGGATCGGCGGCGCGACGATCCGCACGCCGCGCTGTCTGAGCATGCGGAAAAACTCGGCGCGGGGCATGCGGTCATAGGGCGGCTGGATCACGATGTCGCGACGCTCGGGATCCCAGTCGAGCAGGTACACGGCCTGCTGGCCGTACTCGGTCTCGCTCACCCATACCAGCACGTCTTCGACGTTAAATGATTGCGGCCAGGCGTCGCGCGGCCGCACGCCGGCAGCCCGCAGTTCCTCGGCCAGTTTCAACGCGTAATTGCGCTGGCTGCCGAACACCTGTGCGATGGTAGCGGGGTCGCCCGGCTTCAGCTCCGGTGTGTGCTTCACACCCAGGCGCTGGTTTAGTTCGATGCTTTCGCGCAGCGACAGCAGCGTGCCGCGGCCGGTGTACAGATCTGTCCGCCAGGCGGCTGTGCCGCCAAGGTACTCCTGCGGCGTACGCGCCGCCCGATTGAAGGCGTCCATTTTGCCGGTCAGGCTCTTGAACTCGGCCAGTGTCAGGGCAGAAGTGCGGCATTCGGCACTTGCCGGCGTCACCACGTTGCCGTTGGCGTCGATTACCGCCGGCGTAAACGGCCGGACACAGGTAGCCGCCAGCGGCGTCACCAGGATGTTCGTAGTCGTGTGTAAGTCATTTTCGGCGTGCCGGCACACCAGATGCCCGTCGCGTGTAAACGTCACGTCGCACTCGACGATTCCAGCGCCTTGCCGCGCCGCTGCCACGTACGACTCCAGCGTGTGCTCCGGAAACTGCAGCGGTGCCCCGCGATGACCGATCGAGAAGTTGCTGCGCTCGAACGGGCCGCGCCGGCATTGCTGCAAGCGGCGCTTCAGCGGCCCGTCCTCCAGACCATCCAGCAGGTAAAACGGCCGCACGCCGACCTGCACATCGATTGGGTGCCGGCCGCTTCGCGCGGCCTCGATGTCATGCGCGCCCACGGCGGCGGCTGCGCACAGCGCCAGCGCCGCCGCCAGCGTGCGCGCGGCTGATTGGGTGTTTCTCATCGTTCCTCCTCCAGACGAAGAAGCCCGCGCAACGCGCGGGTGCCAGCAGTTTTCGCGCGCTTAATGGCAAAGCCGTGACTGCTGCCATTGCCGCGCCACGCGGCGGTCAGCAGCGCCTCTACCCTGGCGCCGTCTTTCCAAGGAGAGCACGATGACAGGCCATCAACAAGCCAAATGACGGTTGTTCGTCGAGCGTGCCGCCGCTGGCGGCCTGCCAGCCATCCTGCGCGCGCAGACGCCACCGGCGGTCGTGATCGGCAACCGCCCGCAGGTGGCGCAGGGTCTGCAGATCGGGGACGTCGTCTGTAGATCGGGGACGTCAACCAAGCGCGGGCACATGTGTGGTCGCGTACCGATCGGCCGGCCCGCATGATCGTCGAATGGGCACTGGACGAGCACTTCCACGACGCAGTGCGCGTACGGGGCCCGCATGCGCTCGCTGTCAGCGACTAAACCGCGCGCGTGGACCTATCGGATCTGCCGCCGAACCAGACCGTGTTCGTGCGCGTGCAATTCGAGGACCTGGACCGCTCCCGCGTGCGCAGCGAGTACGTGATCGGCCGCCTGCGCACGCCTCCGGCACGGCCACGCGACCTGCGCTTCGTCTGGGGTGGCGACACGGCAGGCCAAGGCTGGGGCATCAATCCTGCTTTGGGCGGCATGGGCATCTACGAGGCCATGGGCCGCGTGGCGCCGGATTTCCTCATCCACTGTGGCGCCACGGTTTACGCCGATAACGCGATGCAACCTCAGGTCGTACTACCTCAGGTCGTACTGCCCGACGGCACCATAGGGACAAACGCAGGGCTTGACGTTTACCCGGCAAAACTGAAAGTCGCCGAAACGCGAGTCGAATTTCGGGCCAACTCTCTGTATAACCTGCTGGACGAGAACGTGCGCCGCTTCAATGCCGAGGTGCCGCAGATCTGGCAGTGGGACGACCACGAAGTCACCAATAACTGGTCGGATGCCAAGGACTTATCGGGCGATGCCCGGTACACGGACAAGCGCGTGCCGTTGCTGATCGCCTACGGGACGCGCGCCTTCTTGGAGTATGCGCCGCTGCGCTGGTACGGCCCGCGCGAGGGGGAACGCGTCTACCGCAAGCTGTCCTATGGGCCGGACTTGGACGTGTTCGTGCTCGACATGCGCAGCTATCGAGCCGCCAACAGCGAGAATCGGCAACCGCTGCCGGATCCCGACACCGCGTTGCTCGGTCCGCAGGTTGCGTGGCTCAAGAACGCGCTGCGTCGCTCACAGGCGGTGTGGAAGGTGATTGCTTCTGACATGCCGATTGGGCTGGTGGTGGGCGACGGCCGCGACGCGTTCGGCCGGCCGCGGTACGAGGCGGTCGCCAACGGCGACGGGCCGGTGCTGGGGCGCGAATTCGAGATCGCCGACATCCTGCGCACGATCAAACGCGAGCACATCTGCAACGTGGTCTGGCTGACCGCCGACGTGCATTACTGTGCCGCCCATTACTACGATCCGAACCGCGCGCAGTTCCAGGACTTCCTGCCATTCTGGGAATTTGTCGCCGGGCCGTTGCACGCCGGTACCTTCGGACCGAACGCACTGGACAACACCTTCGGCCCACAGGTCGTGTTCCAGAAGGCGCCGCCCCCTGGGCAGGCCAACCTGCCGCCGAGCGCGGGCCTGCAGTTCTTCGGACAGGTCGACATCGATGCCCGCAGCAAGGACATGGTCGTGTCGCTGAAGGACATCGACGGTAACACCCTGTTCCGCCAGCGTCTGGCAGCCCAGCGCTGCCACGGCGGCCGTCGGCACGACTGACGGTACGGCGCGGCGCGGCCACGCCGCCGCGCTCACGGCGGCGACAGTCCGCGCTCGCGCAGCCAGTCCGGATTGAACAGACGCTTCATGTACGTGCGGCCGCTGTCGCACAGGATCGTCACGATCGTGTGGCCGGGGCCAAGTGTGCGCGCCACCTGCACCGCGGCGGCGACGTTGATGCC
>JANWXE010000188.1 GCA_025055385.1 Burkholderiaceae bacterium | reverse complement strand
CGTCGGCCGCCCATCGCGGCGCAGGGTCTGCTGCGCGCGCTCCACCGCCTCGCGGATGTCCTTCACGCCGCCCAGCACGGCGGAGATGGCGATGAAGTCCAGTCCGAAGGCCTCTGCCATCAGCCGCGCCAGCGTGGTCTTCCCCGTGCCGGGCGGGCCCCAGAGGATCATCGAGTGCGGGCGGCCGGCCTCGAAAGCCACCCGCAGCGGCTTGCCGGGGCCGAGCAGATGGGACTGGCCGATCACCTCCTGCAGCGAGCGCGGCCGCATGCGTTCCGCCAGCGGCGCCGCCGTGGCAGCGGCCGTCGCACCGAAAAGATCCCCGCTCATGGCCAGACGCCGATAGGGCCCGTGCAGCGCCGTCAGCGCTCCTGTAGCACCTCCGCCCCCGGCGGCGGTGTGAAGCGGAACGTCTGCGCGTCCACCTTCGGGTTGCGCTGCACGCGCGCCAGCCGCAAGTGCGTGGTCTGCCCGAAGCCGTCGGCGAGCTCCAGGGCGGCGGGCAGGCCGTCGCGGAAGCCGATGGCGATGCGCTCGAACTGCGATTCCTTCGCCCGCGGCCGCGCCTCCAGCCAGGCAAGGCCGTCGCGCTCGCCGAGCTCCGTGACGGTAAATTCCCGCTCGAAGTCGTCGGTGCCGAACAGGATCGCCGCCGGACTGGCCGGCAGCGCCGCCGCGATCCGCTTCACCGTCACCTGGTTCAGATCCTTGTCGTACAGGTAGAGCCGTTCGCCATCGGCAACCAGAACCTGTTCGTAGGGTTTCTCATAGACCCAGCGGAACCGGCCCGGCCGCTGGAACACGAAGCGGCCGCTGGAGACTTGCGGCACCGCGCCCTTGCCACCGGCCACGCGCTGCGTGAACTCGCCGCTCGCCGCACGCGTCTGCGACAAGAATGCCCGCAGCTGGTCGATCGCGCCTGCGGGCGCTGCGCGGCCTGCCGACGGCAGCACCGCGAGCAGCGGCAGCGCCGCCAGCGCGCGGCGCGTCGGGGACGGTCTGAGCATCGGCCTGCGGCGCGCTGCCGTCATGCTTAGCCCTCCCGGTGCGGCACCAGGATCTCGCGGTTGCCATTTGGCTGCATCGGCGACACCAACCCCGCCCTCTCCATGTCTTCCAATAACCGCGCCGCGCGGTTGTAACCGATGCGCAGATGCCGCTGCACAAGCGATATTGAGGCCCGTCTGTTCTTGAGCACAATCTGCACCGCTTCGTCGTACAGCGGATCGGCCTCGCCGCCGCGCTCGCCCCCGCCGGCCCCCGGCAGCGCCGGCTCCGGCGCATCGAGCACGCCCTCGACGTACTGCGGCGCGCCACGCGACTTCAGGAAATCCACCACCCGGTGCACCTCGGCGTCGGCCACAAACGCGCCATGCACACGCACCGGCAGCCCGGTGCCTGGCGCCAGATACAGCATGTCGCCGGCGCCAAGCAGGGTCTCTGCGCCGATCTGATCCAAAATCGTGCGCGAGTCGACCTTGCTCGCCACCTGAAACGCAATGCGAGCCGGAATGTTGGCTTTGATCAGACCGGTGATGACGTCCACACTGGGCCGCTGGGTGGCCAGGATCAGATGCATCCCGGCGGCGCGCGCTTTCTGCGCGATGCGCGCAATCAGCTCCTCGACCTTCTTGCCGGTGACCATCATGAGATCCGCCAGCTCGTCGATTACCACCACGATGAGCGGCAGCGGCTCCAGCGGCTCGGCAGACTCCGGCGTCAGCGAGAAAGGATTGGGTACGCTCTGGCCGCGCGCCCGCGCCTCCGCCAGCTTCTGGTTGTAACCGGCCAGCGAGCGCACTCCGAGCTTGCTCATCAGCCGATAGCGGCGATCCATCTCGGCCACACACCAGTTCAGCGCGTGCCCAGCCTCGCGCATGTCGGTAACGATGGGCGCCAGCAAGTGCGGAATGCCCTCGTACACGGACAGCTCCAGCATCTTCGGATCAATCAGCAGCAGCCGCACCTGCGAGGCGTCGGCCTTATAAAGCAGCGACAGGATCATTGCGTTGATGCCGACGGATTTGCCGGAGCCGGTCGTGCCGGCCACCAGCAGGTGCGGCAGCCGCGCCAGATCCACCACCACCGGCTTGCCAGCGATGTCCTTGCCAAGTGCCAGTGTGATCGGCGATGGGCTTTCGTGGTAGGCGGCCGATCCCAGGATCTCCGACAGGCGCACCACTTGCCGCTTAGGGTTCGGCAACTCCAGTCCCATCAGGTTTTTGCCGGGAATGGTCTCCACTACGCGGATCGAGGTCAGCGACAGCGCACGCGCCAGATCCTTGGCCAGGTTAACGATCTGGCTGCCTTTAACACCGACGGCAGGCTCGATTTCGTAGCGCGTAATCACCGGCCCCGGATAGGCGGCCACCACCGTCACCTCAACGCCGAAATCCTTCAGCTTTTTTTCGATCAGCCGTGAGGTGAACTCCAGTGTTTCCGTGGAGACCGCCTCGATGTTCGGGCCTGGTTCGTCCAGCAGATCCAAGGTGGGCAGCTTGCCATCGGCCAGCTCCGCAAAAAGCGGCACCTGCTTTTCCTTCTGCTTGCGCGCCGATTCGGCCACGCGCGGCGCTGGCCGCTCGATGTGCACCGGCGGGGCCTCCTCGATGCGCTCGCGCTCCTGCGCGACGCGCTTCTCGCGCTGGCGCGCCTCGGCTTCGCCGATCGCTCGGTCCACTTTTTCCTCGCGCGCGCTGCGCAGACGCACGATGCCGGCTTCAACCACCGTGCCGAGGCGCTCGGCCACCGCCAACCAGGAGAAATCAAAAAAAAGGCTCGCGCCGATGGCCAGCAGCACAATCAGCAGCACAGTCGCCGCGGTGTTGCCGAGCCCGGCTTCTAAGCCAGGGGCGAGCAAGCTGCCCAGCACCCCGCCGGCGGCGCCCGGCAGTGCAGCGGATATCGACTGCAACCGCAGCGCCTCGATGCCACTGGTCGACACGATCAGCAGCAGCAACCCGACGGCCTGCACCCAGTCCGGTAAGCCATGGTCCGCGTAGGGTGCGTGCAGCCGCCGCAGACCGCGGGCGACCCACGCCGCGGCCGCGATCACCCATAGCCAGGCGGACCAACCGAACAGCAGCAGTAAGACGTCGGCAATCCAGGCGCCAAGCGGCCCGCCTGCGTTGCGAATCGCGCCGCCTGAGACCGCGTGCGAGAAGCCGGGATCGTTGCGATCGAAGGTCGCCAAAAACGTGGCCAGCGCCAGCACCGCGAGCGCACCTAAGAAATAGACGGCTTCTAACAGCAGACGCCGCAGCCGCGACGGGGCAGCGGTCTGTTGAACGCGGCTCAGCGGCGATCGATCTGCAGGGAAGCGGCTGGCCATATCCGATTATAGGAACTGACGAGGAAGCCATCGGCGCGGCAGGACAGCGCACGACGCGACCTTACACGTGCTCAGCAAAGGGCAAAGAGAGCCGTTCCTATAATCGGCTCGACCGTCTAAGAAACGAGGACTTCGATGTCGATGCCACGCCATGCGCGCGTTCTGATCCTCGGCTCCGGTCCTGCGGGATACACAGCGGCGGTATACGCTGCGCGCGCCAATTTGAAGCCGATGCTAATTACCGGGCTGGCGCAAGGCGGCCAGCTGATGACCACAACCGATGTTGAAAATTGGCCAGCTGATCCCGATGGCGTGCAGGGACCGGAACTGATGGCTCGCTTCCAGCGCCACGCCGAGCGCTTCGGCACGGAGATCGTGTTCGACCACATCCACGCCGTGCAGCTGCGGGAGCGGCCGTTCCGGCTGCGCGGCGACAGCGGCGAATACACCTGCGATGCGCTGATCGTGGCCACCGGCGCCTCGGCCAAGTATCTGGGCCTGCCGAGCGAACAGGCCTTCATGGGCAAGGGGGTGTCGGCCTGCGCGACCTGCGATGGCTTTTTTTATCGCAACCAGGTCGTGTGCGTGGTCGGCGGCGGCAACACCGCGGTTGAGGAAGCGCTGTATCTGGCCAACATCGCCGCCAAGGTGCACGTCATCCATCGCCGCGACCGCTTTCGCGCCGAGCCGATCCTGGTGGACAAGCTGCTCGCCCGCGCCGCCGAGGGCAAGGTCGAGCTGCACTACTTCTTCGAACTCGACGAGGTCCTCGGCGACGAGCGCGGCGTCACCGGCGTGCGCATCCGCCACAACCGCACCGGCGAGAAGAAGGAGCTCGCCCTCGCCGGCTGCTTCATCGCCATCGGCCACCAACCGAACACGGAGATCTTCCAGGGTCAGCTGGAGATGGCCAACGGCTACATTCTGACGCGCGGCGGCCACGAGGGGCTGGCGACGATGACCAGCGTGCCCGGCGTGTTCGCCGCCGGCGACGTCCAGGATCACGTCTATCGCCAAGCCGTCACGTCCGCCGGCACCGGCTGCATGGCCGCGCTGGACGCGCAGCGCTGGCTGGAGGCGCAGGCGGAGACGGCGTCGGCGACGCGCACGGCGACGGCCTAAGCGCGCCCGCGCGCGGGCCGGCGAGATCGCCGAAGGTCTCCGGCGGCGCCGGCGGCGGCGTCAGGAGCCGAACGATGCACGGCACCAGCGTTCACACCGTCGAGCACCTTCTTTTCCTGACGCTGCTGCAGCTGATCGTGATCGTGGCGGCGGCGCGCGTGTTCGGCTCGGCGGCGCGCCAGCTCGGGCAGCCGCGCGCGGTGGGGGAGATCGTCGCCGGATTGCTGCTCGGCCCGTCCCTGTTCGGCGCGCTGGCGCCAGAGACCTTCGCCGCCGTGTTCCGCGCCACCGACGGCATGGCCGTCTCGGT
>JANWXE010000110.1 GCA_025055385.1 Burkholderiaceae bacterium | reverse complement strand
GCGCAGGCACCCGCCGCCTCGTACCCCGGCGTGTCAAAGGGCACGGAGCTGCGCATCGAGCTGCCCGATCTGCACGCGGCGGCGCTGATCGACGGCGGGCGTCTGCTGCACCTGACCGCGTTTGTAGCGGGCGACAGCGCCTGATGCGCGCAACGATCCTGCCGCCACGCGGGCCGGTGGCGCACGCGCCGCAACCGCTGCTCGCCGCGCACCGCGCCGGCATCCACCGCGTGGATGCCGACGGCCAGACCCTCGAGCTGCGCGCCGGCGTCGCCTCAGCAGCGCTCGCGCGCCTGCTGAGGCGCTACGGCGTGACGTCGGCCGCTTATCTGAGCGCCTGCAACCCGTACGGCGTGCGCGTCGGCGCTGCGGCCAACCGCGCTGCCCATCAGGCGCTGCGCGACGCGCTCGTCGCCGCCGACGCCTTCGTGTTCGAGGGACTGACGCTCGACCCGTCGGGCGCGCGGCCCGCGCAGCCCGCGTGGCTTGCGCTCGGCATCGCGCTTGCCCCCGCGCGGGGGCTTGCCCAGCGGTTCCGGCAGAACGCGCTGCTGTTCGCCGACGACGAGGCGGTGCCGCGCCTGCTGTGGCTGCCGCGGAGCGAGGCGGAATACGCTGGCCGCCGCTTGTGATACGCCTCGCCGCCGGCCGGGCGACATGGAGAATTTTGGTTGGCGTCCCCTAGGGGATTCCGAAATCGAGCAACGCTGGCGCGCCGAGAACGAGCGCCGCGCAACAGGCTAGCGATGAAGCACCTCGCGCGGCCCACCGCCGGCCGGCGTCGTGTTCGAAGGACTCGACCCCGCCGACCGACCGTGGACAACGCTTCGCGGCGCATCGACGCATCCAACAAACGAGTACCTCTCCGGCCCGACCGCAGCGTGGCGCGCGGGATGGCAACGGCCATCCGTAGCGCTCGATCGGCGCCTGGGCGCGCGCCAACCCTCCAGCGCTTGCGCGAATCGCTCGACGCCGACCCCTTTGACGTGTTGTTTCGCGAGCTTTCGTTCGGCGATCCGAGCGGGGGACCGGTGGGTGCGTTGGGCATTGCGTCGACCGCCGGTGTTTCGGTCGCAGCCGATCCGCAGTCCGTGCCGTCCAGTGCGCCGCTCGTCACCCGCAGCGATCGGCCCGGCAGCGCGCGCCTCGGCCGGCCGCCAGCGGCACGACGTGCAGGCTTGGCTGCTGGTGCCGAACGGCGCACGGCCCGAGGAGTTGCGGCGCCAACGAGTGCCTGCGGTGACACTTCCCGCGAGGACTGTCACCTGAGCGGTGAGTCAGGCGCATGATGAGGCTGAACGTTCCGCCAAGCACTGCCCGGGCGACGAGGCCGCCCGCTCGGCGAAAATCTGATTCGCCTCGGGCTCAGCTGCTGAGCCCGCCTTCAGGCAAATTACAGCCTTCGACCCAAGAACTCGGAAATCGGAAAGTCCGGCAGCCGGACGTTGTTGATGGAAATGGAACAGCCAGATCCGTTCCGCTACTGGGGCAAGGCGCGACCGGAGAACGCGCACGGGCCGCGCTATCACCTTTTGGCATATCACGGGCTCGACGTCGCTGCTACGGGGCGAACGTACTTGCAAGGACAGCATGCGTTGCTGCACTGGATGTCCCAACAGGTGGGGGTCGACGATTCGGCGATGCTCAACTGGCTTACCTTCTGGCTCGCGCTGCACGACCTTGGCAAGTTCGCCACCAGCTTCCAGAACCAGCGTCCCGATCTGCTTGAGCAACTTCAGCAGCGGTCGAGCCCGAAGGCCTATGCCGGCGCCCGCCATGATGCGCTCGGTGAACTGCTTTGGCGCCAGCACCTCCTCAGCCGTGCCGACGCCTTCGGTCTGGGCGCGCAGGCGGCCCGGTTCGCCGATCGCATCGCCCCTTGGGCATTCGCCGCCACCGGTCACCATGGCGAGCCGCCCGACGCGGCGCAGGCGACACTCGTGCAGCACTTCGACACCTGCGACGAACAGGCGGCGGCTGCGTTCGCCGCCGAGGTGCGATCCCTGTTTCATCCCGACGCCGTCCTAACGGCGCTATGCGCCATGGGGCGAGACCGGGCTGTGGCAGCCTCCAGGCTCTGTTCCTGGTGGTTCGCCGGCATTGCCGTGCTTGCCGACTGGATCGGTTCGAACACGCAGTCTTTCCCCTACGAGACAGAGCCGCGGCCGTTGAGCGACTATTGGCAGAACACGGCGCTACCCCGCGCGCAGCGCGCGATCGAGGCGGCCGGCGTGTTGCCGCAGCCTGCGGCTTCTGGCAGCCGGCTGCAGGACATCTTCACCCGCGAGCGTATTCCTACGCTGACGCCGCTGCAGGCGTGGGCCGACACCCGTGAGCTGCCGCGTGGCCCGCAGCTTTATCTGCTCGAAGACGTGACAGGCGCTGGCAAGACCGAGGCCGCGCTCACGCTGGCTTACCGCCTCATGGCGCAGAGCGACGCCGATGGCATCTTCGTCGGGCTACCAACGATGGCGACCGCCAACGCGATGTTCGAGCGGGTGATCGCAGTAACCAACCGGCTGTTCGCACCACAGGCGCGGCCGAGCGTGATCCTCGCACACGGCCGGCGCGACCTCGTACCGAGTTTCCGCACCGCCGTGCTGGCGGCCGATCACCCCGAGGCCGATCCGCAGCAGGCCGACGACACCGCCAGCGCCCGATGCGCGTCCTGGCTCGCCGATCACAACAAGAAGGCGCTGCTCGCCAGCGTCGGCGTGGGTACCATCGATCAGGCGCTGCTGGCGGTGCTGCCCGCCCGCCACCAGTCGCTGCGGCTGCTCGGGCTTTTCCGCAAGGTGCTGATCGTCGATGAGGTGCATGCGTGCGACGCCTACATGCAGGAGTTACTCGAAGGATTGCTGCAGTTTCACGCTGCCGCCGGCGGCAGCGCGATCCTGGTCTCCGCGACCCTGACCGGAGAAATGAAGCGCAGGCTGGCAGCCGCGTTCGCCTCTGGCTGCAACTGGCGCGCCCCAGAACTCTCCATCGACGACTACCCGCTGATTACGCGGGTCGACGCAGGCGGCGTCGTTGAGCACGCCGTGCGCACGCGGCCGGAAGTGCAGCGCCGGGTCGACGTGACCTACACCGGCGACCTCCATCAAGTGATTGCCGCGATTCGCGCCGCCGCCGAAGCCGGCCGCTGCGTCTGCTGGGTGCGCAACACAGTCGCCGATGCGATCGAGGCGTGGGAACGAATTCGATGTGCCTGTCCGCAGGTGCCGTGCACGCTATTTCACGCGCGCTTCGCTCTGGGCGACCGCCTCACGATCGAAAGCGAGCTTCTTTCGGCCTTCGGTCCGGTGAGCCGCCCCACGCAGCGCCAGGGGCGCGTGGTGATCGCGACCCAGGTCATCGAGCAGTCGCTGGACGTCGACTTCGATGTCGTGATTTCCGATCTGGCACCGATCGACCGTCTTATCCAGCGCTCCGGCCGCCAGCAGCGCCACGCACGCGACGGCGACGGCGCACCGATTCGGGGCGCGGACCAGCGCGGCCGGCCGCACATGATCGTCTTCGGTCCGCCTTGGACGGATGCGCCAACGCCTGCCTGGTTCAGCAGTTTCTTTCCCCGCGCAGCGGGGGTCTATGCGCATCACGGCCGCCTGTGGCTCACTGCGCGCGAGTTGCTATTGCGCGGCGGCTTTTCCATGCCCGAGGACGCTCGGGCGCTCATCGAGAGCGTCTTCGGCACCGACGCTAAAGTGCCTGCCGGCTTGCAGGCCAGTTCGAATGAGGCCGAGGGCAAAGACTGGGCAGCAGTCAACATGGCTTTCGCGTCGCGGCTGAAGATAGAGACCGGTTATGCGCGCGGCAGCGGTGGCACGTGGCTGTCCGATGATGCCGCCCCCGCGCTCGAGAGCGAGGACGGTTGGGACCTCGGCGCCGCCACGCGCCAGGGCGAGACGACCGTCAATGTCCGCCTTGGACGCTGGGAAGCCGGCGCCTGCGTGCCTTGGTGCGCAGGCGAAGATGCCTGGGAACTGAGCACGGTGCGCGTGATCGCGCGGTACATCAAGGAGCCGATCGCCGGCCCGGCGCAGCAGGTGGCGTTGCAGATCGCAAAGGGTGCCTTGCCCGATCAGGGCAAGTGGTCAATTCTCTTGCCGCTTTCTGCCCGGGCAGATGGCATCTGGGAGGCGCAGGCCCGGGATCACCGTGGCCGGGTGCGCCGATGGCTATACGACCGGTCTGCCGGCCTGCGCGAAGCAAGTGCCGACGGATCGAGACTGGACATAGGACCGCAGTCGTGAATTTGCTCGAAGAACGCTGGATTCCGATCCGCCGCGCCAGCGGCCGCCGTGAGCGCATCGCTCCGCACCAAGTCACCGACGGTATCGACACCGACCCGGTCGTGGCGCTGGATGCGCCGCGGCCGGACTTCAACGGCGCCCTGATCCAGTTCCTGATCGGCCTGGTGCAGACCGCCTGGGTTCTTCGGGACCAAGACTGGGATCGGGAGGAGATGCTGTGGTCGCCGCCGCCGCCGGTCGAACTGGAGAGGATGTTCGCTCCGCTGAAGGAGGCATTTCAATTCGATGGCGACGGGCCGAGGTTCATGCAGGATTTGACGCTCAAGCCAACCGACGACCCGGCGCAAAACGAAATCTCCGCGTTACTGATCGATTTTCCTGGGGCACAGGCATTCGAGAAGAACGCGGACCACTTCGTCAAGCGCGACAGTGCAGGGGCGATGTGCCCGCACTGCGCAGCGACGGCGCTTTTCTGTCTGATGACCAATGCACCTTCCGGTGGAGTGGGACATCGGACGTCGCTACGCGGCGGCGGTCCGTTGACAACATTGGTCACTTATGTGCCGGTCACGCTGGAGCATCCGCCGAGCGCACTCTGGCGCGACGTTGCCTGCAATATCCTGGAACGGTCCGCTTTCGTCGGTTGGAAGCAGCGCCCGTGTCTGGCAGACGTATTTCCGTGGATGCAAGCCATCGATCAGACGATGGGTCGATCGGGCGAAGTGCAGCCAAACGACGTCAGCCCCTTGCAGGTGTTCTGGGCCATGCCACGCCGCATTCGACTTCATTTTCCTGGCAGCGGCGCAGGGACTTGCGCGCTTTGTGGATTGCAGACATCGCAGCTGATAACCCACTATGACACCAAGAACTATGGATTGAACTACAAGGGATGTTGGCAGCACCCCCTTTCTCCGTATTACCGGAGCAGGCCCAAAGACCCACTCCTTCCCGTGCACCCGCAGCCTGACGGTATGACCTACCGGCACTGGCTCGGTTGGGTGCTGGGCTCGAAGCGACCCGGTCGGGAAGTGGTGCCTGCTAAAGCGGTCCAGTCGTTTCACAGCTCACGCGTGGAGCCCGGCCAGCTGCGACTATGGGCATTCGGCTACGACATGGACAATATGAAGGCCCGCTGCTGGTACGAGACCACTCTCCCGCTTTTCGATTTGCCCCTCGATCGTCGGGGCGCTGCCGACGGCAACGACGTGGTCGTCGGCATCGTCGATCGCTTGATCAGCGCTGCGGAATATGTCGTTTTCTCCCTGCGCCTTGCTGTGCGCGATGCATGGTCAGCCAACGGCGAGTTGAGAGGCGATCTGGGTTTCGTGGAGGCAAGCTTCTGGAATCGTACCGAGCAGGCTTTCTTCGCGATTGTGGAGCGTGCCATACGTCTGGTGCGGCAACACGGGCGAGACGCTGATGACCTCAGCACGCCCCTTCGCCGCGAGTGGCTCGAAACACTGCGCCGCGCCGCGCTCCGCATCTTCGACGAGGTTGCCGCCCGCGGCAGCGTCGAGGCGGGAAACCCGACCCGACTTGCTGCAGCCTATCGTGGCCTGCGTCAACGGCTGTACGGTGACGAACTGCAACGGACGCTCGGCCTCATCCCGGCCAGCGCAGGAGCGGCGCCGGGTAAGCGACGCGCGCGAGGCCGCAAGACACCCGCAAACACGGAGACGACATGAACCGACCTTTCACTCGACAGGATCCAGTCACCGACGCCCTGCTCTACTGGTGGCGTCGGTTGGAGCAGAACCGCGGCGAGCGCGCCGAGCTTCGGCGCTGCGCCAACCTGCTGCAGGTGATGCAGACTGAGGCTTTCCACGCGGCACGCCTGCGCCTGATGGCGGCAGGCCTGTCGGAGGCCGACTCGCGCAAGCCGAGATTGCCCGCCATCGTCGCGCTCGCCGCGCACGTCAAGGGCCTGTCGGATCAATCGGTGCCCGAGACGTTCTCGTCCGGAGACAGGCCGGCCGTGTCGCCGCAGCGCTTCCGCCAGATTCTGGAAACCGCCAGCGACGACGAACTGTTTGCGCGTTTGCGCCGCGTGCTGCCGCTGGTGGACAGCGCGATCAATCTGCGCGCCCTGGCCGCCGACGTTTGGCACTGGGGCGACAACGTCCGCAAGCGGTGGGTGTACGACTACCGCTGGCCTGTCAAGCAATCTGCCTAAATTCGCCGGAGACCGCCGACATGACCTGCTTTATCCAACTGCACGTTATCACCTCATACCCACCGTCGAACCTTAACCGCGACGACCTCGGTCGACCGAAGACCGCGCTCGTTGGCGGAGTGACGCGGCTGCGCATTTCCTCGCAGAGCTTGAAGCGCGCTTGGCGAACCGCGGCCAGCTTCAAGCAGGCTCTTGACGGTCACGTTGGAGTCCGGACCAAAGAGATGGGGAGAAAGGTGTTCGAGGACCTAACTAAAGGCGGCGTAGCGGAGTCGGACGCGCGCGCCTGGGCCCGGAAGATCGCCGGCTGCTTTGGCAAGCTGAGGGCCGGCGATGGGTTCGACATCGAGCAACTCGCGCACTTCGGCCCAGAGGAACAGGAGGCGATCAGAGAACTCGTCAACAAACTCATAGCGTCCAAGTCCGAACCGACCGACGAAGATCTTCGCCTACTGCGTGCACCAGTGGCGGCCGCTGACATTGCGATGTTCGGCCGGATGCTGGCTGCTGCCCCCGCCTTCAATGTCGAAGCTGCTGCCCAAGTCGCACACGCCTTCACCGTTCACAGGGCGTCGGCCGAGGACGACTACTTCACCGCCGTCGACGATCTGAATCGAGGCGACGAGGACGCCGGCGCCGGTCATATCGGCGAGGCTGCTTTCGGCGCCGGCGTCTATTACCTCTACGTGTGCATCAACCGCGACCTTCTTGATTCCAATCTTGGCGGCGATACGTCGCTGCGTAACCGTGCGCTCGCAGCGCTGATCGAAGCCATTGCCAAGGTCTCGCCGACCGGCAAGCAGGCGAGTTTTGCTTCGCGGGCTTATGCCTCGTACATGCTGGCCGAGAAAGGCAGCCAGCAGCCGCGCTCACTCAGTCTGGCTTTCGTCAAGCCGATCGCGGGCGATGACGTGATCGGTCAGTCGATCCGGGTGTTGAACGAAAAGCTGGAAAATATGGACAAGGTCTACGGCGCATGCGCGGATGAACGCAAGTTCTTTAACGCGGAAACCGGCGAAGGTACGCTCGCCGAGCTGATCGCCTTCGCGCAGGCGGACTGCGGGAAATGAATTTCCTGCTGTTTCGGCTGTACGCGCCGTTGGTGAGTTGGGGCGACGTTGCCGTTGGCGAGTTCCGGCCCACCCATGGCTATCCCAGCCGCTCGGCGCTGCTTGGCCTGATCGGTGCCGCGCTGGGCATCGAGCGCAGCGACGAGGATGGCCACCGCGAGCTTGATGAGGCGCTGGCCTTCGCCGTGGCCGTGTACAGCGAAGGCGCATTGCTGCGCGACTATCACACGGCACAGGTACCCGGCGCCGCCGCGTTAAGGAAGCGTCCGCACCGCACGCGCGCCGATGAGCTAGCGCTGCCGCGTCATGAGCTGAACACGATCTTGTCAAGGCGCGATTACCGGCAGGACGCGTTATCCATCGCCGGCGCCTGCCTGCGAGCGGGGCGCACGGCGCCCCAACTGGAGGCCATTCGCGCCGCGCTGCAGCGGCCCCGTTTCACGACCTACCTCGGCCGCAAGGCGTGCCCGCCAGCGCTGCCGTATTCACCGCAAATCATCGAAGCGGACTCCTTCCGCGCCGCCATCGCCGCCGCCGTGTTCCCGACGCTCGACGAGCTGCCCCTGCCAGCCACGCCGGTCCGTGTAGCCTGGGAAGACGGTGTCGAGAGCGGCTGGCCGCAATCGTTCAGCGTGCCGCGGAAAGATGCGCTGCGCTCGCGCCGGCGCTGGCAGTTCGGCGACCGTATCGAGCGCGTCGCGCTAATCGCCAACGACCCACTTCAAGAAGCAGAGATCGAAGAGTCGTCGCCATGAAGTACTTCAGCCGCATCGAACTCGACGAGAACCACCCCGATGTTCAAGAAGCCGTTGCGCAGTCGTTTGCGCGCGACGCATACGGCGACCATCAGTTCCTATGGCAGTTCTTCCCGGCACCGAAAGGGCACCCGCGGGACTTTCTGTTCCGCCGCTTCGAGCCGCAAGGGGACCGCCGGCAGGCACTTTTTTACTGCGTGTCTTCCAGGCCGGCCGTCTCTCCGCACCCGGCCTGGAAGGTGGCAACGCGCGAATATGCGCCCAGAGTCGAACGAGGCGACCGCCTGCTGTTCGACCTGCGGGTGAACCCGACCCAGGCACACAAGCGCGAGGGAAAGTCGCGTCGCGACGACGTGGTGATGCATGCCAAGAAGCGCCTCCTCGCCGAGCACGGGCTCGCGCGCTGGGGCGACCTGCCGCCGGGAGAAAGGCCATCGCTGTATGAACTGTCCGATCAGGCTGTGCGCAAGTGGCTGGGCGAGGCGGGACGGGACGGAATCTGCGCACGTCACGGGTTCAGCGTAATGGACGACCTCCGTGTGGACGCCTACCGCCAGCACCGCATCGCGCGCACCGGACAGAAACCGATCCTGCTCTCCACGGTTGACCTCTCTGGAACCATCACCGTCATCGATCCCGAGCGTTTCACCCGCGCGCTCCTTTTTGGCATCGGTCGCGGCAAAGCGTTTGGCTGCGGGCTGCTGCTGGTGCGACGCGCGAGAGGCGCGGCATACTCGCGCAGCGGGCAGTGATAAAGGCGATCGCCCGCGGGCGGATAAGCGTAGATTCCATGGGTTGTATTGCCGTCAAGCAGTTACTCCAGCATCTGGGCCAGGTGCTATCCGACGCGTGCGATAGAGCGATCGCCCTCGTCGTCCAGGCTGGGGAACCGATGCTTATGGCCGTTCCAATCGGCGGCGCAGGTCTGGACAGCGCGGCGATGCGCCCAGACTTGCCAGTGGCACCGGTCGTTCGCCACCAAGTTGGCATCGGAGTGACGACCAGCATCGCGGGATTGGCGCTCAGCGAGCTCTTCGACGACCTCGGCCGTCGACGGGTCTCCGCAATCCGCACCTCGGCCGAGGACCCAGAGCGCGAGCTTGAAGCGTTCGGGCCTTCGCGTCGCAGTCAACGACGCCGGCCCGTTGAGGGGATTGGCGCGGATCGATCGGCTGCTGCCGCTTGCCGCCGTCCTCGGCTGCACTTCCCGGCCCGAAGTGATACCGCCAGAGCGTACTGCCCGGCCCGACCTCATCGATGCGGCGCGGATTCGGACCGCCTGCGAGAGCGCAGTGTTGGCCGTCTGCGCTGCCGGGCCGATCAAGGCTCCCCGCCTTGACCCGGGCGAACGCTGACCGACTGGCAAGACGCTACCCGTGTGAAGGCCGCGATGATCGCCGACGACCTCCCCGCGTGCCGCTGCGCAACCAACACGATGGTCGGCCGACTTTTGGCCATCGGAGACGGGTTTGCTCAGCGGCGCCAAACGGCCGGGGGCTGCTTACTGGTGCGACCACGGATCGAACAACCGCACGCCGGCGGATGCCGGCTCGGCGATGACACCTGACGCGGGCCGCTGCGAGCGATAGGAGAAAGCGAGCCGTGAACGGGTTGCTGCCGCCGCTGAAGCCGATCCCGATCAAGGAACGGCTTTCGATCCTGTTTATCGAGAAGGGGCACCTCGATGTGCTGGACGGCGCCTTCGTCGTCGTCGATAAGACGGGAGTGCGAACGCACATACCGGTTGGGGGAGTCGCCTGCCTGATGCTCGAACCAGGGACGCGCGTATCGCACGCGGCCTGCGCGTTGGCCGCGCGCGCCGGAACGTTGCTGGTCTGGGTGGGAGAGGCGGGCGTACGGCTGTATTCGTCGGGACAGCCCGGCGGCGCCCGCGCTGATCGCCTCCTGTACCAGGCCAAGCTTGCCCTCGACCCCGATCTTCGGTTGAAGGTCGTTCGCAAGATGTACGCGATGCGTTTCGGCGCTGACCCGCCTGCCCGGCGCAGCGTCGATCAGTTACGCGGCATCGAAGGGGCACGGGTCCGCGAGATGTACAAGCAGTTAGCCAAGCGATACGGCGTCGAATGGAAAGGTCGCGACTACGACCCGGAGAAGTGGGACGCCAGCGACATACCCAATCGCTGCCTGTCATCGGCGACCGCCTGCCTTTATGGCGTGGTGGAAGCCGCGGTGCTTGCGGCTGGATACGCCCCAGCAGTCGGCTTCATCCATACCGGTAAACCTCTCTCATTCGTGTACGACGTGGCCGACATCTACAAGTTTTCGACCGTGGTACCGGTTGCATTCCGGATTGCTGCGCGCCGTCCGCACAATCCAGAACAGCAGGTGCGACTTGCCTGTCGCGACGTGTTCCGCGAATCGAAACTGCTCGACCGTATCATTCCGGGAATCGAGGAAATGCTGGCTGCCGGCGAAATCGAACCGCCGCAGGCCCCGGCCGATGCGATCGGGCCGGCGATTCCCGAAGACGAGCCGCTCGGCGATGCTGGTCATCGTTCTTGAAAACGCGCCGCCGCGGCTGCGCGGGCGGCTCGCCGTTTGGTTACTGGAGGTGCGCGCCGGCGTCTACATCGGCGATTATTCGGCGCGGGTTCGCGAGTACATATGGAATCACGTCGAGCAAGGGATCGAAGACGGCAACGCCGTGATGGCATGGAAGACCAGCAACGAAGCCGGCTTTGATTTCGTTACGCTTGGGTTGAACCGGCGCATTCCGGTTGAACTCGACGGTGCGAAGTTGGTGTCTTTCTTGCCCGAGAAGGGCGCAGACGCTCCTTAACAACTTGCTCCCTCCCGTTCCGAATAGCGCGCGACTCGCGCGCTGTGTTCGAGCGACAGGTGCGGCTCGGTAGCCAAAGGACCCGCTAATTTCATTTTTGAAATCAGCGAGATGGAAGAGTGTTCCCCGCACGCGCGGGGATGAACCGCTTTGTTCTTCATGTTCGGCCAGACGGCGTCCGTGTTCCCCGCACGCGCGGGGATGAACCGACGCTTGTATGTATCCATCAGTTTTTGGTCGTGTGTTCCCCGCACGCGCGGGGATGAACCGCACAGCTGGCTGGCCTGGCATGTCCTGTGACAGTGTTCCCCGCACGCGCGGGGATGAACCGTCGTCCGCCCCGCTCCACGGGTGGAGCAGGGCGTGTTCCCCGCACGCGCGGGGATGAACCGCTGTCAGGCGCGCCGGACTGTCTATCGTCAGAGTGTTCCCCGCACGCGCGGGGATGAACCGAAATCATGGAACTTGCTAGCGCCCTTGAGTATGTGTTCCC
>JANWXE010000085.1 GCA_025055385.1 Burkholderiaceae bacterium | reverse complement strand
GGCCATTATCACGGCCGCTGGGGCTTCGACACGTTCAGCAAGCTCAAGCCGGTGTTCGTGCAGTCGCGGCTGAATCTGGTCGGCTTGTTCGGCCCGCCGTACCGGCCGCTGGCGAGCGCGCTGACGCGCTGGATGAAACGCCTCTAGGGACTCTCTGAAGAGCCGTCACGAGCAGCGATAGCGCGAGGAGGCGCGCAGCGAGCGACCAGTCACATCGAAGAAATAGGCGAGCAGCAAGCGGTGACGCGACGCCGCGATCACGGCGCGTCGAGGGTTATTCCGCGGCTCCCTATCCGGGTAGCCCTGCTAAGGGAACGGCAGGAATGGTCTCGCCGGCGCGATAGTGCGCGCGTGGGCCGACTGCAATCAGGGCGTCGGCTGCCGTGACGGTCGAAAGCATGGCCGCGCCCTGTTGCGCGAGCGGTGCCACCGCCACCGCGCCGGCGTCGGTCAGCACGTAGCGGGCGCGTCGGTAATCGATGCGGCCAGGCTTACCCTGCACGTCTACGGCCAGCGGCAACGGTAGGTGCGGCGGCGGGGCCGCATCGGAGGCGCCGGCAAGTACGCGCAGCGCGGGCAGGACCAGCAAATGGAACATCACAAAGGCAGCCACCGCGTTTCCCGGCAAGCCGAGCAGCACAAACGGTCCGAAATCGCCAAATAAGATCCCGCGTCCTGGACGGATGTTCAGCGGAAAGAAGCGCACCGATTGGGCTTGGCGGACGACGTCCGCGTCGCCAAGCGCTGACCCGCCACTGACCACCAGGGCGTTTAATCCCTCCTGACGGACCCGGTGCAACAACCGCGCAAAGGCGACCTCGTCGTCGCGGCAGATGCCGAGATCGGTGACGGCGAACCCAGCAGCCTCGCAGGCGCGCGCGAGCCATGGGCGGTTGGCATCGAAGCTCGCGCCCTCGCTGAGCGCGGCGGGAGGATCGCACAGTTCGTCGCCGGTAGAAGCGATGCCGACGCGCAACGGACGCAACACGGCCAAGCTTGATGCGCCGAGCGCGGTCGCCAGTCCGAGATGCGCGGCCGCCAGCGTGGTGCCGGCGACGATGGCCACGTCACCAGCCCGGCATTGCTCGCCGCGACGGCGAATGTTCATACCGCTGGCGACCGCTGTGCGAACCAGCACCGAATCGCCGTCGGCCAGCGTGTCTTCCAGCATCACGACCGCATCGGCGCCGGCTGGCAGCGGCGCGCCGGTCATGATCCGCACTGCGGTTCCGGCTTCGACGCGAACTGCGGCTGGATGGCCGGCCAATGCTTGGCCGATCACTCGCAAGCGTGCTGGCGGCGCACAGTCGGCAGACCGCACCGCATAGCCATCCATCGCCGCTTGGTCGAAGGCAGGCAAATCCGCCTGGCAAATGAGATCGGCGGCCAGTATGCGTCCACCGGCGGCACGCGTCGAAACGACTATCCGCTCGGTAATCGGTCGCAGGTTCGCGCGCAAAGCGGCGAAGGCTGCGTGCAGGTCGAGTTCGTGCGCGGCATCCATGCTTAAGCGGCAAGGTCCTGCGGTGTATTGACATTGGCGAACGCGGCTGCATCTTCAAATGCCACTGGCACGGCCGCAATCCGCTGCAGCCACGCATCTGCGCGGCGCTTGCCCTCAGAGAGGTAATCAACGAGATCGCTGGCGCATGTCGCCGGCAACAGGCAGAACAGGGGTTGCAGGCGTCCGTCTGCTACCGCAACCGCTGCTCGCTGTGGCATGCGTAGGCGCCTGACGAGATCGGTTGGCAACGCAGGGGCATCACACGGCACGACCGCGAGCCACCCCCCGCGCAACGCGCGCAATGCTGCGAGGATGCCGATCAGTGGGCCCGCAAAGGCCCCGAACTCGGGGCTGTCGCTAACCACGGGGAGCCCCAGCGCGCGGTAAGCGGCCAGGTTGCGGTTGGCGCTTATCATGACGGCTTCTACCTGCGGCGCAAAGCGCGCCAGCACCTGCTCGATCAGCGGTCGGCCGCGGTAGTCGACCCAACCCTTGTCCTGACCGCCGAAGCGTGCACCACGGCCGCCGGCTAGGATCACGCCGGTGACGCCAGCCACGGTCATTGTCTCAGCCACCGATGTAGGACATCTCGATCTTTTTCAGCCCAGCGGTGGCGGCGCCGCGGATCTCCGAGTAGCGATCGTCGCGCTCGCGCCAAATGGCAGCGATAGCCGCGGCGATCTGCTCGTCGGCCGCGCCACCGCGCAGCAGGGCGCGCAGGTCGTAGCCATGCTGCGCGAACAGACAGAGGTACAGCTTGCCATCAGTCGACAGCCGGGCGCGCGTGCAAGCCCGGCAAAAGGCTTGCGTGACGCTGGAAATAACGCCAATTTCTCCGCTGCCGTCGCGATAGGCCCAGCGCTCCGCTACTTCACCCGGATAGTTTGGCTCCAGCGGATAGACGGGCAGCTCCGCGTCAATGCGGCGAATCACTTCGGCAGAGGGGACGACGTCATTGAGCCGCCAGCCGTTGGAGCAGCCAACGTCCATGTATTCAATAAAACGCACAATGTGGCCGCTGCCTTTGAAGTGCCGCGCCATCGGCAAGATCTGATCGTCATTGACCCCCCGTTTCACGACCATGTTGATCTTGATCGGTGCAAGCCCAGCCTCGGCCGCAGCGTCGATGCCGCGCAGCACCTCAGTGACCGGGAAATCGACGTCATTCATGCGCCGAAACACGGCGTCGTCCAAGCCATCAAGGGAAACCGTCACGCGCTTCAAACCCGCGGCCACCAGCGCCTTCGCCTTGCGATGCAAGATTGAACCGTTTGTGGTTAGCGTCAGGTCCAGCGGTTTACCGTCGCGGGTTGTCAGGGCCGCGAGCATCTCGATTAGCCGCTCAAGGTCTTTGCGCAGCAGGGGTTCGCCGCCAGTGAGCCGAATTTTGCGCACCCCGTGCGCGATAAAGATGCGCGCCAGGCGCGTGATTTCTTCAAACGTCAGCAACGCCGCTTGCGGCAGGAAGCGGTAGTTCTTATCGAACACCTCCTTCGGCATGCAATACGTGCAACGGAAATTACAGCGGTCGGTGACCGAAATTCGGAGATCGTGCAGAGGACGCCCGCGGCGGTCGATGAGTGGCCCGGTCGGCGACTGCAGGGGCTCTGACGGCACGGGGACGCCCCGCGTCGTGACATCGGCGATCGGAATTACGCGGTCGGTCATCGGCCGCTGATCTTAGCCCGCTCAGCGCCGTGCGCAGGCCTCGATGGCCTTGTGGTCACTGCGTCTGCGAGGGCGCCTCGGGCCGTTTCGTTTCGACTTGGATCAGAGGCCCTTCCTCTAGTGGGGGCAAAACCGGGCGTTCGCGCGGCAAGCGCGGCGGTTTCGGCTCCGACTCCATACGCATCCGAATTTCCTCCACCTTGCGGGGATCGGTTTGCGCCATAGTCATGCCTGCGGCTTCGAGCATCGGCAGCAGCTGGTCTAGCGGCAGGGGAGCGGGCTGCGCGCGCGGCGGCGAAGCCGCCGGCGGCGGTTCGACACCTGCCGCAGGCGCTGGCGTTGTGCTGCTGGCCGCTGTGCCCGCGGTTGCTGTGGTGGCGGCGGGCTCCGTTGCAGCGCTGCCACCGGCAGCGGGGCCGCTGGCGACAGTAACCGGTTGCTGCTTTTGAACCGGCTCGGCAGCTGGCGCCACCGGCGGTTCCGAGGCAGATTCCTGCGCGCAAGCTGGTTCGGTCCGCTCGGCAGCGGGCGACGCTTCTGAGCTGCGCGACCCGCGTCGGCGGCGGCGTCTGCGGCTGCGCCTCTCCCCGGCGCCCTCCGCCTTTACGGCAGGCTGCAAATCGGGGTTTCCTTCGGTAGCCAAATGGGTAGCGGAGGCGGTTTCAGTTGCCTGCTGCTGCGGCCTTTGAACGGTTGACGTGTCGGCGGCGCCTTTGGCTTCGCTGGCGGCAGCGGAGGCGCGCGGCGCCGGAACGGCGCTGGCTGGCTGATGCGGCGCCGTCGGCGTTGCCGCGCGGGATACCTCTTCTCGCCGCGGCTGTTCCTCACGGCGTGTACCCTGCGGCGGGCGTTTTTTGTTCTCGCTGCCGCGGCTGCGGCGACGCGCTTCAGCGCCATCGCGCCGTTTAGATGCAGCGGCGGCCCGCGCAGCAGGCGAGGGCGGCGCGCTGGGGGTAGTTGTTGCTGGCGCGGTTTCCGCACCGCCGCGAGTGCCGCTGCGGATAAACAGGCGCTTGAGTCGCTTCCACAGGGTTTGCGGCGCGGCGTCGGCCGTTTGCACGTCGGGCGCGGGAGACGGGGCTGCCGGCGCAGGCGCAGGGGCAGGCGGCGCCTCCACCACCGGGGCAGGCGTTTGCGGCAGGATGCCGCGTACGACCGCTTCTTGCTTCGGGCGGCTGCGGTCGCCTTCGGCGCCGCCGCGCCGATAGGGGATTTCGATCGATGGTGCCTCGGCGCGCTCAAATGACAGCTTTGCCTGCTCAAGACGCTCATCGTCGTGGCGCAGGCGTTCGACTTTGTAATGCGGTGTCTCGAGAAATTTATTCGGGATGATGACTACAGAGACGCGCAGGCGCGCCTCGAGTTTGGCGATATCAATGCGCTTTTCGTTCAGCAAAAAAGTGGCTACGTCCACCGGCACCTGTGCATGGATGGCGGCGGTGTTTTCCTTCATCGCTTCTTCTTGCAAGATGCGCAAGATGTGCAAGGCCGAGCTCTCCGTGTCCCGAATCACGCCAACGCCATTGCAACGGGGGCAGGTGACATGCGTGCCCTCCGACAGCGATGGGCGCAGCCGCTGCCGCGACAGCTCCATCAGGCCGAAGCGAGAAATCTTGCCCATTTGCACACGCGCGCGGTCGTAGTGCAGCGCCTCCTTTAAGCGTGCCTCGACGGCGCGCTGGTTTTTGGCGTCCTCCATGTCGATAAAGTCGATGACAATCAGCCCGCCTAAATCGCGCAAGCGAAGCTGACGCGCCACCTCGTCCGCAGCCTCCAAGTTGGTTTTTAAGGCCGTCTCTTCGATATCAGCGCCTTTCGTTGCCCGGGCGGAATTGACGTCGATCGACACCAGTGCCTCGGTATGATCAATCACGATTGAACCGCCGGAAGGCAGCGGCACAATGCGAGCATGTGCGGTCTCGATCTGATGCTCGATCTGAAAGCGCGAGAACAGCGGGATGTCGTCCTTGTAGCGCTTGACGCGGTTGACCATGTCGGGCATGACATGGCTCATGAACTGGCGTGCCTGCTCGTACACCTCATCGGTATCGATTAGGATTTCCCCAATTTGGGGCTGGAAATAGTCGCGAATGGCGCGGATCACCAGGCTGGATTCCTCATAGATTAGGAACGGCGCCGGGTTCAAGCGCTTGTTTTTTTGCCCGTCTGTGATCGGTTCGCGCGTGGTATTGCCGGCAGCGTCGCGGAACAGCGGCGTTGCTGCTTCCTCGATCGCTCGCCACAGCTGCAGTAAATAATTAAGGTCCCACTGCAGCTCTTCCACCGTCCGCCCGATACCGGCCGTGCGCGCGATCACGCTCATGCCGGCGGGCAGCTCCAACTTCTCGATGGCCTCGCGCAGCTCCTGGCGCTCCTCACCTTCTACGCGGCGCGAGACACCTCCGCCGCGCGGATTGTTTGGCATCAGCACGAGATAGCGCCCCGCGAGTGAGATAAAGGTGGTTAGCGCGGCGCCTTTTGTGCCGCGCTCCTCCTTTTCTACCTGGACAATCAGCTCTTGCCCTTCCTTGACGGCGTCTTGAATGCGCGCGGAACGCACATCGACGCCTTCGCGAAAATAACTGCGGGCGATCTCCTTAAATGGCAGGAAGCCGTGCCGTTCCTCACCATAGTCGACAAAGCAGGCATCCAGGCTAGGCTCGACGCGGGTGACAACACCCTTGTAAATGTTGGATTTGCGCTGCTCGCGGCCGGCGGTTTCAATGTCGATGTCGATGAGCTTTTGCCCATCGACGATGGCCACCCGCAGCTCCTCTGCGTGGGTGGCGTTGAACAGCATTCTTTTCATTGTCAGCACTCCTGGCCCGTCGGGCGGGGTGCTGAACCGGATCGAATCCTGGCTCAGAAAGCGCGCGTTGCCGCCCAGCGACCGCAATCAGTGGCGCTGTTGGCTGGCAGGAGGGCGTTTTTCTTCACCGTGCGAGGACCGGAACTTCGTTTTGCCGGCTCCGCTCGGGTCGCGTGTCACCCACGCCGAGTTCCCGAATTCGACTCGATTCAGCCGGGGCGCGCCGTTCGGGCCGCCCCCTAGTTACACCGTGCGGTGCGGCTAGAAAGGGTGCACGCACCGCGCTCCGATTTCGCTGCGCCAGCTGTTGCTAGCGCAGCCTAGGGCGTTAAGTTGCGGCGAGCGCTTACAAGCGCTTGCGCTTGAGGGCGCGTCGCTACAATCCAACGCCTTCGTCGGTCCGGCCCGCCGCTCGGCGCAAACTCAGCGAGCAACAGCCCGGTTCCAACGCGCGAGTATAGGGAAGATGCAGGGCGCCAGCAAAAAGCAGGTATCTGCGGGGGCGCGCGGGCTGTCGCCACCGCGCGCCAGTTACGTGACGGTCAGCGACGCTGCGGCCGGGCAGCGGCTGGATAATTTCTTGCTGCGCCTTGCGCGCGGGGTTCCGAAAAGCCACCTGTACCGGATTGTGCGCAGCGGCGAAGTGCGAGTTAACGGCGCGCGCGCACGCGCCGGACAGCGCCTGCAGGCCGGCGACCGCGTTCGGATTCCGCCGTTGCGCACGGCGGAGCGGCCATCCGCGCGCGTCGCGCCTGCGGAGCTGCCGCCGGTCCTGTACGAAGACGAGCACATCCTGGCTGTTGACAAGCCGGCGGGGCTGGCTGCCCATGGCGGCAGCGGCGTTTCTTTTGGCCTGATTGAGCGGGTGCGCGCGGCGCGGCCGCAGCAACCCTTCCTTGAATTGGTGCATCGTCTGGATCGTGAGACCTCGGGCGTATTGTTGTTGGCTAAATCGCGGCGCGCGCTGGCGGGTTTGCATGAGCAACTGCGGCGCGGCCAGGTGCAGAAGCGCTACCTCGTGCTGGTCAAAGGGGCGTGGCACGAGCCTCGACGCCACGTGCGTGTCGCCCTACGCAAGTTCTTGACGGCGAGCGGCGAGCGCCGGGTGGCCGCCGCGGCTGATGGGCAACATGCGCACACGGTCTTTGAGCTGCGCCGATGCTTTCTCGCTGGCTTTGCGCTGCTCGAAGCCCAGCTGAAGACAGGTCGCACGCACCAGATTCGCGTGCATTTGGCGCATCTTGGTTATCCGATCGTCGGCGACGACAAATATGGCGATTTTGCGCTGAACAAGCGGCTGGCACGGGCAGACGCAGCACCGCGGCTGACCCGTATGTTTTTGCATGCAGCCAGCCTGCAATTTGTGCACCCGATCACCGGGGTGCCGCTGCGCATCGCAGCGCCGCTGCCGCCCGAGTGCGAAGCCTTTCTGTCCGCGTTGCAGGCGCAGGAGGCAGCCCATGCTTGAGCGCTTTGATGCGATTGTGTTTGACTGGGACGGTACGCTGATCGACTCGACGGCTGCGATTGCACGCGCCATTCAGTCGGCGGCTGCCGATCTCGGTCTGCCGGTGCCGGATTTCGCCACCGCCTCGCATGTCATCGGGCTCGGGCTGCAAGACGCCTTAACCCGCGCCGTGCCGGACTTGCCGGCGGCGCGGCGGGCCGAGTTTATTGCCCGCTACCGGTATTACTACGCGGCGAACGAGATGTCGCTTGCCCTGTTTCCGGGAGCACGCGAGTTGCTGCGCGATCTGCGCGCCGCTGGCAAGCCGCTGGCTGTGGCCACCGGCAAGAGCCGGGTTGGCCTGGCGCGCGCGTTGCAAGCCACGGGCCTGCAGTCTTGCTTTGATGTCACGCGCTGCGCCGACCAGACCGCACCGAAGCCGCAGCCCGACATGCTGCTGGAAATTGCCGCCGAGCTGGCTGTGGCGCCGGCGCGGCTGCTGATGGTCGGCGATACTACGCACGACCTGCAGATGGCTGTTGCCGCGGGGGCCCGGGCGGTGGCGGTGACTTACGGAGCCCATCCACGCGCGCAGCTGGCGGCTTTGGCGCCACTTGCGCTATTTGATTCCGTACAGGCTTTGCACCGATGGCTGCTGCACGGCTAGTCGATCTGGCGTCAGCGGATGCGGTCGAGGAGGCCGGCCGCGGCCTACGCTTCGAGGTGCTGGAGGCCGGACAACGAGTTGGCGCCTTCGTCGTGCGGCATCGTGGCCAGCTGCGTGCCTTTGTGAACCGCTGTGCACATGTGGCGGTGGAACTTGACTGGCAACCGGGTGAATTTTTCGATGCCGAGGGACGCTGGCTAATCTGCGCCACGCATGGTGCGCTGTACGATCCAGACAGCGGTGCTTGCGTAGGCGGGCCGTGCCGCGGGCGCGGTGGACTAAAACCCCTGAAGGTCGTCGAGCAAGATGGGCGGATCTGCTGGGTCGAGCAGCCGCCGTTTACTGCGCCCGGCGACGGCTAAGTGGTGCAGCGGCCAGGGCGAATACCGTGGGGTGGCGCAGTAGGCCGGCAGGTAAGGGCGCGTCGCGCCACTGCGCGATTGGACGGCGAGCGATAAATTCCTGGGCAGTCGTCAACGACACGGCGATGCACAGCTCGGTGTCTGCAGCGCAATGAGCCAGTAGCGTACCGAACAGTTTTTCGTTCCGGTAAGGCGTTTCGATCCATACTTGCGTTTCACCACCACGCGCGCGGGACTCCAGCGCCGCAATCGCCTGCACCAGCGCACGGGCATCCTGTGGCAGGTAGCCGACGAAACGGAATTGCTGCCCATTAAAACCACTCGCCATCAACGTCAGCAGAATCGCCGACGGCCCAACCAGCGGCTTAACCGGAATGTCGAGCGCGTGTGCGCGTGCAACAATGCTCGCGCCCGGATCGGCTACGCCAGGGCAGCCGGCCTCCACCACAATGGCCACGTCTTCGCCGTCGAGCGCGGGCCGCAACCATGCATCGATGCGGGCCACATCGGGCCGGTGCCCGATCTCCGTGATCGTTAGAGCGCGCAGCGGTAGCGGATGAGCAATCGCACGCAGAAAGGCGCGCGCACTCTTGGCTCGTTCGGCAAGGAAATGCCGCGTGGCGCGAGCGGCTGCTACGACTGGTGCGGGCAGCACGTCCTGCGCAGGCGTCGGACCAAGCGGGGTCGGCAGCAGCAGTAGACGGCCGCGCGCACCCGTCATCGCGGCAACACAAAGACCCCAAACGCCGACAGCAGCGACGTCAGGGAAATAAGTGGCAGGCCAATGAGGGCAGTGGGATCGTCGGCCTCAACCGATTCGACTAAAGCAATACCGGCGGACTCGATCTTCGCCGCGCCGGCACAGTCGTACGGTTCATCAAGGCGCAGGTAAGCTTCCAGTGCAGCGCGCGGTAACGTGCGAAACCGCACTCGCGTCGGTACTTCTGCTGTGCGCAGGTCGCCACTGGCGGCATCCAACACCGCCACGGCCGTATGGAACATCACCGTGCGCCCCTGCATCTGTTCGAGTTGTGCCAGGGCGGCGGTGAAGTTTCCCGGCTTACCCAAGTGCGTCCCATTGACGTCTGCAACCTGGTCAGCGCCTATGATCAGCGCCTCGCGGTAATCAACAGCGACGGCGCGCGCCTTGGCTTGCGCCAGCCGTTTTGCAGTTGCCGCCGGCGGCTCACCCGGCAGTGCGGCTTCGTCGACCGCTGGGCGTGCGACGTGGAAAGGCAAACGAAGCCGCTCAAGCAAGGCTCGCCGGTAAGGGGACGTGGAGGCGAGTACGATCGTGCGCATCGCGGGGCAGATGGAAAAGCAAAGTTTAGCGTTCCATGTCGAGCGAATTTCTTGTCGACGTCTTTGAATTGGCGCGGCGTGCCGCCGCGGTGGAGGGGACGCTTGCCCTCGCCGCGGCGGCCCGGCTACGTAACGGCCTGCGGCACGCTGAGGGTGCGCTTACATTTCGGTTGCAGGGACTGCATGATGCGCGCGGCCGCCCGGCGGCGGTGCTGACGTTGCGCGGAACGTTGCCGCTGGTTTGCGACCGCTGTCTGCAGCCGCTCGACATGGCGCTTGATCATGAAGCGACGTTTTTTTTCGTCCGCAGCGAAACGGAGTTGGCCGAGCTACCGGTTGGCGATGAACCGGAGGAGCCGCTGGTGGGCAGCCGTCATTTTGACGTGCTCGCGCTGGTCGAAGACGAGGCCATCCTTTGTCAGCCCATCTCGCCCCGTCATGCGCAATGCAGCCCGGTGAGTAGCCAGCAGCAACGGGTTGAGCGATCAGACTCGCCATTTGCGGTGCTGACGCGGCTGCGTCATGCGCGCTAATTGCGTGTGGCACTTCGGTACAATCGGGAAATTTACCTCGCCTGAGGATTTTTATGGCCGTTCAACAAAATAAGAAGTCTGTTTCCAAGCGCGGCATGCGCCGCGCACACGACGCTCTCCGCAATCCGCCTCTTGCCATCGAGCCTACGACCGGCGAGGTGCATCGGCGCCACCACGTCAGCGCCAGCGGCGTTTACCGCGGGCGAAAAGTCATCACGCCCAAGGGCGAGTAAGCGACCCAGCGCCGGCGGCTGCGGCGGGCGGTCATGAGCGTTCGGATTGCGATCGATTGCATGGGCGGTGATCACGGCGTGTCAGTCACCGTTCCGGCGGCGTTGTCATTTTTACAGGCGATGCCTGACGCTGAAGCGCTTTTGGTTGGCCGCCGCGAGGCGATCGAACCGTTGTTAGGACACACCGATCTGCGCACCCGTTTGCAGGTGATCGACGCGCGCGAGGTGGTGGCAATGGACGAGCCGCCCGCGCAGGCCTTACGCGCTAAGCGCGACTCCTCGATGCGGGTGGCGGTCAACCTCGTCAAGGAAGGGGCGGCCGATGCCTGCGTCAGTGCCGGCAACACGGGCGCGCTAATGGCGATATCGCGCTTCGTGCTGAAGACGCTGGACGGCATCGACCGGCCTGCGATTGCCACCGTGATTCCAAACCGGACCGGCGGCGTGACTACCATGCTCGATCTCGGCGCGAACGTCGACTGCACGCCGGAGCACCTGCTGCAGTTTGCGGTGATGGGGGCGGCGCTGGTGGCGGCGGTCGAACAGAAGGAGCGGCCCAGTATTGGCCTGCTGAACATCGGGGAGGAGGCCATCAAGGGCAACGACGTCGTGCGCCGCGCCGCCGACTTGCTGCGCGCCAGTCCCCTGAATTTTTACGGCAACGTCGAAGGTAACGACGTCTACAAGGGGACGACCGACGTTGTGGTCTGTGACGGTTTCGTCGGCAATGTGGCCTTAAAGACTGCTGAGGGGCTGGCGCAGATGCTGGTGGCGATTATCCGCGAGGAATTCGAGCGCGGCTGGGGCTCGAAACTGCTGGCGGCGATTGCGTATCCAGTGCTGGCGCGCATTAAGCGGCGGGTCGATCCGCGCCGGTACAACGGCGCCAGCTTGCTGGGGCTTCGTGGCATCGTGATTAAGAGCCACGGTTCTGCCGATGCGTTCGCCTTCGAGTGCGCGCTGCGCCGTGCTTATGACGAGGTGCATCATCGACTGCTGGAACGCACCGTGGCGGCGATGCAGCCGTTTGTGGCACAGTTGGCGCGCTCGGCGGCTGCCGCCGACGTCTGACGATGCGACGTTACAGCCGCATCATTGGAACGGGCGCTGCATTGCCTGCACGGGCGGTGGGCAACGACGAACTGGCACGCGAGCTGGCGCGGCGCGGCGTCGAGACCTCCGACGAGTGGATTGTCACACGTACGGGAATCCGCCAGCGCTACCTAGCCGAGGATGGGCTGACAACGACCTTGCTTGGCGCGAGGGCGGCACGCGCGGCCTTAGCAGACGCGCAGTGCGAGGCGAAGTCAATCGACCTGCTGGTTGTAGCGACCTCCACGCCGGACCAAATCTTTCCAAGTACCGCCTGCTTGATCCAGGCTGAGCTTGGTACGGCCGGCGGTGCTGCATTCGATGTGCAAGCAGTCTGTAGCGGTTTCATTTATGGTTTGACCGTAGCGGATGCTTTACTGCGCACCGGTCGTTACCAGAGGGCGCTGGTCATTGGCGCGGAAATCTTTTCACGTATCCTGGACTGGAACGACCGCGCTACGTGTGTCCTCTTTGGTGACGGCGCCGGTGCCGTCGTGCTCGAGGCTAGCGAGGAGCCGGGCATCCTGGCGGCGCGTCTGCACGCTGACGGCTCGCAGGCGGCGATCCTTTGCGCGGGCGGGCGCCTCGACAACGGCCGTGTTACGGGCGATCCGTTTCTGCGCATGGACGGGCAGGCGGTCTTCCGGCTCGCGGTCCACGTCCTGGGCGAATCCGCGCTGGAAGTGCTTGCGGAAGCGGGGCTTACGCCAGCACAAATCGATTGGCTGATACCGCACCAGGCCAACGTGCGCATCTTAAATGCCACCGCTCGGCGATTGGGCATACCAACCGAGCGGCTGGTGGTCACTGTTGACCGGCACGCCAACACCTCGGCGGCTTCCGTGCCGCTGGCACTTGACGCCGCTCGTCGGGACGGCCGTATTCAGCGCGGCCAACACGTGCTGCTGCAGGGGGTCGGAGGCGGCTTCACGTGGGGGTCGGTGGTAGTTCGTTTCTAAATCGCCCGATTGGTTAATGAAAATCGCCTTCGTTTTTCCGGGGCAAGGATCCCAGTCTGTCGGCATGCTCTCCAGTTTTGCGAGCAATCCGGCCGTGCAGGAGGTGCTGCGGCGTGCTTCCGCAGCGCTCGGGCAAGATTTGGCGCGGCTGATTGCCGAAGGCCCGGCCGAGGCGTTGAACCTCACGATCAACACGCAGCCCTGCATGCTCGTTGCGGGTTACGCGGTCTTCTGCGCCTGGCGCGCCGCCGGAGGCGCGATGCCGGCCGTGATGGCTGGGCACAGCCTCGGCGAATATACGGCGCTTACGGCAGCGGGCTGTTTCACGCTAGAGGATGCGGTGCGCTTAGTGCGCTTTCGGGCGCAGGTGATGCAAGAGGCGGTACCAGTAGAGGCTGGCGCGATGGCAGCCATCCTAGGACTGGACGAGGCCGACGTGCGGGCGGCTTGTGCCGAGGCAGCTCAAGGCGAGGTCGTCGAAGCAGTTAATTTCAACGCGCCGGCGCAGGTGGTCATTGCTGGGCATAAGGCCGCAGTGCAACGCGCCTGTCAGAAGGCCAAAGAGCGCGGCGCGAAGCGCACCGTGCTACTGCCGGTGTCGGCGCCGTTTCATTCCTCGCTGCTGGCGCCGGCGAGCGAGCGGCTGCGGGAAAGGCTGGCGCAAGTGCCAATCGCGCCGCCGTGCGTGCCGGTGATCCACAACGTCGACGTCGCCACACATGAGGATCTCGATGCAGTGCGCGCGGCATTGGCGCGGCAGGCTGCTGCGCCGGTGCGCTGGACCGAGACGATCCATCGAATGGCGGCGGAGGGCGTCACCCATGTGGTCGAATGTGGCCCGGGCCGAGTGCTGGCCGGACTGACGAAGCGCATCAATGCTGCGCTCGAAAGTCTGGCACTTAGCGACGCCACAGCGCTGCATGACGTTTTGGAGAAACTCAGTGGTGGCCAATGATCACGAATGTCTTTTCCAACAAGGCGCTATCTGGGGAGGTGGTGCTTGTTACGGGCGCGTCGCGCGGTATCGGGCGGGCGATCCTAGAGGCGATGGCCGCTGCCGGCGCGACCGTCGTCGGCACCGCGACAAGGCACGAGGGTGCGGCTGTTATCGACAGCCACCTGCGTGAGTTAGGCACGCGTGGCCGCGCCGCCGTGCTTGACGTGCGCGATGGAGCCGCCGCTGAGGCCCTGGTGACGGACATCACGCGTGAGTACGGCAAGCTGTCGGTACTGGTGAACAACGCGGGCATTACGCGCGATGGACTTGCCGTGCGCATGAGTGAGGAAGATTGGAACACCGTGCTGGAAACGAACTTAAGCGCCGCGTTCCGCCTCTGCCGGGCGGTTCTGCGCGGCATGCTTAAAGCTCGCCATGGGCGCATCATCAATATCGGCTCCGTGGTGGCGGCAAGCGGCAACGCCGGCCAGGCGAACTATGCCGCCGCTAAGGCGGGGCTCGAAGGTATGACGCGTGCACTTGCGCGCGAAGTGGCGGCACGCGGCATCTGTGTTAATTGTGTCGCGCCGGGCTTTGTCGCCACCGACATGACGCGCAAGTTAACTGAGCAACAGACGCAGGCGCTGCTTGCGCAAGTGCCACTAGGCCGCATGGCGCAGCCAGCGGAGATCGCCGCTGCGGTGGTTTTTCTTGCGTCGCCAGCAGCGGCTTACATCACAGGCGCCACTGTCCACGTCAATGGTGGCTTATTCATGAACTGAGCGGTGCCCGTGGACGCGCAATTGCTCTGTTAGACTTTTTTGTTGAATCATCCCGTCCGGAGGAGTCATGGAAAACATCGAACAGCGGGTCAAGAAAATCGTCGCCGAGCAGTTAGGAGTCAACGAGGCGGACATCAAAAATGAATCCGCGTTCGTCGAGGACCTCGGCGCCGATTCGCTCGACACCGTCGAGCTAGTGATGGCGCTAGAGGACGAGTTCGAGTGCGAGATTCCGGACGAGGAGGCCGAAAAGATCCGCACGGTACAGCAGGCGATTGATTACATCGCCGCGCACGTGAAGAAATGACGCCCTATTCGCGCTTTGTGCCATGGCCATGAGCGGTCGTCGTCGTCGTGTGGCTGTCACCGGGCTGGGGGTCGTGTGCCCGATCGGCAATGACGTTGAAACCGCCTGGGCCAACGCGGTGGCTGGAAAATCAGGCGTCACACGCATCACGAAATTCGACGCCTCAGGATTTAATTCTCAAATTGCAGGCGAGGTCAAGGATTTTGACGTCAGCAAGTATTTGTCCCCCAAAGAGGCGCGCCGCATGGACGTCTTTATCCACTATGGCATGGCGGCGGCAATCCAAGCACTGCGCGACTCCGGGGTCGAGATTACCGACGCGAACCGCGAGCGAATTGGTTGCGTGATCGGCTCGGGTATCGGCGGCTTGCCGATGATCGAAGAAAACCACACCGAGCTGCGCACGCGCGGCCCGCGCCGGGTGTCCGCGTTCCTGATTCCTGGCTCGATCATCAACATGATCGCAGGCAATTTGTCGATCATGTATGGCCTGAAGGGGCCAAACCTGGCAGTCGTCACCGCCTGTACAACGGGGTTGCACTGTATCGGTGAAGGCGCGCGGCTGATCGAATACGGCGATGCCGATGTAGTAATCGCGGGCGGCTCCGAAGCAAGCGTCTGCCCGCTTGGCATCGGCGGTTTTGCATCGATGCATGCACTCTCCACGCGCAACGACGATCCGGCTACGGCCAGCCGCCCGTGGGACAAGGACCGAGATGGTTTCGTCCTCGGTGAGGGTGCAGGTGTGCTGGTATTAGAAGAAATGGAGCAGGCCAGGCGCCGTGGCGCACGGATCTACTGTGAACTGGCTGGCTATGGCATGAGCGCAGATGCCTATCACGTGACAGCGCCAGACATGGACGGGCCACGGCGCTCCATGCTAGCTGCAATGCGCAATGCGGGGGTGAATGCCGATGAAGTCAACTACCTGAATGCGCACGGCACTTCGACCCCGTTGGGCGACATTAACGAAACGAAGGCCGTTAAGGCGGCGCTTGGCGAAACAGCGGCTCGCAAACTGGTGATGAGCTCGACCAAGTCGATGACCGGCCACCTGCTCGGTGGAGCCGGCGGCGTCGAGTCAGTATTTACCGCGCTAGCCGTTTACCACCAGATCGCACCGCCGACGATCAACCTTTTTAACCCGGACCCCGAGTGTGATCTGGACTACTGCGCCAACGAGGCGCGGCCCATGCGGATCAATGTCGCCCTGAAGAATTCGTTTGGCTTCGGCGGCACGAACGGCACGCTCGTCTTCCGGCGTGTCTGAGATTGCGGTCGCCTGGGTTTTGCCTCAACCGTCGACGCTGCGGCGCCGACTACTCGTCATTGCTGCTGCGCTAACTGCTGCGGTTTTTGCGGTCTTGGCCGCGGGCGGGCAGTCGCCCGGGTGGTTGGCCGCAGTCGCGTCAGCTATGACCGCGGCCTGGTGGTGCTCGGCGGTCAGGCGGGCGCGGACGCCATCGCCTCTGTTCTGTGTCGATGGCGACGGGCGGTGCTGGCTGAGCGGCGCAGGCTCTCCGGTGGCGGCGACGCCATGCTTCGTGTCGCCGGTGCTGATCGTCCTGCAGGGTGGCCCTGTTACGCTGCCGGTATGGTGCGATGCGGTTCCCCCGGAGGCCTTTCGCCGTCTGAGCGCGGCTGCACGCTGGCAACGAACGCGCCGCGATCAAACCTCGGCGACCGCCGAAAGCACTCAGGTATGAGCGGCCGCCTGTTCGAACTTAACGGCGAGGGCGCGGTCACAAGCGCTACGGAACGTCGGCGCGAATGGCTGCGCGCAGGCCGATGAGCGAGCGTTCGGCCGATCAGATCCTGGTCGAGCGTGTTCAGCGCGGGGACAAACGGGCGTTTGAGCTGCTGGTGGCCAAATACCAGCGCAAGATCTTCCGGCTGCTGTCGCGCCTGATCCGCGATCCGGCTGAAATCGAGGACGTTGCGCAAGAAGCGTTCATCAAGGCATATCGGGCTCTGCCAAATTTTCGCGGAGAAAGTGCTTTCTACACATGGCTGTACCGCATCGCGATCAATACCGCCAAGAATTACCTGGCAGCGCAGGGTCGGCGTGCCGCAACTGCCACCGAATCCGACCTGGGCGAGAACGAATCCTTGGACGACACCGACCAGCTCTGCGATGTGGCTACGCCGGACGCCGTGTTGTTGTCCAAGCAGGTGGCCGAGGCGGTCAACCGCGCGATCGAGAAGCTGCCGGAAGATCTGCGCACAGCCATCGTGCTGCGCGAACTGGAAGGCCTCAGCTACGAAGAAATCGCCGATGCGATGAATTGCCCAATCGGGACGGTGCGGTCGCGCATCTTTCGTGCCCGCGAGGCGATCGCCAACGAACTGCGGCCGCTGTTGGATACTGGGAAGGATCGACGCTGGTGAGGCAATGAGCATGAGCGATAAGATGGACCGCGGCGTTGCGCCGGACTCGCAGTGTCGCGAGGCGCTGTCGCGCCTGATTGATGGCGAGGTGGACGAAGCCGAGTGTCGACGTCTGCTGGCGCGACTGGCGGCCGACGAGACCGCCTGCCGGGAATGGGCACTGATGAATGCCGCGTGCGACGCGTTGCGCTCAAGCGAGGTGGCAGCATTTCATTCTTCGACCTTCGTGGCGCGCATGCGGACGGCGCTTGAAGCCGAGCCAGCGCTGCTGGTTGCGCGAGCGCCCATGCGGCGCCGACCGCGCCTGCTTTGGCTGGCTCTGCCCGCGGCAGCGTTTGCCGCGGCCGCCGGCGTACTGGCTGTGATAGCGCTGCCTCTGCTGCGGTCGCCGGCACCGGTGCCCGCTGAGCTCGCCCGGCAAACACTGCCGGCTGCGATGCCGGCGAGTGCAACGGGGCCTGGGCCGACGGCGGGGCAAGTGGATGCGATTGTGCGCTCCGCCGAGCTCGAAGCGTATCTGGAAGCGCATCGCGAGCAGGCAGCTGGACCTGTGCTGCCGCGCCCCTCGGCATATCAGCGCGCCAGCGCCACGCTGGCGGCACCTCAGCGCTAGGAGTCGGCGCCGATGCATACCCGGCCCTGGGGGCACCAAATTGTATGGTTGATGGCGCTTGTGGGTTGGCTCGGCGCTGCCGCAGCGCAAAACGTGCCGGCCAACACCGAACGCAGTGCGGTGCAGTGGCTGCAGGCGATTCAGAACGCAGCGCGTCGCTTAAGCTACAGTGGCACGGTTGTGCAGCAGATCGAAGGGGACGTGCGAGTCTTGCGTCTGGTTCACTACTTCGACGGTCATGTCTCGCATGCGCGCCTGCACATGCTCGATGGCGAGCAGCGTGAGTTCATCCGGCGGGCTGATGAGGTGCAGTGCCTGATTCCGTCGGCGCGTCGGGTGGTGATCGAGCGCCGTCCGTTTGCCACTGGCTTCCCGGCTCTGTCGGCGGCAAGCGCCGAGGAGATTCTGCAGAACTACCGCCTGCAGATCGGGCCAGTTGACCGCGTCATCGATCTTGAGTGCCAGGTGCTCATGCTCAATCCGCGCGATGCACTCCGGTACGGGTATCGGCTTTGGGTGGCGCGCGACTCGGGGCTGCTGCTGCGTGCGCAGATGCTAGACGAGCGGGGCCACGTCGTCGAGCAGGTTGCTTTCACCGAAGTACGAATCGGCGAGCCGATCGACCGGGCGCAGCTTAAGCCGAGCTGGTCAACGGAAGGCTGGCATGTCGAGCGCATTGACGCGCGCGCCGTTCCGATCGAGCGCCTCGGCTGGACACTTGCCGTGCCCGAAGGGTTTCGTCCGCTCAGCGCGTCGTGGCGCCGTCTGGCGCGGGCGGGCGGCGGCGAAGCCATGCAAGCTGTGTATTCGGACGGCCTCGCAACGCTGTCGGTGTTTATCGAGACAGCACGCGAAGCGCTGCCCAGCGGTGCCGGTATCGCCCGCGGTTCGACACATGCGTTTGTGCGTCGTGTCGGCGATACCCTGATCACGGTGGTCGGCGAGGTACCGCCAGCTACGGTGCGCAAGGTAGCGCTCTCCGCGGAGGCCCGGCCGTCACGGTGAACCATTTCCCCGTCTGCCGATTGACGCGAACGTCACGATGAAACGTCAACTCTCCACCCTTCTGTTTGCGCTGGTCGCCACCCTCTGCGCTGTCCCGGCAGCGGCGCAGCTGCCCGATTTCAGTGAACTGGTTGAAAAGACCGGGCCCGCCGTGGTCAACATTCGCACCACCGCGCGTATTAGCACGGCAGCCCTTCCGCAGATTCCCGATCTGGAAGAAGGCGATCCGATGCTCGAGTTTTTCCGCCGTTTCTTCCCGCAGCCGGGGCCACTGCCGCGGCCAGGGCCGCGCAGCGGCCCGCGGGAGCGAGAGGTGCCACGCGGCGTCGGATCTGGATTCATCATCTCGTCAGACGGCTACGTGTTAACCAACCATCACGTGGTGGATGGTGCCGACGAGATCCTGGTGACGCTCACCGACCGGCGCGAGTTCAAAGGGCGTCTGGTCGGGTCTGACCGCCGCACCGACGTGGCGCTGGTGAAGATCGACGCCACGGGGCTGCCGACGGTGAAAATCGGCGATCCAAACAAGGTGAAAGTAGGCGAGTGGGTGATCGCAATCGGCTCGCCCTTTGGCCTCGACAACACGGTGACCGCCGGCATCGTCAGCGCTAAGGGCCGTGAGACCGGCGAGTATCTGCCGTTCATCCAGACGGATGTGGCCGTCAATCCCGGCAACTCGGGCGGGCCACTGATTAACATGCGCGGTGAGGTCATCGGCATCAATTCGCAGATCTTCACCACCTCCGGCGCCTATGCCGGCATCTCGTTCGCGATCCCGATCGACGAGGCGATGAACGTGGCCGAGCAGCTGCGCACGGTGGGCCGCGTCATTCGTGGCCGCATCGGCGTGGCCATCGGTGACGTCAGTAAAGAGGTTGCCGAAGCGATCGGTTTAGGACGGCCGCGCGGCGCCCTGGTTAGCAATGTCGAGCGTGACAGCCCGGCGGAAAAAGCAGGGGTCGAAGCCGGCGACGTGATCCTACGCTTTGCCGGGCGCGACATCGAACGGTCGAGCGACCTGCCGCGCATCGTGGGCGGCACTAAACCCGGATCGCGGGTGACGATGACTGTCTTCCGCAAGGGCAAGAACCTCGATCTGCAGGTGACGGTGGCAGAACTCCCTGCCGATCGCCCGGTGGCGCGGCGCGGCGGCGAAGCGCCACGAGGGCAGGCGAGCGTCAATTCGTTAGGGCTGGTGGTCTCCGACGTGCCCGCGGATAAGCTCAAAGAGCTGCGGCTGCGCGGCGCTGTGCAAGTGGATTCGGTAGACGGTGCCGCTGCGCGCGTCGGGGTGCGGCCAGGCGATTTGATCCTTTCGGTGAACAACGTGGAAGTGAGCAGCGCTAAGCAGTTTAACGAGCTGGTCGCTCGGCTTGATCCCAAGAGCCGTGTGCTGCTGCTGGTGCGGCGTGGTGACCAGACCACGTTCCTCGTCATCCGGCCAAGTGATCGCTGAGGCGGTAAAGCCGGCGGGTTACGCACGTTACAATTCGGGTCTTCGTATGCGCCGGCAGCGCGCGTGGCCTTTCATCGGCCGAGCCGCTCGGGCGGCGTAGCCGCCCACATCGATGCAGCATATCCGCAACTTTTCCATCATTGCGCACATCGATCACGGCAAGTCGACACTGGCCGACCGGCTGATCGAGCGTTGTGGCGGTCTCTCGCAGCGCGAGATGGCCGAGCAGGTGCTCGATTCGATGGAACTGGAGCGCGAACGTGGTATCACGATCAAAGCGCAGACGGCGGTGCTTGAATACAAGGCGCGCGACGGCAAGACCTATGAGCTGAACCTAATCGACACGCCTGGGCACGTCGACTTCAGCTATGAGGTCAGCCGCTCGCTATCGGCCTGCGAGGGGGCACTGCTGGTTGTAGATGCTTCCCAGGGCGTCGAGGCGCAGACGGTGGCCAATTGTTATACGGCGATCGAGCTCGGGGTGGAGGTAATCCCGGTCCTAAACAAGATGGACCTGCCGCAGGCCAACCCGCAGCAGGCGATCGCTGAGATCGAGGACGTAATCGGCATTGATGCACGCGACGCGATCTTGGCCAGTGCTAAGACCGGCATGGGCGTGGAGGAGATCCTAGAGGCGGTGATCGCACGGGTGCCGCCGCCCAAAGGCGATCCGCAAGCACCGCTACAGGCGCTGATAATCGACTCCTGGTTTGATAACTACGTCGGCGTCGTGATGCTGGTGCGCGTAGTCAACGGCACGATCCGTCCCAAGGACAAGATCCTGCTGATGGCCACTGGTGCCACCCACCTGGTCGAGCAAGTGGGCGTGTTCACGCCCAAAGCGCGCCCGCGCGAGTTGCTAAGCGCCGGCGAGGTGGGCTTCGTCGTGGCCGGCATCAAGGAGCTGCGCAACGCACGGGTCGGCGACACCGTCACGCACGAACGGCGGCCGGCGGCAGCGCCCCTGCCCGGCTTCAAAGAAGTGAAGCCGCAGGTGTTCGCCGGCCTCTATCCAGTCGAGTCCAATCAGTACGAGGCGCTGCGCGACGCGCTCACTAAGCTGCAGCTCAATGATGCGGCGCTGCATTTTGAGCCGGAAGTGTCGCAAGCGCTCGGTTTCGGCTTCCGCTGCGGCTTCCTCGGGCTGCTGCACATGGACATCGTGCAAGAGCGGCTGGAACGCGAATATGGCATGGATCTAATCACCACCGCGCCCTCAGTCGTCTACGAGGTGGTGCTGCGCGACGGCTCGGTGCTGCAGGTGGAAAATCCGTCCAAGCTGCCCGATCCGGCGCGCATTGCCGAGATCCGCGAGCCGATTGTGACGGTCACGATCTTCGTGCCGCAGGAATACGTGGGCAGCGTGATGACACTGTGCACCAGCAAGCGCGGCGTGCAGGTGAACATGACCTATCACGGCCGCCAGGTGCATCTGACCTACGAGCTGCCATTGGCGGAGATCGTGCTCGATTTCTTCGATCGCCTAAAGTCGATCTCGCGCGGCTACGCCTCGATGGATTACGAATTCAAGGAATACCGCGCGGCCGACGTGGTGAAGGTCGACATGTTGATCAATGGGGACCGCGTCGATGCGCTGTCGGTGATCGTACACCGCAGCCAGGCGCAGGCGCGCGGGCGCGAGATCGCGGCTAAGATGCGCGAACTAATCCCGCGCCAGATGTATGACGTCGCCATTCAGGCAGCAATTGGTTCCACGATCATCGCGCGCGAAAACATCAAGGCCTTGCGTAAAAACGTGCTTGCCAAGTGCTACGGCGGTGACGTCACGCGCAAAAAAAAGCTGCTTGAGAAGCAGAAGGCTGGCAAGAAGCGCATGAAGCAGGTCGGCACCGTTGAGATTCCGCAGGAGGCATTTCTCGCGATTTTGCAGGTGGAGGACAAGTGAACTTTGCGTTGCTCTTGTTCATCCTGCTGGTCATCAGCGGCGTGATGTGGGTGCTAGACGTGTTATGGCTGAAAAAGCAGCGGCTGGCGGCGGCTGCCGCCGCGCTGGCCGACTTCGATGCGCGCCACGCGGCACGCGCCGGTGACGCGGCGGTAGCGGCTGAGCGCGATCGCCTGCAAGACCGACTGACGCGCCGGCCGTGGTACTTAGAGTACACGGCCAGCTTCTTTCCGGTCATCCTCGTTGTGTTTGTGCTGCGCTCGTTTTTCTTCGAGCCATTTCGTATTCCGTCTGGCTCCATGATTCCGACGCTGCAGATCGGTGACCTAATTTTGGTCAACAAATATCAGTACGGCGTGCGGCTGCCGGTGATTCACACGAAGATCTTGGATCTCGGTACTCCACAGCGCGGCGACGTCATGGTGTTCCGCTTTCCGCACAACCCAACGCAAGACTACATCAAGCGGGTAGTGGGTCTGCCCGGGGACCGGGTTGAATATATAAATCGCCGCCTGATCATCAATGGTGAGCCGGTGCCGTTGCAGCGGATCGAGCGCTATTACGATGAAGGACGAGTGCAATATTACGACCAGTTCATCGAGAAACTAGGTGCCGTCGAGCACCGCATTATCTTGAACGATGGACCAGGCGTGCCGGTGGTCCCAGCTTATCAGCATACGCATCCGCACGCTTGCACCTACGGCTCTGAGGGGGTCTCTTGCGTGGTGCCGCCAGGGCACTACTTCGTGATGGGCGACAATCGTGACAACAGCGAGGACAGCCGCTTCTGGGGCTTTGTGCCGGAAGGCAATATCGTCGGCCGCGCCTTTTTCATCTGGATGAATTTTGGCAATATCTCTCGTATTGGCAGCTTCCACTGACGCCGCGGCCCATACCACGGAGATGGGGATGAACTGGAGCCGTCCGCGGGCGCACCAGTCTGGTCTGAGCTTGGTCGCCCTGCTGTTCGTCGGTCTAATTGTGATTGTGCTGCTGTTGCTGGGCGCCAAATTGGTGCCAGCAATCGTTGAGTACATCGCAATCGAGCGCGCAGTGCAGAAAATCAAGCACGAGGGCAAGACGGTGGCCGAAATCCGCGCGGCTTTCGATCGCTATGCCACGATCGAGGACATCAAATCGATCAGCTCACGCGACTTGGATATCACAAAAGAAGGTGATCGCATCGTCATCTCGTACGCCTATCAATACAACATCCAGCTGCTGGACAACGTGCGTCTGGTGATCGATTTCTCCGGCACGACACGCGACCGTGCTACGCGGGCGGTCCCGTGACGGCTGGCGGAAGAGGCTGGCGCAATGGATCTGGCAGCGCTTGAAGAGCGCCTCGGCTACCGTTTTGCACAGCGCACGCTGCTGGAACAGGCGGTCACCCATCGCAGTCACGGGGCTGTTCATAACGAGCGGCTGGAGTTTCTCGGCGATGCGGTTCTGAACTGCGCAATCGCGCAGCTGCTGTTCCAAAAATATGCGCGGTTAAACGAAGGCGACCTGTCTCGCTTGCGCGCTAATCTGGTTAAGCAGCAAGCGCTAGCGGAGGTGGCGCAACAGCTTGGTTTGGCCGATTTTTTGCGCCTGGGCGAAGGCGAAATGAAAAGCGGTGGCTTCCGCCGCCCCTCTATCCTGGCCGACACGATGGAAGCCACCATCGGCGCCGTCTTCGTCGACGGCGGCTTTGAGGCGGCGCGGGAGCTGATCGGGCGGCTGTTCGAGCCGATTCTGAAAGGCGTAGACCCGAAAACACTTGGCAAAGACAGTAAGACACTCCTGCAGGAGTATCTGCAGGGGAAGCGGTTACCGCTTCCCGTGTACACGGTCGTGGAAACACGCGGCGCCGCTCACAACCAAGAGTTTGAGGTCGAGTGCGCGATCCCAAAGCTGGAGATCCGCGTGCGCGGAACAGGGCGCAGCCGGCGCGCCGCCGAGCAGGCCGCGGCGAAACTGGCGCTGGAGAATGCGCAGAATGTCTGGCAAGTCATGCGGCGCGCTAAGCGCCGCGCCGGCGGCGAGGGTGAGCCCACAGTGCCGGTGGCGGAGCCGACCACAAAGGCGCCAACCGTCGCATCAACCGAACCACCCGCAAATGCTTGACCCGATGGGTGAGGCCGAGTCTTCGCGGACGGGGTTTATCGCCATTGTTGGCCGACCAAACGTCGGTAAGTCGACGCTGCTGAACGCACTGGTGGGCGAGCACGTCTCGATTACGGCGCGGCGGCCGCAGACTACGCGCAGCCGCGTGCTCGGCGTGCTAACGCGCGGGGCGGCGCCAGCCATTACGCAGTTCATCTTTGTCGATACTCCGGGGCTGCAGCAGCGCACACGTACCTTGCTGCAGCGGCGTATGAACGAGACCGTGCGCGCCACACTCGCTGAGGTCGACGCGGTCGTCATGGTGATTGATGCACGTGGCTGGAAATCCGCTGACGACGAGGTGCTCTCCTTGTTGCCGCGCGAGCGCGCCAACGTGGTGCTCGCGCTGAATAAGACCGATCTGCTGCCGCGCTACGACCTCGTACTGCCGGTACTTGCGGACTGCGCTCGGCGGTATCCGTTTACAGCGCTGGTGCCGGTGAGCGCGGAGAAGCGGGGCCAGCTCGACGAGTTATTGGATGAAATCGCTCTGCTGCTGCCGCCAGGGCAGCCGCTTTTCGACGCCGATGCGGTGACCGATCGCAGCGTGCGCTTTTTGGCAGCTGAGATCGTGCGCGAAAAAGCATTCCGTTTGCTAGGGGACGAAGTGCCGTATGGTATTGCGGTTGCCATCGAGCGCTGGCAGGAGACAGCGCAGCGGGCACAAATTGTCGCAGCAATTTTGGTGGAGCGTGAGGCACACAAGCCGATCGTAATCGGTGCGGGCGGAGCCAAGCTGCGCGAGATTGGCCGGCTGGCGCGCGCGGACATCGAGGCGCTGCTTGGCAAACGGGTGTACCTACAGACCTGGGTGCGCGTAAAGCCGCGCTGGTCGGACGATGCTGGCGCGTTGCGTGCCTTGGGCTATGAATGAGGCGCGTATGTCGGCGCAGCGCCGGGCGTGCCGCGCACACGACCACCGCGTTGACCAGCAGCCGGCACTTGTCTTGCATGCTTATCCGTGGCGCGAAACTAGTTTAATTCTCGAGGCCTTTACGCGCGACTATGGTCGGCTAACCCTCGTGGCGCGGGGGGCCAAACGGCCGGCCTCGCAATTCCGGGGGCTGTTATCACCGTTTGCACCGCTGCTCATGTCATGGAGTGGCCGCGGCGATATCAAGACGCTGACGCGGGTGGAATGGTGGGGCGGCGTGGCACCGCTACGCGGCGACGCGCTGTTTGCTGGCTTCTATTTGAACGAGCTTTTGGTGCGATTGCTGGCACGCGGCGATCCACACGAGCGGCTGTTTGCGCGTTACCTGGAAACGCTTGGGGCGCTTGCGCATGAAGTGCCGCCTCCGGAAGCAGCGCTGCGGGGTTTCGAGCTGGCCCTACTGCGCGAGACGGGGCACGCACCAGCTTTCGATCAGTGCGCCGACGGCGCGCCGGTGCGGGCAGAGTACGTCTACCGCCTTGATCTGCAGCGCGGCCTTGTGCGCGTTCAGGTTGCTGACGACGCCAGCCCGGTCATTAGCGGACGGACAGCGCTGGCGCTAGCCCGTGCTGACTTCAACCAACCGGAGGTCCTTGCGGAATCCAAACGTCTGCTGCGGTACTTGATTGGTTACCATCTAAATGGGCAACCGCTGAACACTCGCCGTATCCTACAAGACTTAAACCGCCTGTGACTGCGTTAAGCGTCAATTTGAACAAGGTGGCTCTCCTGCGCAATACGCGCAGAATCGGGATTCCGAGCATCACCAAAATGGCTGAAATTGCACTTGCGGCCGGCGCTGACGGTATTACCGTTCACCCGCGGCCGGACGGGCGCCACGTGCGAGGTGCCGACGTTACGGCGCTGGCGCAGCTGCTGCGCGCTTGGCCGGGAGCTGAGTTCAATATCGAAGGCAATCCTTTCCATCAATTGATGCGTTACGTGCACGAAGTACATCCGCAGCAGTGCACGTTCGTGCCGGACGACGCCGATGCGTTCACCTCCGACCACGGCTGGGACTTGCAGCGAGACGGGGAGCGGTTGCAACCGCTGATTGCGGAGGCGAAGGCTGCTGGAGCCCGCGTTAGCCTCTTTATGGACCCGGTGCCCGAGGCAATGGCGCTAGCCGCTGCCTTGGGCGCCGATCGCGTTGAGCTATACACCGAGCCGTACGCGCGCGCATTCGGCACGCCGACCCAGGAGGCGCTGCTTGCGCAGTACCGCGCCGCGGCGGAGGCAGCGCTTGCCGCGGGCCTAGCGGTCAACGCGGGTCACGATCTGAACTTGGCCAACCTGACGCCTTTTTTGCGAGCGGTGCCTGGCGTCTCTGAAGTGTCGATCGGACATGCGCTGATTGCTGATGCACTTGAATTCGGAATGGCGGAAACAGTACGCAAATATCTGGCCGCGATTCGCGCGGCTGCGTCTCGGTTGCCGTGATCTACGGCATTGGTGTCGATGTGCTAGAAATGGCACGCGTGCAGGCGTCGCTAGTGCGCTTCGGCCACCGATTTGCGGTGCGCGTACTGGGGCCCCGCGAGCTATTGCGCTTCGATGCGCGCCACAGCTGCAATGAGCGGCGCGGTGTGGCGTTTTTAGCAACCCGTTTCGCGGCCAAGGAGGCTGTGGCAAAGGCGCTCGGTCTTGGTATGCGCACGCCAATGACATGGCGCGCACTGGAAATCGACAATGACAGCAGCGGCCGTCCAGTGGTCATCGCTCACGGCGCGCTGCGCGAATTCTTGGCGACGCGGAGGCTACGCGTACACGTTAGCGTCAGCGACGAACGTACAGTGGCGATTGCCTACGCCATCGCGGAGCAGATGGCTGACTGATGCTTGGCCCGGTCGTCACCGACGTCGCCGGTCCTACCCTCACACCGGTCGAGCGCGAGCGGCTTCGGCACCCGTTGGTGGGCATGGTGATCTTATTTTCGCGCAACTTTGTAGACAATGAGCAGTTGGTTGCGCTGATCACCGAGATCCGTTCGTTGCGTGAGCCGCCGCTGCTTATTGCGGTCGACCACGAGGGTGGCCGAGTTCAAAGGTTTCGGCGGGGCTTTACTGCGATTCCACCCATGGCAGAGCTGGGGCGGTTGTGGGACCGAGACGTTTTGGCTGCCTGCCGCACAGCGGTTTCTGTCGGCTACGTGATCGGCGCGGAGCTGAGGGCGCATGGGGTAGATCTAACGTTCGCGCCGGTGCTCGATCTCGCCTGGGGACGCAGCGCAGTGATTGGCGATCGCGCGTTGCATGCCGACGCGCGCGTGGTGACGATGCTGGCTAGCCATTTATGTCACGGCTTAGCACGGGCAGGTATGGCCAACTGCGGGAAACACTTTCCTGGCCACGGCTGGGCACGTGCGGATTCGCACCAGGTGGTGCCGCGCGACACGCGTTCGCTGGCGCGCATCCTGAAGCAGGATGCCGCGCCGTATGCATGGCTGGGTGCTGCGCTGTGTGCAGTGATGCCGGCACACGTGGTCTACGAGCGGGTCGACCGCCTGCCGGCGGGGTTTTCGCGCCGCTGGATTGAAGACATTCTGCGCGGGCGTTTGGGCTTCACAGGCGTGGTGTTTAGCGACGACCTATCGATGGCTGGCGCGCGGGTTGTCGGCGGCGTGCTGGAAAGCGCCGAAGCAGCCCTTGAGGCAGGCTGCGACTTTGTTCTGGTGTGCAACGATGCGGCCGCCACCGACCGAGTGCTCGACGGCTTACGCTGGAAAGCTGCGGAGGATTTCTTGCAGCGACTGATGCATATTATGCCGCGTGGGGGCGCACTGACTCCCCGCTCGCTGCACGATGACGCGCGGTACCGGCGCGCTTGCGCCGACATTGCCGCCTGGTGTGCGGCGTCTACTCCCTAGGCTCGCTCCACGTACGTCCCGTCGTCGGTCTTGACGCGAATCTTCTCGCCGGCGTTAATAAACGGTGGCACCTGCACCGTGATGCCGGTCTCCAGGCGGGCCGGCTTGAAGGTAGTCGTGGCAGTGGCATTCTTAATGCCCGGTTCTGTTTCGACCACCTGCAGCACGACGGTCTGCGGCAGTTGCACGCCGATGATACGGCCGTTGTGGAAGTTAATCTCCACCTCCATGTTCGGCAGCAGATACCCTGTCTGCCCTTCTAGATAGTCGGCCGGCAGCGAGACCTGCTCATAGGTCTCGTTGTCCATAAAGACGTATTCGTCCCCTTGCTGGTATGAAAAAGTCATCGCGCGCTTGTCGATGTACGGACGCTCGACCTTTTCATCGGTGGACAGCCGCTCATTGCGTTTCTGCCCCGTCTCAATGTCTTTCATTTCGAGCTGCATGTAGGCGCCCCCTCGTCCGCCAACGTGGACATGGTAGGACTTCAGCACACGCCACAGGCGCTTGTCCCATTCAATGAGGTTGCCGGCACGAATTTCGGTGGCAATGATCTTGGCCATGGAAGATCCTGTGCTAAGAGTGCGTCAGCCAGCGGCCCTCGTAGAATGCAGCCCGCTGGCTGGACAAAATCAGTGCTTGATTATAGGGATGCCCACTTTTTCGGGATGACTAACGGCCTGAGCGCTAGCAGTAGCTCCTTTGATCCGCGCCCGGTGATCGAGCGTCTGCCACATTTGCCGGGCGTGTATCGGATGATCGCATCCGATGGCACGCTGCTTTATGTTGGCAAAGCGCGTGACCTCCGCAAGCGTGTCTCCTCGTATTTCAACAAGGACGTCGGTCCGCGCTTGGCTTTGATGCTGCAGCAAGTTGCTGCGATCGAGACCACGGTGACCCGCTCTGAAGCGGAGGCGCTGTTACTGGAAAACAATCTGATCAAAGCACATGCGCCGCGCTTTAACATTTTGTTCCGCGACGATAAGTCGTATCCATACTTGCGCTTTACCGCCCATCCCTTTCCACGCATCGCCTATTACCGTGGCGCGACGGACCGGCAGGGGCGTTACTTTGGGCCATATCCGAACGCTTGGGCGGTGAAAGAAACCATCCGCGAACTGCAGAAAGTGTTTCGCTTGCGCACCTGCGATGACACGACCTTTGCGCACCGGGCCCGGCCCTGTCTGCTTTATCAAATTCAGCGTTGCAGCGCGCCATGCGTTGGGTTAATCGATGCTACCCGTTATCGGCAAGACGTTGAGCGCGCGGTGCGCTTCCTGCGCGGCCAATCGCAGGGGGTGATGGCAGAGCTGCAGGCACGTATGCAGGCGTTGGCGGCGGAGCTGAAATTCGAACAGGCCGCGGTGCTGCGCGACCAGCTCGGGGCGCTGGCGCGTGTGCTACACCAGCAGGCGGTCGATGCAGGGAGCGAAGACGTCGATGCCGATGTGATCGTCGCCATCACAGCAGGTGAGGTAGCCTGTGTGAACCTAGCTTCCGTGCGAGGCGGGCGCCATCTGGGAGACAGGGCGTATTTTCCTGTGCGGGCCGGGGCGGTCGAAGCCGGCGAGGTGCTAGAGGCTTTCGTCTCCCAGCACTACGTCGATCAGCCATGCCCGCCGCTGCTGATCGTGAACGCGGCGTTTGACGAGTGCGAGACTTTGCCGATGATCACCGCCGGCGGTGAGGCGCCGCAGATTTTGCGGCCGGGTGATGCGGCGCTGAAAGGCGCGCGCCGCCGCTGGCTCGAGATGGCGGAGGCCAACGCGCGCCTGGCGCTGGCGCGTCGGCTCGCGGAGGAGGGCTCGCAGCAGGCCCGCACACGGGCCCTGATGGAGACGTTAGGGCTAGACGCACCGGATGGTGATCCGGCCCGTCTGCGCGTGGAATGCTTTGACGTCAGTCATACGATGGGCGAGGCTACCCAGGCCGCCTGCGTCGTGTACGAGAACCATGGCCTGCGCAGCGCCGAGTACCGCCGTTATAACATCGAAGGAATCGTCGGCGGCGACGATCTGGCCGCGCTGCGCCAAGCACTGACGCGGCGCTACGCTGCTGCGGCACGTGGCGAAACGTCGTTGCCGCAGTTGATTCTCATCGACGGCGGCGCTGCTCAGGTGTCGGTGGGGCGGCAAGTCTTCGCAGAGCTGGGTCTGGATCCTAGCGTGCTGGTGGGCGTCGCCAAAGGTGAACAGCGCCGGTTTGGACAGGAAGAGCTCGTGTTCGCCGACGGCCGCCCGCCGTTACGCTTGCCGCGCGACTCGCAGGCACTGATGCTGATCGCGCAAATTCGCGATGAGGCGCACCGTTTCGCGCTCACCGGCATGCGCGCACGGCGGGCTAAGCCGCGGCGCACGTCGCAGCTTGAGGGGTTGGAAGGCATCGGCCCGAAACGCCGGCAGCGCTTACTAGCGCATTTTGGTGGCCTGCGTGGCCTGCAGGCTGCATCTGTCGAGGATATCGCACGCGTCAAAGGAATGTCGCGTAACCTCGCCGCGCGTGTCTATGCGCGCCTACACGGCCAAGCCGACCCGACGCTTCACGATGCCCATTAACGTACCACTGGTTCTGACGTGGGCGCGGATTGCCATGATCCCGCTCGTCGTGGGTGTGTTTTATCTGCCCGAACCGTGGCTATCGCAGCCCTGGAAGAACGCGAGCGCATGCGCGCTATTCGTGCTCGCTGCGCTGACCGATGCGATTGATGGATATGTGGCTCGCAAGTACGGCTTGACCACTAAATTCGGCGCTTTTTTGGATCCGGTGGCCGACAAGCTGATGGTCAGCGCAGCGCTGATCGTGCTGCTCGCGTTGGACCGCGTCGGGGCGTTTGTGGCGCTGGTGATCATTGGGCGGGAAATTGCCGTCTCTGCGTTGCGGGAATGGATGGCGCAGATTGGTGCTCATGCGAGTGTGGCCGTCAGCTCACTTGGCAAGCTAAAAACCGCCGCTCAAATGGTCGCGATCCCGATGCTGTTGTTTCATGACCGCCTCTTTGGGGTCATCGATGTAGGCCAGATTGGCACGGTGCTGATCTATTTGGCTGCCGTGCTGACCATTTATTCGATGCTGTATTACTTGCGGATAGCATGGCCACATCTTGCTCCGCGCAGCGAGCTGCGGTAAGGCCATGGTTTTGACACCCCGAAGATGCCAGATATAATTTCGGGGCGTGCGGGAATAGCTCAGCTGGTAGAGCGCAACCTTGCCAAGGTTGAGGTCGCGAGTTCGAGACTCGTTTCCCGCTCCATCTTAAAAGGGGAAGTCGCGCGACTTCCCCTTTTTACTGCAGCGGCACCGGTAAAATGCCAGTGCGCACGGCGGGGTGGCAGAGTGGCCATGCAGCGGACTGCAAATCCGTGTACGCCGGTTCGATTCCGACCCCCGCCTCCATTCCTACTAAGCTAGGCAGCCGGCGCTCTTTAGCGAAACAGCCGGTCCACGTAATCGCGCCCTAAGCCGACCTTCTCATAATGTGTGCGCGCCATCGCAATGTAATCATGCACGTCAAAATGCCCAATTGAGTTGCCATGTTCGTCAAGCCAAATCAGCGGCCCCTTAACGACGAAGAACACCCGCATCGGCTCAGGATATTCATAGGCAACTAGCGTGTGGCTCTCACCGGGGGTTTCATAGACGAAATCACCTGCGGTTGCGGTCCATGCGTGTTCCAGGTAACCCCACTTGCCGGAGATCGTGTAGGCAAACACCTCGTGCGGGTGATAGTGCCGGTTGACTAGCCCCGCGCCTTTCGCCATCAAGATGTCGCACCATTTGTTCTCGCTTGGCGAGATCCACAGCGGCCGCGAAAACACGGTCTCGCTAAACGGCATGTAGTAACGCTCATCATCGGTCGCGGCGTTCGCGATATACACCTCGGGCTTGGCGTCTGGTTTAAATGAGTTGGCGATGGGCTGGATGTTGCGCCAAAACTCGACCGTTGCTTTCTCAGGCATTGTGCAGTCTCCTGGCAGGTTTATCGGCTCGCCACGGGCAGGCAACGCCCGCAGTGGCGCCGGCTCATCTTCCGCTCTTCTGTCCGATGCGCAAAATACCGCCGCCAGGGCCTTTCCTGCCATAAGGCTGATGCATGATGGTTATTCAGGTTTAGCGGCAGCGCGGCAGAGCCGCGGCCTGCACAATCGCGCCCGGTCATCGCTTTCGCACTCAGGCGGCTTCTTGCCGGTCACACGATGAAGCTTAAGGATCGACACGCGCTCATCACCGGTGCTGCGGGCAGCATTGGGCTGGCCACGGCCCGCCTATTTTGTGCCGAGGGTGCGCGCGTAACATTGACCGACCGCGACCCGCAGGCGCTGGATGCGGCGGTGGCCGCGCTGCCGCGATCGCAGGTGCAGGCATTTGTGCTTGATGTGACAGCGAGTGTGCAATGGCGCGACACGTTGGCGGAGGCAAATGCCCGCTTTGGGCCGCTTGACGTGCTGTTTAGCAACGCTGGCAATAGCGGAGCGGTGGCGCCGGTGGTGGACTACCCGGAAGAGGTTTTCGACCGCGTCATCGCCACGCACCTGCGCGGCGCATTTTTGGCTTGTAAATATGGCCTTCCCGCCATGCGTGATGGCGGCAGCGTCATTATTTGCTCTAGCGTGGCTGCGCTACGTGGGGACCCAGGGGCCAGCGCCTACATAGCGGCCAAACTGGCGCAGGTAGGGTTGATGCGCAGCGTGGCGCGCGAAGCGGCGGCGCGGCGGATCCGAGTCAATACCGTGCATCCGGGCCCGGTCGACAATGACTTTCAGCGCGATTTAGAGCAACGCTTATCGGGCGTGCTGGGCCGCGATGCGGCTGCGTTTTTCGATGAGCTGATTCCGTTGCGCCGCCACGCCACGCCGGAGGAGGTGGCGCGCGCCGTTCTGTTTCTGGCCAGCGACGACAGCAGCTTTACCACTGGCAGCATGTTGATGGTTGACGGTGGACTTGGGCCGTGATCGGCCCCGTGCACGCTTCATCATGACGTCCATCGGATCGCGGGCGTCTTTTCAAGGAGACAGGTATGAACACTCGCATTTCTAGGCGCAGGGTGATCGGTTCGATCGGTGTCGGCGTGGCGGCCCTTGCCGCTCCGCCGTGGGTCCGCGCACAGCGCAGCTCGATTAAGGTCGGGTGGGCGATTTCAAAAACCGGGCCGTTTGCGGGTGGCGCTGCAGTGACGCAGTGGCCAAATTACCTACTGTGGATCAAGGACGTGAACGACGCGGGCGGCTTGCTGGTCGATGGGCGGCGGCTGAAGCTTGAATACATTGAGTATGACGATCGCAGCCAGTCCGAGGAGGCCGTCCGCGCGGTTGAGCGCCTTATCAACCAGGATAAGGTAGACATCCTTCTACCCCCCTGGGGTACTGGCCAGAACCTCGCGGTGGCACCGATCTTCGCGCGCGGCGGCTACCCGATGCTGGCAGGTAGCATGGCAAGTGATCGCACGCCGGAGATTGTGAAACGCTGGCCTAACGTTTTCTCGTTGTTGAACACGTCGACCACTTATGCAGAAGCGATCGTCGCGGTGCTCAGTCAGGCACGCGCCGCTGGCCTAATCAACGACCGCGTGGCGCTCGCTCATGCGACCGAGCAGTTCGGCATCGAGTTAGCCAATGCCGCGCGGCGGGCACTGAAGGCCGCCAATTTCAACATCGTTTACGACGGCGGCTATCCGATGGCCACGCAGGATCTGACGCCGGTCATTAGCGAGGCACAGCGCGCTAACCCAGACACGTTCATAGCGTTTTCCTATCCGCCTGACACGATGGCCCTTGCAGAGACAGCACGCGTGCGCGGCTTCAACCCCAAGGTGTTCTATACCGCGGTGGGCACTTTTTTCCCGATGTATCGAGACCGATTCAAGGAGAATGCCACCGGGGTGATGGGTATCGGGGGCTGGAATCCCGACAACGACGCGTTCCGCGCCTATATAAAGCGTCATGTGGCGATGCATGGACGCGAGCCGGACCGTTGGGGAGCGTCGTTGTTTTACGCTGGTCTGCAGGCGCTCGGACAGACGATCGAGAAAGTGGGGCTGAACAACGCCGAGATCGTCAAGTATTTGCGCGCAAACAGCTTTGACACCATCGTGGGCAAGCTGGAGTTCGATCAGAACAACGTGCGCAAGGGCGGGTGGTTCGTCGGCCAGTGGCAAGATGGCGATTACTACGGCGTCTACCCGAACCAGCCAGGCGTGCGTAAGCCAATCATTCCGAAGCCCGCCTGGAAGGCCTGACCAGCCATATTCGCGTTTGCGTCTGCCGGAACCGATTCTGCACGTATGCCGCTGCTGGACGCACTGTTAACGGGGATCACGCTCGGCGGTATGTATGCATTGGTTGCGCTGGGCCTGAATCTGCAGTACGGCGTGGCACGCATCATGAACCTATCCTATGGAGAGGTCGTGATCGCGGCGGCAATCGTCGCCTACGTGCTGTTCGGCCGGCAGGCGCTATCGCCGCTGCTGACGATGGTGCTGCTGGTGCCGTTGTCGGTTCTGCTAGGTTGGGCTGTGTATCGCTTTGCGTTGGCGCCGCTGGTACGCCGCGCAGGCAGCAGCCGCGAAGCGCTGGAGGTTGACAGCCTGCTTGGCACCTTTGGCTTACTGTTCGTCGTCCAGGGCATCATGCTGGTGACGATGGGGGGCAGTTACCTCAGCTATTCGTACCTGTCGGTACCGGTGCATCTGTTGGGTACCACAGTGGCGGCCAACCGCTTGCTGGCCCTTGCGCTGGCGGTCATCATCGGGGTGGCGATCTGGCTGCTGCTGACGCGCACTCGTATTGGCACTGCGATTCGCGCGTTATCGGTGGATCCAATGGCCGCTCAACTGGTCGCAATTCCGGTGCAGCGGCTCGCGTTGGCGGCTTTTGCATTGGGCACGGCACTGGCCGCCACAGCGGGCGTGCTGATCAGCATGTTTTTGACCTTCAGCGCAACGATGGGCGTCATCTTCACGATGAAGGCGCTGATCGTTGTCATTATGGGTGGTATCGGTAACATGGCCGGCGCCGTCGTGGCTGCGCTGTTGCTCGGTCTCGTAGAGGCGGTCGTTGGTACCTTGATCGACCCAGCGCTTACGCTCGCAGCTAATTACGCGCTCTTCCTGGCCGTCCTGCTGTTTAAGCCGGCCGGCCTGTTCGGGCGGGCGGCGCGATGACAGTGCAGCGGTGGCTCGGCGGTGCGTTAATGGCCGCCGCACTGATCGTGGCGGCGCTAGCGCCGCGACTCGGCAACGACTACACAACCGCGCTGGCGATCAACTTGCTGTTGTATGGCGTGTTGGCCACCGCCTGGGGACTGTTCTGTGGTCCCACCGGTTACATCTCGCTCGCCACGGTGGCGTTTTTTGGCGTGGGCAGCTATACAGTCGCAATACTCGGCGAGAAGCTTGCCTGGCCGCTGGTACTAGTGGCGGCGGTAGGCTTTGGGGCCGTGCTGGCACTACTGGTTGGACTGGTTACGCTGCGTCTATCGGGCACCTACTTTGTCATTTTTACATTTGGCTTGACTGAACTGCTGAAGCAGCTAGTCAACTGGTACGAAAGCAAAATTTCTGGCTCCGTCGGGCGTTATGTCTTCGTCGACGGCGCGACGGCATCGTTTATTTATTGGCAGTTACTGGCACTTTTTGTGGCCGTGATGATGCTGGGATGGTGGCTGTCGCGCAGCCGCCTCGGATTTGCCTTGCGCCTGATCGGAGAAGATGAACAGGCAGCACGCCACTGCGGCATCGACACCACGCGGGTTAAGCTGCTCGCCTTCCTCATCACGTCCGCGTTTATGGTGCTGGCTGGTGCGATCGTGGCGCCGCGCTGGACCTACATCGATGCGACGATCGCGTTCAACGCGATCGTCTCGTTTCAGACCGTGATCATGGCGCTGCTTGGCGGGGTGGCGCGTTTCTGGGGGCCGGTGCTCGGCGTGGTCCCGCTGGTGATGCTGTTTGAAACTCTGATCAAGTACTTTCCGAACCACTTCCCAATTGTGCTTGGCTTGATCTTCCTCGCCATCGTTTATGCGCTGCCGCGCGGTGTGCTCGGCTGGGTCCTGGCGCGAACGAGAGGAGAGCGGGCGCGATGACCGCGCTGCTACAGGTGCGGGACCTGTCGCGCGCCTTCGGCGGCCTGAAGGCGGTCGACGCGCTCACCTTCGAGGTCGGCGAGGGGGAGATCGTCGGTCTAATTGGCCCCAACGGGTCCGGAAAGACGACAGCACTGAACCTCATTAGTGGAGCGCTCAGACCAGATGTTGGTTCGGTGCGCTTTGCGGGCCGCGAACTTGCTGGATCTCCCGCCCATCAAGTGACGCGCGCTGGCATCGCCAGAACCTTCCAGCTCGTTCGCATTTTTCCGCGTATGACCGCGCGCGAAAATGTCCGCGCGGGTCTACTGCTACGTCGGGGCGGGCCCGCCGAGGAGGATCGCCTCTTGGCACGCGTCGGCCTAACGGACGCCGCGCAGCGGTTGGCCGCGGAACTGACCTACATAGACCAGAAGCGCCTGGAGCTGGCACGTGCGCTTGCCCTGCAGCCGCGCTTGTTGCTGCTCGACGAATGGCTCGCCGGGCTGAACCCCACCGAGCTGCAGCAGGGGGTGGAACTGATTCGTGCGCTGCGCGGCAGCGGCATCACAATCCTGATGGTCGAGCACGTGATGGATGCGATCCGCTCTCTGTGCGACCGTTGCGTCGTAATGAACTCGGGCGCAAAGATCGCCGAGGGAACGCCGTCTGAGGTGCTGGCCGACCGGCGCGTCGTGCAGGCCTACCTCGGAGACGAAGATGCTTGACGTCCGCGGGCTGTCGGCCGCTTACCGGCTGCATCGCGCCTTGGATGAGGTCACACTGAGGGTAAATGCCGGTGAGTTGGTCGTGATCTTAGGCGCCAACGGCGCCGGGAAAAGCACCTTGCTGAAGGCCATCGCTGGGCTGCTGCCGGCTTGCGGTGAAATTACACTTGACGGTGAGCCGCTGCATGCGCTGCCAGCACGCCTGCGAGTAGAGGCGGGCATCGCGCTCGTGCCAGAGGGACGCGGTATCTTCGGTGAGCTGACGGTTCGTGAGAACCTGTTGCTCGGGGCTTTTCCCAAGCGGGCCCGCGACGCGGAGGCGCAGAGCCTCGCGCGGGTGTTGCAGCTGTTTCCGCGGCTGGCAGAGCGCATGCGACAGACGGTGCGCACCATGAGCGGAGGCGAACAGCAAATGGTGGCGATTGGCCGAGCGCTGATGTCGGCGCCGCGGCTGCTGCTGTTAGACGAGCCATCACTTGGCTTGTCGCCGCTGATGTGCGGGGAGCTGTTCCGCGCGCTTGCTCGCATCCGCGAGACCGGTGTGAGCATTTTGTTGGTCGAGCAGAATGCGAAGCGCAGTCTGGCGATCGCCGACCGCGGTTATCTGCTGGAAAATGGGCGTATCCGTGGCAGCGGTGAAGCACGGCAGCTACTGGACGACCCGGTGGTGCAAGCGGCTTATTTGGGCATTTGCCCAACCACGCAGCTAGCAAAAGTACCGCAACCGACGGTACGATCAGGCCAGTGGTAGTCGCCTGCCAACTTGCCGTGCCCCGGTGGCGAAATCAGGTAGACGCACGGGACTTAAAATCCCGGGCCGTAAGGCGTACCGGTTCGATTCCGGTCCGGGGCACCATTTGATCATGCCACTGAAAGTATTTGATCTCCGCTGCGAAAATGACCACCCCTTCGAGGGCTGGTTCACGTCTGAAGCCGATTTCGAGACGCAAAGTGAAAAGAAGCTAATCGAATGTCCGCTATGTTCTTCGCGCGACGTGCGCCGCTTGCCGAGCGCGGCGCGCCTCAACCTCGGGGCGCAGCCACCCAATTCGCAGGAGGCCATGCTGCCGACGCCGCAGCAGATTCATGCGGCGTTGCTCAAGATGGCGCGCGAGATCGCTGCGCAGACGGAAGACGTGGGTGAGCGTTTTGCCGAAGAGGCACGCCGCATCCACTATAAAGAAGCGCCCCAGCGCGGTATCCGCGGCGTCACCACGCCGCAGGAGGCGGCTGAGCTGCGCGAAGAAGGCATTGACGTGATACCGTTTCCCTTCGCTGCGCTGCTGAGGGAACCCCTGCACTGACGACGAGATACGCGGCAAGGCGCGTGCCGCTGCACGCCGACGCACGGGGCGAGGCTAAAAATCGCCCCAGCGCAGTCGTTTTGAAGCGCGTGCCTTGGCTTGCTAGCCTTCCGCAGCGGTGACATTAGAACTTGCGCCAGCGAAGACTTGCGGCCCACACCCGCGTGCCACCGAGGGTCGCTGCGTTGGGCTGCCCGCGCCACTATGGCGGCAGTAGACAAAAAATCGCTGCTGCGCGTCCTGCTCGGATCATAGGGAATGTTTTGCGGCGCCAACGTCGTGCGCGGCGGCAACAGCCGTGTGGCGGGCAAGCTCCAGCTTGGCGATGGCGTTGCGGTGCACCTCATCGGGGCCGTCGGCAATCCGCAGCGTGCGCACATGCGCATAGGCCTGCGCGAGGAAGAAGTCATCGCACACGCCCGCGCCGCCGTGCGCTTGGATCGCCCAGTCAAGCACCTGACAGGCAACATTGGGGGCTACCACTTTAATCATCGCGATTTCGGCGCGCGCGGCTTTGTTACCAACGGTATCCATCATGTGCGCTGCTTTCAGCGTCAGCAGCCGCGCCTGATCAATAAGGCAGCGCGCCTCGGCAATACGCTCCTGCCAAACCGTCTGAGTGGCTACCGCGGCACCAAAAGCGACACGTGTAGCCAACCGTTTGCACATCGCCTCCAGCGCGCGTTCGGCCACGCCGATTGTGCGCATGCAGTGATGGATACGCCCAGGCCCAAGGCGCCCCTGGGCGATTTCGAATCCGCGCCCTTCGCCCAGCAAAATGTTGGACGCTGGCACACGGACGTTGTCGAAGACGACCTCCATGTGGCCGTGCGGCGCATCGTCGTAGCCGAACACGGTGAGCGGCCGCACGATTTTCACGCCCGGCGTGTCGGTCGGTACGAGAATCATCGACTGCTGCGCATGGCGCGGCGCCTCGGGGTTGGTCTTGCCCATCACAATCATGAGCTTGCAGCGCGGGTCGCCAGCGCCCGAGGTCCACCACTTGCGGCCGTTGATCACGTAGCTGTCGCCTTCGCGCCGCATGCTGGTTTGGATATTGGTGGCGTCTGAGGAAGCGACGTCCGGCTCGGTCATCGCAAAAGCAGAGCGAATCTCGCCGGCAAGAAGTGGTTCCAGCCACTGCTTCTTTTGTTCCTCATTGCCGTAGCGCTCAAGCGTCTCCATGTTGCCGGTATCCGGCGCGCTGCAGTTGAAAACTTCGCTCGCCCAGGTCACACGGCCCATCAGTTCCGCAAGTGGCGCATATTCAAAATTGGTCAATCCGGCGCCGCGCGGAGAATGCGGCAAGAACAGATTCCACAGGCCAGCGGCGCGTGCCTTTGGCTTCAGCTCCTCGACGATGCGCGTCGGCGTCCAGCGCCGGCCCGCACGGGTGTTTTCCTCTACCTCCTCGTAATAGCGACGCTCATTCGGAAAAATGTACTCTTGCATGAACGCGTCGACGCGCGCTCGCAGTTCCTGTACTTTTGGCGAATAGTCGAAATTCATCGGTATGTCCCTCCGCGGCGTGCGCAGCATAGCGCAGCGCCGCGTGATTCAGGGCCTTTTTGCAAAAAAGCGCGCGAAAGGAGACGACGAGGTGATGAAAGCGATCCAGTGTCAAGAGTGGGGGGGGCCGGAGAAGCTGCGGCTGGTCGAGTTGCCGTTGCCGGAGCCGAAGCCGGGCCAAGTTCGGCTGCGCGTGCGCGCTGCGGGCGTGAATTTTCCAGACGCGCTAATCGTACAGAAGAAGTACCAGATGCAGCCGCCACTGCCGTTTACGCCAGGCAGCGAGGTCGCCGGCGAGGTCGACGCGGTCGGTGAGGGCGTGACGGATCGCCGCCCCGGGCAGCGTGTGATCGCCTTCGTCGGACTAGGGGCGTTTGCCGAGTACGTCTGCACGCAGGCAGCGCAGACGATCCCGATCCCCGATAGTCTGTCCGACGAGATCGCCGCTGCCTTCACGCTCACCTACGCGACGTCACACCACGCGCTGTTCGCGCGCGCGGGGCTAAAGGCTGGCGAAACGCTGCTGGTGCTCGGCGCCGGCGGGGGCGTCGGACTGGCGGCCGTGGAATTGGGCAAGCTGGCCGGCGCGCGCGTAATGGCGGCTGCATCCACTGATGAAAAGTTGGCGGCAGCACGGGCGCACGGCGCCGATGAGTTGATCAACTATTCGAGTGCGGATCTGCGCGAGACGGTCAAGGCGCTCACGGCGGGTAAGGGCGCCGATGTGGTCTACGATCCAGTGGGCGGCGCCTATTCCGAACCGGCTCTGCGCGCGCTAGGCTGGCGCGGCCGCTTCCTGGTGGTCGGCTTCGCCAACGGCGAGATTCCGAAGATCCCGCTTAACCTGCTGCTGCTGAAGGAAGCGTCGGCGCTGGGCGTCTTCTGGGGCGATTTCGCTAGGCGCGAGCCTGAGGCAAACGCGAATATGCTTCAGCAGCTTTTCCAGTGGCTGGCGCAGGGCAAGCTGAAGCCGCACGTCTCGCAGGTTTATCCGCTGTCGGACACGCCACAGGCGTTGCAGTCGCTGCTAGCGCGCCGCGCGGTCGGCAAGCTCGTGATACGACCGTAAGGGGTGCGCCGCCTCAGCAGTAGGCCGGCACGGCGAAAGCGGGCAGTGCGGCCGCAAACGCCGCCGCGCGCTGAGGCCCTGGCGCGGCTGTACGCTCGGCTTGCCACAGCACGGCGGCCAGGGATGCGGCCTGCAGCACAAAAAAGAGCAGCAGAGCTTGCTGTTCGCTGAACCCATGCGCAGGCAACAGATTGTCGACGAAGACTTCCTCGACGACAATGGCCAGCGCATACAGACCGGCCAGCGACGGCCAAAGCAGCCGCAGTCGCATAGGGTCGGACTCGGCCTGCCGGTAAAGACGGTCGAGCAGGGCCCGGGCGGTTGGCGCGCCGAGCAGCGCAAGACGCTCGGCTACCGTGCGCCGAAGGCGACCCGCCGCACGGCGATACGGGTGAGAGGTCAGCCAGTAAGGGCGTCGCGCGTGGGCCTGTACGACGCCGGTCACGCGGGCATGGTTGCCCGGCAGCGCCCATCGGGAGCGCTGTGCGCTGGCGGCTGCCGGACAGAAGATGGCAAGGATGTTGCCGCCGTCGCTGGACAGCGACAAATCGATCGTGCGCAGTCCGGCTTTCTGCGCGAGCGCCTGCAGGCAGGCGCCGTTGAAGCTGTAAAGGTGCGCCTCGTGGAAGGTGCTGCGCGGCGCCTGACAGGTGGCTTCCACATTGGGCACCTCGACGACCAGCACGCCTTCCGGTTTCAGGGCGGCGCGCAGGTGCGCCAGCACCGCACCCGGATCCTCGGTGTGCTCCAAAACGTGCCAGATCGTGATCAGGTCGAAGCTGGCGGGTGGCAGCGTCACCTCATCGATGAAACCGCGTACGATCTCAAGGCCAAATTCACGCCTGGCGAATTCCGCGTACCCGCGATTGGGCTCGACGCCGGTTACCGTGCAGCCGCGCGAACGCAGCAGGTAAGCGAACTCGCCGCCGCCGCTGCCGACATCGAGCGCGCGCAGGCCCGGCCGCACGTAGGCGGCGATCTTCTGCAGCCGCGCCAGCGCGACCCGGCCCGCGCGCAGCACGTGCTTTGGTTTCGGGGTAAAGGTTCGCTTGTATTCGACGCGGTATTCCTGCTCATAGAAGCGGCGCGCGTTGTGCGGACGCGGATCGGACCAGGCCAGGCCGCAGCTGATGCAGGCCACCGTGCGCAACGGCCTGCCGCTGCGGCTGCGACGCGACAGCACGGTGACTTCCGTTTCGCCGCACAAATTGCAGGGAATCGCCGCCCGCTCGCTCAACTGCACCCTCTGTCCTCCCCGGCCGCAGGACCGGCGCGAATATATCGGATGCCCGGCCGCCTTCGGACAGCGACGGTCAGGCCGCGATGCGCACCGGGATGCGGCGAGAGCCGAACGCGCCTGCAGTCGGCCCGAAGCGGCCAGCGATCGCATACCCACAGTGCCGGCAGACGCCGGCCTCGCTTAGCGCGTAGTCGAGGATGCGGTAGCCGTCGCGGCGGATCACGGCGGCGGCGCAGCCAGGGCAAAAGGTCGTGCCGCCTTCCGGATCGCGAACGTTGCCGGTGTAGACGTAACGCAGCCCGTTGGCGAGCGCGATGCGGCGCGCACGCATCAGCGTGGCAGGCGGCGTCGGCGGCACATCGCGCATCTTGTAGTCGGGGTGAAAGGCGGTGAAATGCAGCGGCACCTCGGTGCCGAGCGTCTGCGCGATCCAGCGCGTCATCGCGTCGATCTCGGCATCGCCGTCATTGTGGCCAGGGATCAGCAACGTGGTGATCTCCAGCCAGCAGTCGGTTTCGTGGGCGATGTATTCAAGCGTCTCCAGCACCGGCGCCAAATGCGCGCCGGTGAGGCGAAAGTAAAAATCCTCCGTGAAGCCCTTCAGGTCCACGTTGGCCGCGTCCATGGCGGCGAAGAATTCGCGCCGCGGCTGGGCGTGGATGTAGCCGGCCGTGACCGCCACTGCCTTTAAGCCAAGTTCGCGGCAGGCGGCTGCGGTGTCGAGCGCGTACTCGGCAAAGATCACCGGATCGTTGTAGGTGAACGCGACCGAGCGGCAGCCGTAGGCCTGCGCGACCTGCGCGATGCGCGCCGGCGAGGCCGCGTCCATCAGGCGGTCCATCTCGCGCGATTTCGAGATGTCCCAGTTTTGGCAGAACTTGCAGGCCAGGTTGCAGCCGGCGGTGCCGAAGGACAGCACCGAGGAACCCGGATAGAAGTGATGCAGCGGTTTCTTCTCGATCGGATCGATGCAGAAACCGGAGCTGCGGCCATGGGTGGTGAGGACCATCGCATCGCCGCGGCGCTGCCGCACGAAGCACAGACCCCGCTGTCCTTCGTGCAGGCGGCAGTCGCGCGGACAGAGGTCGCATTGAATGCGGCCATCGTCCAGCCGGTGCCACCAGCGCGCCGGCTGCGCAAGGCCGAAAGAGGCGTCGCCCGTGTTCATGTGACAGGGACGCGTGTCTCCTCAAAACGCAGCGCCTGATAGCGCTCGAAGGCGAGCCCCTCGGACCAGAAATCCGGTGCCAGTCCGGCCTTGCGCTTCAGCGCCCGCAGGAAGTCGCGCGGCTGCGGCAGGCTGTGCCAGACCTGCGGCAGAAACGTG
>JANWXE010000018.1 GCA_025055385.1 Burkholderiaceae bacterium | reverse complement strand
GAAACTGCCGGTGTCGCGCTGGCAGCGCGATCTGTCCGATTCCACCGTGCTGCGCAATCTGGGGGTGGCCTTCGGTCACTGCCTCGTCGCCTATCACGCCTGCGCGCGCGGGCTGGACAAACTGGAGATCGACGCCGAGGCCCTGGCCGCGGACCTGGACGGCGCCTGGGAGGTGCTGGCCGAGGCGGTGCAGACCGTTATGCGGCGGTACGGTGTGCCGCAGCCGTATGAACGGCTTAAGGCGCTGGCGCGCGGGCGGCGCATCACGCGGGACGAACTGCACCGCTTCATCGCCGAGCTGCCGCTGCCGGAGCCGGTGCGGCGTGAGCTGCTGGCGCTCACTCCCGCCACCTACCTGGGTAAGGCCGAAGAACTGGCGCGCCGCTGCTAAAAGGAGGCTCCTCGTTGCGCTCCACCCAACGCAAGCGAGCCACACGCGGGCTGGCGGCATACCTGCCCCCCGCAGCTGTCGTTGCACAGGTGAACCGCTGATCGGGAATAATTGGCCACGGCGGATTGTTCATCGCCGCGATCCGTTGTAAACGGGCTGCTTTTAACCTTGCAGGGGGGACCATGACGAACAAGGTCGTTTCCATTGCCGCAGCGGGCATCTTGGCCGCTACGGCGGCGCCGGCGCAGGCGCAGTTTGCGAAACCGGAAGATGCAATCAAATACCGGCAGGCGGCCTTCGCGCTGATCGGTAATCACATGGGCCGCATCAATGGTCAGCTGAAATCCAATGCGCCCAACGTGCAGGTGATTCAAAGCAGCGCGGCGTTGATTGAAACGCTGTCGAAGCTGCCATTCGAAGCGTTCATCGCCGGCTCGGAATCGGGCGGCAATCCACCCACGCGTGCGAAGCCGGAGATTTTCAAAGACGCCGCCAAGGTGAAGTCGCTAGCCGAGAAGATGCAAGCCGAAGTAGCCAAGCTTGCCGCCACGGCCAAGGGCGGCGACATCAACGCGATCCGCGCGCAATTTGGCGAGGTCGGCAAGTCTTGCAAGGCCTGCCACGACGACTACCGCAGGGATTAAGCGGCGCGTACCAAACGCCGCCTGCAAGCGGCGTTTAGTGCGTGACTTTACCGCGTGACTAGGTAAGCCACGGCGCCGGCGGCGAGCGCAAGCAGCAGCGCCGCCCGCAGCCGCATTGCCAGATCATCGCGCGCCGGCTCACCGGCGACGCCTGTGCGGTCGCCGGTGATCATCGGCCGCAGCAGATCCTCGCGCTTGATTACGCGATAAAAGGCGATCGCCGCCACGTGCAGCGCCACCAAGGTGTACAGCACGTACTGGTTGAGCTTGTGGACGCGGGTGAGGAAATCGCTCGTGCTGCCGGAGACGAACTTGGCCAGCGGGCCCTCGGTGGCGATCGCATCGTTGGCGAACAGGCCGGTGGCCGCCTGCACCAGCAGCGCGGCCAGCATCGCCAGGACCGACAGCGCGCCGAGCGGGTTGTGGCCGGCCTGCGGTGCCGCCCCGCCCGTCCGCAGCGCACGCAGATAGGCGAGCACGGCCGACGGGCCGCGCACGAACTGGGTAAAGCGCGCATAGCGGCTGCCAAAGACGCCCCAGAGCAGACGAAACAACAGCAGGGCGAGCGCCGCATAGCCGGCGCGCAAGTGCCAGTCCATCCATAGGCCGCCCACCTGGGCGGTCACGACCGAGCAGACGACCAGCAGCGCTAGCGCCCAGTGGAATAGCCGGGTCGGCAGGTCCCAGACGCGCAGCCGCGGCGTGCCGCTCATCGGTACCCCTTATGGCAGCACCTGCGGCTCTTCCTTCTTGGCCGGCTTGACCAGGTCCTCGCGCTTGATGCCAAGATACATCGCAACGGCCGCGGCAACGAACACCGACGAGTAGATACCGAACACGATGCCAATGGTGAGCGCCAGCGCGAAGTAATGCAGCGCCGGACCGCCGAAGAACAGCATCGCCAGCGTCATGCACAGGGTGGAGCCGTGCGTGATGATAGTGCGCGAGATGGTCGCGGTAATGGCCGAATCAATCACTTCGGTGACAGACGCCTTGCGCATCTTACGAAAATGCTCGCGCACGCGGTCAAAAATGATTACGGACTCATTGACCGAGTAGCCGAGCACCGCCAGCACGGCGGCCAGCACCGGCAGCGAGAACTCCCAACCAAAGATGGCGAACATGCCGACCACCAGCACGACGTCGTGCAGGTTGGCGACGATGGCGGCTACCGAGAATTTCCACTCGAAGCGAAAAGCAAGATAGATCATGATGCCGAGCACCACCATCAACAGGGCGAGTGCCCCGTCCTGGGCCAGCTCGGCGCCCACTTGCGGGCCGACAAACTCAACCCGCCGCAGCTCGACAGTAGGATCAACCTCCCGCAAGGCCGACATCACCTGCTCGGCCTGCTGGCCGGAGGCGGCGCCTGCTTTCAGCGGCAGGCGGATCAGCACATCGCGCGAAGTGCCGAAGTTCTGCACCTGCGACTCGCCCCAGCCTTTGGCCTCGATCGTGCGGCGGATTTTCTCTAGGTCCGCCGCGTGCGGATACGAGATCTCCATCACCGTGCCGCCGGTGAATTCGATCGATAGATTCAGGCCACGTGTAGCGAGAACAGCGACCGCGATGAGGAAAGAGACGAGCGAGATCGCGTTCAGAATGCGCGAATAGCGCATGAACGGGATCGTGTGGCGGATGCGGAAGAACTCCATCGCGCCTGGTTACTTGGTGTCGGAGGTGACCTGCGCGGCCTCGGGCCGCCAAACCTGGCCAATGCTGATGCGGGTGAGTTTTTTGCGCGAGCCGTAGATCAAGTTGACGATCGCGCGCGAGACGAACACCGCGCTGAAAATGGAGGTCAGAATCCCCAGACAATGCACGACGGCGAAACCGCGCACCGGCCCGGAGCCGAAGGCAAGCAGCGCGACGCCGGCAATCAGGGTCGTGATGTTGGAGTCCAGAATCGTGTTGAACGCTTTCTCGTAGCCGTCGTGGATTGCGTGCTGCGGGGGCCGGCCGTTGCGCAGCTCCTCGCGCACCCGCTCGTTGATCAGCACATTAGCGTCGATCGCCATGCCCAGGGTGAGCGCAATCGCCGCAATGCCAGGCAGCGTCAGGGTGGCCTGCAGCAGCGACAGCAGCGCGATCAGCAGCATCAGGTTAGAGGCAAGCGCAATCACCGACACGACGCCGAAGACGCCGTAGTAAACGATCATGAAAACAGCAATGGCGGTAAACCCCCACAGCGTGGCGTTGAATCCGCGTCGGATGTTCTCCGCGCCCAGGCTGGGCCCAATTGTGCGCTCCTCGATGATCTCCATCGGCGCTGCCAGCGAACCGGCGCGCAGCAGCAGGGCGATGTCGTTGGCCTCTTGCGTGCTCATGCGGCCGGAAATCTGGAAGCGCGCGCCGAGCTCCGAGCGGATGACAGGCGCGGTGATAACCTCGCCCTTGCCTTTTTCGAACAGCAAAATCGCCATCCGTTTACCGACGTTCTCGCGCGTGACGTCACGGATGATGCGGGCGCCCTTGGCATCCACCGTCAGGTGGACGGCCGGCTCTTGCGTTTGACTGTCGAAACCGGCCTGCGCGTCGTTGAGGTTCTCGCCGGTGATGATCACCTGCCGCTTGACGAGCAGCGGCCTGCCCTCGCGGTCGACGTAGCGCTCGCAGCCGAATGGCACGGTGCCAGCGGCAAACGCTGCGAGCTCCTCCGGCGATTCGCACAGCAGCCGCATCTCCAGCGTGGCGGTGCGGCCGAGGATCTCCTTTGCTTTCGCGGTGTCCTGCACTCCGGGCAACTGCACGACCACGCGGTCTGCGCCCTGCTGCTGGATCACCGGCTCGGCCACACCGAGCTCATTGATACGGTTGTGCAGCGTGGTGATGTTCTGCTTCAGCGCATACTCTTGGACGGCGCGAATCGCCGTCGGGCTAAGTGTCACCAGCAAGCGCGCTGACTCGCCGTCGCCCTCTTCGCGCAGCAGCAAGTCGCGGTTAGCGTCACGGATTAGGTCAGCGGCGCGTGCACGCGTCTCGTTGTCGCGGAAACGGATTTGCAGCGTCTGGCCGTCGCGCACGATGCCGCCATGGCGGACGTTTTTTTCGCGCAGCAGCTGGCGCAGGTCGCCGGCGACGGTTTCTAGGCGCCGCGTTACCGCCTCTTTCATGTCCACTTGCAGCAGAAAGTGCACACCACCGCGCAAGTCAAGCCCGAGGTACATCGGCAGTGCACGCAGCGCAATTAACCATTGCGGCGTGCGCGGCACCAAATTGAGTGCCACCACATAGGTGGGGTCGCTCGGATCTGAGTTCAGCGCGCGCTCAATTACGTCGCGCGCACGAATCTGTGTGTCCGTGTCGCGGAAACGCACTCGCACCGTCGCGTTTAGGCCGACCACATCGAAACTCGTGCCGTCGTGCTCAATGCCAGCGGACTGCAGGGCGGCTTCCACGCGCGCCAGCAGCGCCGGCTCGACCTTGACGGTTGCCTTGGCGGAGGACACCTGCACGGCCGGCGCTTCACCGAAGAAATTCGGCAGCGTGTAGATGGCGCCGAGCAGCAGCGCCACCGCGATGACGATGTATTTCCACAGCGCGTAACGGTTCATGGTCGTCAGAACGGCGGCGGCACGGCGTATCGGCGCTGGCGCCCGCCGCCAGACGGTCGCCAGCAGTCGCGTCAGAGGGATTTCATCGTGCCTTTCGGCAGCAGCATCTGCACCGCTGCGCGCTGCATGGAAATCTCCACCGGTTTATTGTCGACGGTGGCGATCTGCAGCGTCATGTACTGATCAGAAAGGTCGGTGATCTTGCCGATGATGCCGCCGGCGGTCAGCACCTCGTCACCTTTATTTAAACCCTCGATCAGCGCCTTGTGTTCCTTTTGCCGTTTTTGCTGCGGCCGGATCAGCAAAAAATAAAACACGACGATAATCAACACCATAAAGGCAAGCGACGTCATCATCGATTCCGTGCCGCCTGGCTGGGCCGCAGGCGCAGTTTGCGCCAGCGCGTCTGAAATGAACCACATGCAGCAACTCCGCGCAGCGTATCAAAGGGCCGCAGCATTATAGGGAGACCTTGGCGCGAAAAGGTGTCCGCCACGAGCACCCGCGGCCGCGGCGCCTCGCCCCACCAGGTCGGCCCGTGCTCAGCGGCTCCAGGATTCCTTCAGCGTGACTGCCAAATTAAATACCGGCCGCCCCGGATGGTGGTCTTTGCGGTCGGCGACGAAGTAGCCGTTGCGCTCGAACTGAAACTTATCGTCCGGTTGCGCGGCGGCGAGCGCAGGTTCGATGAACGCCTGCAGCACGGTCCTACTGTGAGGATTCAGCAGCGACAAGAAATCCTTGTCACCCGCATCTGGCTGCGGATCCACGAACAAGCGGTCGTACAAGCGCACCTCGGCTGGCACGGCAGCGTGCACTGGCAGCCAGTGGATCGCAGCACGCGTCTTGACGCGGCTCGCACCGGGTGTGCCGCTCTTCGTCTCCGGCAGGTATTCGGCGTGCACCGCCACGATGCGACCGGCCGCATCTTTCTCCACCGCAGTGGCGCGCACCACGTAGGCGTACCGTAATCGCACGAGGGCGCCGGGCGACAGGCGGAAGTAATCCGGCGGCGGGTTTTCCATGAAGTCATCGGCCTCGATCCACAGCTCGCGCGCAAACGGGATCGTGCGCGTGCCCATGTGCGGATTCTGCGGATGGTTGGGCACCCGACAGTCCTCGTGCTGCCCAGGCGGATAGTTGTCGATCACGAGCTTCAGTGGCCGCAGCACCGCAGTGGCGCGCGGCGCGCGCGCCTCTAGATCGTCGCGCAGCGCTTGCTCAAGCACGGCATAGTCAATCCACTGCGGGCTCTTGCTGACGCCAATCTGCTCGACGAAGCGCTGGATCGACTGCGGCGTATAGCCACGCCGCCGCAGCCCGACCAGCGTGGGCATGCGCGGATCGTCCCAGCCGTCGACATGGCCATCCTCGACAAGCTGCGCCAGCCGGCGCTTGCTCATCACCACGTAGGTCAGATTCAGCCGGTTGAACTCGTACTGATGCGGCAGCAGGAAAGGATTCGGCTTGCGCTCGTCCAGCGCCGCCTGCAGCAGCGGGGTAAAGCATTCGGTGTGCTGCAGGAGCAGCTTGAAAAATTCGTCGGCATCGTTCGCCGCTAAATCTGGGTTTTTGCTCCAGCTGGCGAACATCGCCTCTGCACGGCGTTCGTAACGGGTGTGCCCTAGTTTGTCGAGGAAGTTGCGGCAGTGCAATGCGAACTGGCGCTTGCTCTCTGCCCCCTGCTCGGCAATCGCTGCCAGCAGGCGCCGCGCTGCCTCGTACTGCGGCCGGCGCAGCAGCGGCACAAGCCGCTCTAGCGTCCAGTCATAGAACGGCCGCTGGTCCTCAAACTCCAGCGTGCAGATTGAATGCGTGATGTTCTCCAACGCGTCCTCGATCGGGTGCGCATACGCGTACATCGGATAGATGCACCAGCGGTCGCCCGTTCGATGGTGGGTGGCGAAGCGGATGCGGTAGATGACTGGGTCGCGCATGTTGATGTTCGGCGACGCCATGTCGATCTTGGCGCGCAGCACCATGCTGCCCTCGGCGTGTTTGCCGGCGCGCATCTCGCGGAACAGGCGCAAGCTGTCCTCGATCGGACGGTCGCGGTATGGCGAGTTCATGCCGGGCTCGGTCAGCGTGCCGCGCGTGGCACGGATCTGCTCAGCGCTCTGCTCATCGACGTACGCGTAGCCGGTCTGGATCAAGTACTCGGCGCAGCGATACATCTCCTCGAAGTAGTCCGACGCGTGATACAGGTTGCGCTCGATGCCTTGCGGCGTGACGTGTTCCCAGTCAAAGCCGAGCCAGCGCACCGCATCGAGAATGCCATCGACGTACTCCTGATCTTCCTTGACCGGATTGGTGTCGTCGAAGCGCATATGACAGCGGCCGCCGAAATCGCGCGCCAACCCGAAGTTCAGGCAGATCGACTTTGCGTGGCCGATGTGCAGGTAGCCATTGGGCTCTGGCGGGAAGCGCGTGCGAATGCGCGCTGGGTCTTTCGGTGCATGCGCGTGAATGTCGTATGGACCGGGCCGCCCAGCCCAATTGCGGTCTTCGTAGGTGCCGCGCAGCAGATCCGCTGCGATGACGTTGCGCAGAAAATTCAGCGGCGGCCGGGCCGCGTCGTGCCCCTTGCTGGAAGATCCCTGGTTTGCGTCAGCAGCGTCGCCGCGCCTAGCCTCCATCGTTACGTCCCGACCAAACGACTGTCATGTCGATTGTCATGTGCATGTGATTCGATTGTAGCCGCGGGGTAGCGGATGCTGGTTAATCCATGTACCGAACCAAGTGCAACCTCAGAGTGCCTAAGCGGCTGGCTTTTACTTTACAAAGGAGGCAAGCGTGTCTGCCTTCGAACGTGTCAGTGTGGGACTTTTTCTTTGGTGCAGCGCGCAGACGACGCTGGCGCAAGATGCGCGGGCATTTGTTAGCTGCCACGGGTTGGCGGAGACGGTCGCCCGCATCGGAAGCGCCGCTCGCCTGCGTGGGCTGCGCGTTCAACATGACGATCACGCGGCGGTGGCGCGCGCAGCCGGATTGCGGCTGCCGCCGACCCATGCGCTGCGCCTCGGAACCGGTGATAGCGCGCTGATCCTGGTTGTCTGGCAGGCCCCGGATGGCCGAACCATGGTCGGCGCGCGCGAAGAAGCGGCACTGGCCTTCGCGGCGGCGGCGCTGGGCGCGGCCCCGTTGCAAGCGGCCAACTTCCGGTCGACCTCAACTGCATGGCCCTGGCCCTCATCGCGCGCAGCGGGAATCACGCCCGCTGGGTAGCGTGGCTACTTTCGGCCTAGTTTGCTTCTGTACCTCGGGTGGCTTGACGGTGCCAAGTTACGAGTCCGTGCAGCTGTCTAACTCTCAGTGTCTCAATGCCCATGCTTCTTCGCGAAATCGACCGGATCGTGCACGCGCAGCGCACCCGTGAGGCAGGGGGGTTCATCGCGCGGCGACCGTTCCCGACACCTCAGCTCGACATGGTTGACCCTTTTTTCTGCTAGATGAAATGGGTCCGGCTGACTACGGGCCAGGCGACGCGGTGGGCGCGCCCGACCATCCGCACCGCGGTTTCGAGACCGTCACCTACATGCTGGAAGGCGAATTTATGCACGAGGACAGCGCCGGCCACCGCGGCCGCCTCGGGCCCGGCGACGTGCAGTGGATGACGGCCGGCGACGGCGTGATCCACTCCGAGATGCCGGCTGAATGGATCCGCGAACGCGGGGGACGCGTCCATGGCTTTCAGCTCTGGGTCAACCTGCCGGCGCGCGACAAACACATCGCGCCGCGCTAGCAGGACGTACGCGCAGCCGAGATGCCGACCTGGCGCAGCGCCGATGCGCGCGCCACCGTCAAGGTGATCGCCGGCAGCGCCCTGGGCGTTACAGGCGGGGTGCAGACGCGCATTCCGATCACCTACCTAGACGTGCAGCTGGCCGGCGATGCGGAACTGGCGCTGTCCGTGGATCCGGCGCAGGCGGCCTGCGTCTACGTTTTCGACGGCGCGTTGCAGATCGGCGCGCAGCGCCGCACCGCCTCCGACGGCAACCTGG
>JANWXE010000186.1 GCA_025055385.1 Burkholderiaceae bacterium | reverse complement strand
TCGGTGAGCGGCGTGAAGCGGTGTTTGCAGTCACGATCCCTGAAGAGCGTGGCTCGTTCCGCCGCTTCTGCGCGCTGGTCGGCAATCGCAACGTCACCGAGTTTAATTACCGCATCTCGGATGCAAAGGTGGCGCACATTTTCGTCGGCCTGCAGATCTTCAAACCGTCGGAGGCGACGCTACTGGCCCGCACGTTTGAGCGCGCCGGCTTTCCGACGCTTGACCTAACGGACGATGAGTTTTCAAAGCTGCACCTGCGGCACATGATCGGTGGCCGCTCGCCGCTGGCGGAAAACGAACTGCTGTACCGCTTTGAGTTTCCGGAGCGACCGGGCGCGCTGATGCGTTTCCTCGACAGCATGTCGCCGAACTGGAACATCTCTTTGTTTCACTACCGAAACCAAGGCGCTGACTATGGCCGCATCGTGGTCGGCATTCAGGTGCCGCCAAACGAAAAGCGCCAGTTCCGTGAATTCCTCGCCACGCTGGGTTACCGCCACTGGGACGAGAGCGCCAATCCGGCATACCGGCTTTTTCTCGCCTGAGCGCCGCAGCTGGTTTGGCCAAGTCCGGAGCCGCTGCCGCCGGCTCAGGGCAGCGGATGCGGAGGTGGTCGTTCGCCTGCGCCGAGACGTCGATCGATGTCTTCTAGCAGCGGCCAGAGATCGGCCACGGTATCGACGATCGCATCGGGCTGCGCAACCGTCAGCCGCGCGGCCGCTTGTTGCCGGCACGCTTCACGCTGCGGCGCTGACAGTGCTGCCCACTGCTGAGCGCTTAGGCCGGTCTCATTGCCGGAGACCGCGACGGCGATGGTCCAGCACCCCGCGTGCCGACCCTCCAACAGTCCAGGCACCGTGTCATCTACCTTAACGACGGCGGCGGCTGGCCAGACATTCAGGTCCAGCAGGCTGCGATAAATCGCCATGGGTGAGGGTCGCGTCTGGGGCAGATCGTCGGCGCACGCAAGGTTGTCGGCAATGAACCCCTGCGAGGCCGCCAGGTTGGCCATGATCTGTGCGGTGGCGCGGTCATAGCCGGTTGTGGAACCGACCTTCAGGCCCGCGCGCCGCAGCCGCTCGGCAAGCTCGGCAGCGCCAGGTACGAGTGCAGCGTGCTCTCGCACCGCTTCGATGTTCATCGGCATCAACCGCTGATAAAGGCGATCGACATCCGCGGCGGTCATCCTGCTGCCTTGCGCCTCGCGCCAGGCATCGGCCACGCGCGGCAGACGGCCGAGCGCTTCGATGTGTTGCCGCTTCGGCAATCCCATCGGCGCGCGAGCTTCCTCGAGGGTGATCGCCACCCCCTCGGCGGCAAACAGGCGGACAAAGCTCACGGCTGGGGCGAGGCTGCCGAAGTCGATGACGGTGCCGGCCCAATCGAAGATGACGGCGCGCAGGTGTCGGAAACGCATGAGGTCGTTGCGATGCGATCGGAAAACAGATCGTCGGCGATGCCGAAGGCGGTGCTCGCGCCCGTGCCGCTGGTGACAACCACGACGTATAAACCGGGCTCCGGCGCCAGCAGCAGACAGTCGGCGTCGCCGCCGGTCGGATACAAGCCCGTCCAGCGCTCCAGCACCTGGAGGCTGTCCACCGCGACGGTGCGCTGCAGGTGGCGCAGGATCAAATCGTCTACCTCCTGGCGCGCAAACGGCCACGGCATCGCATCTTGATGGTGGGAGTCGCCAACCACCCAGCTGCCGTCCGCAGACTGCACAGCGATCAGGTGGATGCCATGTGCAAGGCTGTCGGCATCGGTCTGTGCCAGCCGTGTGGCCAGCGCGCGCGCCGGCGGCAGGTCGGCATAGCCGCGGTAGCGCACCAGGCTAAGATCGCCCATGACAGCGCTGCCCAGGCGCAGCCCGTTGCGGGGTCGCACGCGCAGCATCTGCAATTGGGAAAGTTGCAAGCCAAGGTCGCGCAGCCATGGAGCGGCAACCCCGGTCAGATCGGCCCCGGGGCATAGGATGACTTGCTGCGCGGCGAGCCGCCGCCAAGGCGTGCGCGCGCTGCGGGCGTCGGCCTCCAGCACCGGCTCGCCCCAGAAGAATTGCACGGCGCGCACTTGCCGCAGCCATTCCGACAGTAACGGGATCGCTTGGCGCGATTCGATCCGCAGCTCGTGCGGGCTATACAGGGCGCCGGCGCAACCGGCGGTGCGCAGCCAGGGGGCGCGGCGCGCAGCTTCCTGCGGTTCGACCAGCGCGCAGTGTGTGCCCATCTCGGTGGCAGCGAATGCCTGCAGGACTTCCCAGGCAAGGGCCTCGCGCGCCAACACCCACAGGCCCGTGTGCTCGATGCTGATGCCGGCCTGTGGGGCAAGTATTGCCCATATATCGCGGCTGTAGCGCGCGCGCCGCCAGGTGTCACCCGCACGCTGCCCCGTGACGGTGACGAGACCGAAGTTGCGGACCGAGGCGCCCACGCAGCGTGGATCGCGCTCGCAGACCGCCACGCGTAAGCCGCGCTCGGTCGCGGCCCAAGCGCAAGCGAGGCCGACAATGCCGGCGCCGGCAATGACCACGTCGAATCCATCGCGGGCGTACATGGCGGTCCTTGAGGCGGCGCTTATCGCTGCCGCCAACGCTGCGTGCGCATCAGCAACCAGCCCTGGGCAAAACCAAAAAGCCCGCGCGCTAAGGCGGCCGTCACGAAGATCAACACCGCCATCGCGGCTGCTGGCGCGATGTCGCCCGCATCGTCCATGTTTAAAACGGCCACCGAGGCGAGCTGCGTGTGCGGCGTATATAAGAACACGACCGCCGAGACAGTCGTCATCGCATTAACGAAGAAGAAGCCGGCCACTTGTAGTGCCGCTGGCAAACAGACCGGAAGGTTTACGCGCCACAACGTAGTCCAAAACGGCACACCCAGCGACTCAGCGGTGGCCTCAAACTCACGATCCAGCTGCCGCATGGCGGCCAGCAGCGTCAGATGCGGCACTGAGAAGAAATGCACGACTGTGCACAGGACCAACAGTGTCATCGTGCCGTAGAGCGCGCTGAACAGCTGGCCTGGCGAATTAAAAAAGAGGATGTAACCAAGCCCAAGCGCAAGTCCCGGCACCGCCAACGGCAATGTGGCCAGCAGGTTGACCCCGTCGCGCAACACGCGCCACCGGCGCGGCCGGTCTACGAGCCACGCGGTAAGCAAGGCGAGCGCGGTTCCCACCACGGCGGTGCCAAGCGCCATGCGCAGTGAGTTGGCATAGCTTTCCCAACCGCCGGCGTGAGCGTAATCAAAATCGTAGTGCTTCAGCGTCAGCGACAAATCGTATGGCCACAGCTTGACAAACGACGCGAATACGGCCGTGCCGATGACGACCAGGAAGACGAGCGCCACGCTGGCGCAGTACAGCCAGAGCAGCCCGTCACGCCAGCGCGCCGGTTCGGGTTGATAGACGACAGCACGCACGCTCAGCGCAGCGGTTTGCCGCGCGCGTAGGCGGCGCTCGACGAGGAAGGCGACCAGCGCCGGCAGCAGTAACACCGTGCCGACTACTGCACCCATTGCGAAGTTCTGCTGCCCGATGACTTGCTTGTAGAGATCGGTGGCGAGCACGTGGGCTTGCCCGCCAATCACCTTAGGCACGCCGAAGTCGGTGATGACGAGAACGAAGACAGCCACGAAAGCCATCAGCAGGCCGTAGCGCGAGGCCGGTAGCGTGACGGTGCGGAAGACGCGCCAGGGTCCGGCGCCGAGCAGGCGTGCAGCCTCGATCAAGCGCGCATCGATCGTCGTCAAGCTAGCCACCATGATCAGCAGCGCATGCGGGAAGGTCCACAGCACCGAGCCGAGCACGATCCCCGCCTCGCCATAAATCGGGCCGCCGATCCACGCCGTCAACCAGCCCTGCTGCCCGAATAGATACACGACACTGATGGCCATCAACAGCGACGGCGCCAGCAGCGGCAGCAGTGCAACGGCGTGAAAAAACCGCTTGTGCGGCATCGCGCTCATCGTAAGGGCGTACGCGTAAAGATAGGCGGCCAGCGTAGTGATGGTTGCGGCCAGCAGCGACAGCCGCACGCTGCGCAGCGCCGCCTCAATTAATGCCGGCGTCTGAAGATAGGCGCGGAAGTTGGCCAGGCCAACGAAGTGGCCTTCGGCGTCGTACAGACTGCGGGCCAGTAGCGCCGCCACTGGAAGCAGCACAAACCAAAGTCCCGCCGCGAGCAAGGCCAGCGCGATCAGGCTTTGCAGCACCTCTTCACTAAGCAGGCGGGCGAGGACACCGCCCGCACCAGCTGTGGTCACACGGCTGCCTTCAGATCGTTGCGCAGGCGTCGTCGCCATCGTGATCGGCGATGACTCTAAGCGCCGCTGGCGGCAGCTCCACGCGGCACGGACTGCCGGGCCGCCACGGCAATGCACCGTGCGCCGGCGTGGCCAGCTCAACCTCTAAGGTCGCGCCCTCGCCCAACGCAGGCACGCGCAGCCGCAGGCTCGTCCACGGGCCATGGAAGGCTTCGTCGATAACCCAAGCTGCGAGCGCGTGGCGCGCGCTGTCCTCGCCTGGCGGCAACAGCCGCAGGTGCGACGGTCGCACGGCGATGCGCACAGGGCCAGGCGGCGCAGCATCGCCAGGCGCAACCAGCGCGACCTGTCCAATGCGCAGCGTGCCGTCTGACAGACGCATGCCGCGCAACAAGTTGACACGTCCGACAAAGCGGGCGGCAAACGGGGTGGCAGGCCGCAGGTACAGGCCGCGCGGTGTATCCTGCTGCTCGATGCGGCCCCGATGCATGAGCACGACACGGTCAGCAATTGCCAGTGCCTCCTCTTGATCGTGCGTCACCATAATCGCGGACACGCGCAAGCGCCGCTGGATCGCGCGGATCTCGTCGCGCAGCAAGGACCTGACTTGCGCATCAAGCGCCGACAGCGGCTCATCTAATAACAGCAGCGACGGCTGCGGCGCCAACGCCCGCGCCAGGGCCACGCGCTGTTGTTGTCCACCCGACAGCTGAGCCGGATATTTGCTGGCATGTGCGGCCAGCCCAACCAGTTCCAGCATGTCGCGGGCGCGGCGTTCGCGGAAGCGGCGGTCCATGCCGCCCAGGCCATACGCGACGTTGCCCAGCGCGGTCAGGTTCGGAAACAGCGCATAGGACTGGAACACCATGCCGAAGCGGCGCCGCGCCGGCGGCCAGGCGGTGATGTCTTGTCCGTTTAACCAGATGCGCCCCGCATCAGGCCGCTCCAGGCCACAGATAATGCGCAGCAGCGTGGTTTTGCCGCAGCCGGAGGGGCCCAGCAGACAGACCAATTCTCCCGCGCCCACAGCAAGGTCGATGCCGTCGAGCACGGTGCTGGCGCCAAACCGTTTGCAGACGGCCTCGATGCGCAGCCGTGGTGGTATCTCATCATCTGCGCACGGCGAATCGACGGCCGTTGGTGCCGCACCGCGTGCGATCGCGGCATCGGCATGGCTGGCATCTGGATGCACCGGTTCAGCGCTTTTCGGCCTTGGCTTCGTAGCGTCGAGCCCACTCGGCAAGGATGCGATCGCGATTTTGCGCTGCCCAAACGAAATCGATTTTGGCCAGCATCTTTTCGATATCTCCATCGATGAACTCGAGCCGTTCCTGCACGCCCGGTAGCGCGACAATGGCGAAGTGGCGTGCGTACAGCTCGTTGGCCTTGCGCGATATTGCCCAGTCTGCAAGTGTCTTGGCCGCCTCTGGCTTGCGTGTGGTCTTCAAAATAGCTGTCGCCTCCATGTCCCAGCCTAAGCCCTCCCGCGGCAGCACGATGTCGATTGGCGCGCCCTCCTTTTTGGTTTTGTTGGCGCGATAGTCAAAGCTCAGACCGATAGCAAATTCTCCTGCCGCGGCTTGCCGGCATGGCTTGGAGCCGCTATGCGTGTAGACGCCGATGTTCTGATGCAAGGCATCCATAAAAGCCCACGCCTTCTGCTCGCCCATCATCTGCAGCCAGGCGCTCACCATGAGGTAGCCAGTGCCGGAACTAGCCGGATGCGGCATCGTGATCTGCCCGCGATAGACCGGCTTGGTTAGATCCTCCCAGCTGGTCGGCTTAGGGAGATTCTTCTTCGCCGCCTCGACAGTGTTAAAACAAATCGCTGAAGACCAGATATCTATGCCTACCCAGGTGGGCGGGTGCCGGGGGTCACGCATATTTGGTTTGACCTGCTCTAACCCCTTTGGCGCATAGGGCATCAGCAACCCTTCCCGGTCCAGCAGCATCAACGATGTTGCTGCCAGGCCCCAGACCACATCGGCCTGTGGGTTGGCCCGCTCCGCCAGTAGTCTGGCGGTAATGATGCCGGTTGAGTCGCGCACGAAACGCAGTTGGATCTGCGGATGATCGCGCTCAAACGCTTCTTGATAGGTTTTGATCTGGTCGGCCTCCAAGGCGGTATAGACAAGTAGCTCTGTTTTGCCTTGCGCAAACACCGCAACTGGCAGCATGAGGGCCGCGATAACAAACCAAGGCATATGCTTGAGCGTGCGCACCTTCGGTCCTCTCAGTAGCCAGATCACCCTCAAAGTTTGCGAGCGCGACGTGACGTCTCTATGACCGCTATCGAGATCGAATCGCTGCATGATCTGTATGCGCTGCTGCAACGGCGCGGCGATGAGCAATACACTGGCGAGCCAGTGACCCATCGTGCGCATGCGCTTCAATGCGCTTGGCTGGCTGCGCGCGCCGGTGCGCCCGACACGATGGTGGTAGCCGCGCTGCTGCACGACATCGGTCACCTGCTGAGCGGTTGGCCGGGCACGCCCAGCGCCGACGGTATCGACGATCGCCATGAGGACACGGGTGCCTGGCTTCTGTCGCGGTGGTTTGGGCCCGAGGTGACGGAGCCGATTCGCTTACACGTGCCGGCCAAACGCGTGCTGGCGGCCGAGCCGGCCTACTGCCGCGCGCTGTCGGAGGACTCGCAACGCAGCCTACGGCTGCAAGGCGGGGTCCTCACGGGCCCCGCCCGCGAAGCGTTTTTCGCCCGTCCTTATGCGCAGGCGGCGCTGGCGCTGCGCCGTTGGGATGAGGCCGCGAAGAAGCCCGGCATCGCGCGTTGGGAACTGAAAGAAGCGTGGGCGGTGGTCGAGCAAGTGCATGCACGCGTGCGGCGTTTCGCCAACACCGCGCCTGCATAGCTTTGCGCAGACCAGGCGAGCGCGTGGCGGGCATCTGCTACTGAACCGCGTCAGAACGTCCATCGCCGTCACGCATGGCCTGCGGCAACAACAAAGCCGGCAGGACTGGCACGAAGGAGGCTGCGCAAAGGCGGTGCGGGCTTGGCTGCAGTCGCACAGACGCGGCTCGTGTTCCTTGCAATCGAACGGCGGCTGCCCAAGGAGCGCGCGCAGCGCCTTGCAGCGTCCTTTTGACCTGCCGCTGGCTGCTTGCACCGTGTGATCGCGTGTACTGCTGTGGAGCGTACCGGTATGGGCGGCAGCGCTGCACGCTGTGCCGTGCTAGGCCTGCCAGGGCTTCGGCCTGGCCTTCAGCGGCACCGCGGCCTAGCGCGCGCCATCGGCGGCACATGCAGCTAGTAGCTGTTGCCGCGGCTCTATGCCGAGGCGGCGGCGGCGCATGGCCACGTGCTGCTTGCCAAACGCATCTGCACTAGCGGTCTTGGTGTTGGATTGCCGCTCCGACTGGGTGCAAAGTGGCTTCGTTTACCGTCCAGCGTATTTGCCGCGAAAGCTGCCTTACCGCCGATGCCCTGGCGCGACGATGCTGATCCGCCTGCGATGCGCCGTCTGAGGGCGCCGGCGCGCGTCAAAGCCCTTGAGATCGCAACCGCCCTGCTCGCCAAGGGCATCGACAAAGGCCAGGCGATCCGCATCGCGATCGCCAAAGCCAAGCAATGGGCGGAACAGCGGGGGTTGCCGGTGCGGCAGGATGATCCGCGTTGATGCGACCTTACCGCAGCGAATGTCGACGCCTGCTTGTCACGGCTAGGCTTCGCAGCGGTGGGCACACAGCCGCGGGCTTCACGTTGCCACGAGCCGTCACAACGGGCCAGAAGACGCCGAGCCCCAAGGATGCGCCCCAGCAGGCAAGCGCTTGCCCCTATTGCGGCAGATGCCGATGCACTCGGCCTGCGCAAGCACATGCCCTTGCATCGCGCGCTGCAGGTCGCGCTGGTTCAGCCGCACGCCGGGTTCCGATACGCGGCATCGCCGCGCAGACTTCGTCGCGGCCGGCACATCGGCACGGCCCGCACGCAACTGCGGCGGCATCCACGGCAGGTCGCGTGCGGCGTAGGCCTCTTGTTGCGTGGCGGCACCACGCACTCGCCGGCCGCCGAACAGGCCGTACGTCGAACTCGTTCAGTGTCGAGCCCACGCGCAAGGAAGAGTGTGCGCAGACGGGTGTTGTGCACCTTCGCACACTTATGGTGAAGCAGCGCGGCGCCGAAAATTTCCGGCGGCAAGAGGCGCGAATCGGCACGCAGGCTACCGAGTCGCGCGATAGAACCGTGCGTCGCCGGTCAAAAGGCACCGCGCGGCGTAACGGCACGCGCGGACGCAACAACGATAGGCGTCCTGCCGTGCCCGCAGGTCGGCGATCTCTTCGAAGGCCGCTGCGATGTCGGCGTTGGTCGGCGCCGTCGTCCGCGCCCCCCGGGCCTGCCGATCGCGCGCCACCGGCGACAGGACACCGCCTTCAGCGTCGGGTCTGCGTTTCTTTCGTCTGCTCGGCCTTCAGCACGCGCACCACGCGGTCTACCTGCTCGGCCAGCGCCTACAGCCGGTTGTCTACCGCCAGTACGCTGGTGAGACGCGCCTCGTCGTCTACGACTCCGAGCCGCCGCACGCCCTGCTCGCGCATGCGCGCCAGCGCGGCCAGCAGATCGTCGCTCTCGCGCACTGTGGCCAGCGGCGGGGCCATCATGTCGCCGGCGGTCAGTGTGGCCGGGTCCAATCCGGTAGCCACCACCTCGATGACGATGTCGCGGTCGGTAACGAGGCCCTTGCCGCCGGCGCCGTCGGTGACGATCACGCTGCCGACATGCTCGCTGTGCATGATGCGCGCGCAGTCCGCGGCCGTCGTGTCCCGATCGACCTTCACCGCGGCCCGCACGGCCAGATCTCCCACTTGGGTCGTTTGCGCTCGCATGCTTTCCTTCCGCTTCCGCGCCGGCCCACTGTAGCGAGCCGATCGCGTGGCCGGCTGACGCCGGTCAAGGGGCGTGCAGATGGCGGGGCCGCCGGCATCGGCTTTGCGGCGGCTGCTGATCCGCTGTTGGCGCACTGAGAGGGTGCGGCGAGCAGGATGCGGAAACGCCTGCTGGCTTCACCCGCTTGCAGCAGCGTCGCAAGCGGTTTCAGCGCGCCTTAGTCGGCAAAGCGGACGAGCTGCACCGCGCCAGGGGCATCCTCCGGCTGCTCGTCGAAGGCGATGTCACCGTCGGCGCAGGGTGCGCCGGTGGCACGCACGGCCTTGAAGTCAAACAGGCTGCTGTCCATCAAATGCGAGGGCACCACGCGCGCCAGCGCCCGGAAGGTGTTCTCCACGCGCCCGGGGAAACGCTTTTCCCAATCGGCGAGCATGCGCCGCATCTGCTGCCGCTGCAGATTCGGCTGCGAGCCGCACAGGTTGCACGGGATGATCGGAAAGCCCTTGATCCGCGCATACGCGGCGAGGTCGTCTTCCTTCACGTAGGCGAGCGGCCGGATCACGATGTGGCGGCCGTCGTCGGAGACGAGCTTCGGCGGCATCGCCTTCAGCTTGCCGCCGTAGAAGAGGTTCAGGAAAAAGGTGGCGAGGATGTCGTCGCGATGATGGCCGAGCGCGATCTTTGTGGCGCCAAGCTCGCTTGCCACGCGGTACAAAATGCCGCGCCGCAGGCGCGAGCACAGCGAGCACATCGTCTTGCCCGGGGCGATCACGCGCGTGACGATCGAGTAGGTATCCTGCGTTTCAATATGAAACGGCACGCCGCGCGCGCGCAAATACTCGGGCAATACGTGCGCGGGGAAGCCTGGCTGTTTTTGATCTAGGTTGACAGCGATCAGCTCGAAAGGCACCGGGGCGCGGCTGCGCAGCACCAACAGCAGGTCAAGCAGCCCGTAGCTATCCTTGCCGCCTGACAGGCAAACCATCACGCGGTCGCCCGCCTCGATCATGTTGAAATCGGCGATCGCCTGGCCGGTTAATCGCAGCAGCCGCTTCTGCAGCTTGTTCGCCTCGTAAGCAGCGCGGCGCGCTGCGCCACTGGTTCGGTCCGGCGCGTTCACTGCGCACTCTCCTTAAACAGCAGCACTTCCACGCCGACCGCCTCGACGTCTTCGTAGACGTCCGGCTTCTCGCTCGACACCCGCACGGCGCGTACGGCCGGATGGGCCAGCAGCTCGCGCGCGATATCATCGACCAGCGTTTCCTGCAGGTTGATGTGGCCGGCGTCGATGCGGCGACGGATCGCTAGACGCACAAAGTCGTAATCGACGACCTCGCTGATTTTGTCCTGCTTTGGTGTCGACAGCGCAAGCGGCACGAACAGATCGACGTTGATGGTCACCCGTTGCGGGCCGCGTTTCTCGAAAGCATGGATGCCGATGTTGGCGCCGAGCACCACTTCGCGCAGGAAGATGCGCCGGCAGTCGGCCAGGCGCGGATCAAGCAGCCAGGTCATTGGCGTTCGGTGTAATACATCACATCGCGCGTGCTAGGGATCAGGTGCTGGCCGCCGTCAACCAGCAGTGTGGTGCCAGTGACCGCTTCCGCGCGGGCCAAATACACGACGGCGGCGGCGATGTCCGCTGCCGTGCTGGAGCGACCAAGCGGCGTCATCTTGTGCGCGCGCTCAAAGCCTTTCTGCGTTTGCAGATGCGAGGGCAGCGTCACACCGGGGGCTACACCCACTACGCGTAGCTTGGGGGCGAAGGCTTGCGCCAGCACGCGCGTGGCGTATTCCAACGCGCATTTGCTCAGCGTGTAGCTGAGGAAGTCCGGATTCGGGTTCCACAGCTTTTGGTCGAGCAAGTTAATCACCACCCCGCGGCTGCGCGGGCCAAGCGCTGCCGCCAGTGCCTGCGCCAGTAGCAGCGGAGCGGCGGTATTGACCTGCAGGTGGCGCATCAGCAGCTCGGGTTTGAAACGCTGCGGCGTGTCGTACTCGAAAATCGAGGCGTTGTTGACCACGCAAGTGACCGGCCCCAGCGCAGCGCGACAGTCAGCGATCAAGCTGGTCACGCGGCGCGGCGCCGCCAGGTCGCGCTGGATCGTGACGGCGCGCTGGCCGAGCGCCTCCACGGCCGCCGCCGTTTCGCGCGCCTCGCGACGCGAGCGGCCGTAGTGCACGGCGATGTCCCAGCCGTCGCGCGCCAGTGCAAGCGCAATTTCGCGGCCGATGCGCTTGGCGGCACCGGTGACAAGAGCGACGCGCGACACAGGGCGAGCAGGCACAGACACAGCGCGGCAGGAACGCGGAGCAAGCAGTTTACCGGTAGCATCGGGCGCTGATGCGCTCGATGCTGCCGCCGCCCAGCCCCGAGGCGCTCGCGCATAGCGCGCGCCTTGAGCGCGTCATCGCCCAAGCAATCGAAGAAGCAGGCGGTTTCCTCGCTTTTGAGCGCTATATGGAGCTGGCGTTATACGCTCCGGGCCTGGGCTACTACGCCGCGGGCACGCGCAAATTTGGCGCTGACGGCGACTTCGTCACCGCGCCGGAAATCTCACCGCTGTTTGCGCAGGCGATTGCGGTCCAAGTGGCGGAGGTTTTTCAGCACACCCAGCCTCAGATCGTCGAGTTCGGCGCTGGCAGCGGGGCGCTCGCGCGCGATTTACTGGCGGCGCTGGCCGCGCGCGGCGTGGCAGTGGCGCGCTACGCGATCGTCGAGGTGTCGCCCGATCTGCGCGCGCGCCAGCAACAAGCGTTAGCGGGCTTGCCGGTGCAATGGCTCGATACGCCGCCCAGTGCTTTCGACGGTGTGATGATTGCCAACGAGGTACTGGATGTGATGCCGGTGCGGCTGTTCGTCAAACGCGACGGGCGCGTCGCTGAGCGCGGTGTGACGCGGGCAGGCGGTGCGCTTGCATTTGTCGAACGCGCGGCTGACGACGTTTTGCGGCAGGCTGTGGACGCCATCGAGACGACGGTGGGGGCGCTGCCGGACGGCTACGGGTCTGAAATCGGCTTTGTCGCGCAAGCGTGGCTGCGCTCAGCAGCTGAATGGTTGCGGCATGGTCTGCTGTTGGTGATCGACTATGGCTTTCCTCGACGCGAGTACTACCACCCGCAGCGGCTGATGGGCACGATCATGTGTCATTATCGCCATCACGCGCATGCCGATCCTTTGTGGCTGCCGGGACTCAACGACATCACCGCGCACGTCGATTTCAGCGCGGCGGCAGACGCCGCCCAGGAAGCGGGACTGACGCTGCTTGGCTACACCTCGCAGGCGCATTTCCTGATCAACTGTGGCGTGCTACAGATGCTGGCGGCGCAACGCACGCCGGCGCATGTGGCGCAAGCGCAGCGGCTGCTGTTGGAAGCCGAAATGGGCGAGCTCTTTAAGGTGCTAGCCGTCGGCCGCGGCCTGCCGGAGCCGTTGATTGGCTTTGTGCGTGGCGACCGCCGCCATACGCTTTAGCGGGCCGGCCGCACGCTGCCGCCCGATGCGCTTCGTCGTCACGCTGTTCCTGGCGTTGGTTGTGCTGGCTGCGCTACACCCATGGCTGCAACGCCTCGGCATCGGCCGGCTGCCTGGCGACTTGCGCTTTCGCCTCGGCAAGCGCGAGGTGCTGCTGCCCTTTGCCAGCACGCTGCTGCTGACCTTCCTCGTCTACCTAATCGGCCGCCTGTTCTGACCGCCTCGGGGGATGACGCTGGCAGCGCCGGCGCGGCATCATCGCTGCAATCGGGCGATGGGGAGCGGGCCGATGCAGGGCGAGGAGCGCACATTCGAGCCGACGACGGAAAGCGAGTGGGTCCGCACGCGCCGCGCCGCCTGGGGCGAGCGCGCGCCGGGGCCAGAGGCGCTGCCGCCGCAGCAACCGGTGGGGCTGGCCTTCAGCGGAGGCGGCATCCGAGCGGCAACTTTCTGCCTCGGTCTGGCGCAGGCGATTGCCGAGCGCAGACTGTTTCCGCAAATCGACTATCTGTCCACTGTCTCTGGCGGCGGCTACACCGGGGCGTTCATCGGCAGTCTGTTTCAGCCGCGCTGCGCTGATCTTTCCGTGCCGGATCCTCGGCAGCCTGGGCCGCCCGCGGAGGAGTCGCCGCTGGCGGCGGCGGAACGTGCGGAAGCGCTGCTGACCGACCCGCCGCATCTTGCGCGCGCACAGGTGCGCGTCGGCAGCGCGGAAGCCACGATTTTCCATCCGCTGCGCTGGCTGCGCGAAAACGGCCATTACCTGCGCGCGGGCGCGGGCGCCGACCGGCTCTACATCGCGGCCTTTTACCTGCGTTCGCTGCTGGGCGTGCACTACGCACTGGGCCTGCTGCTGCTTGGCGTGGCGCTCGCGCTGTACGTGACACGCTTGCTATTGCACGGGCTCGGGCTGGCCGCCGGCGGCACGCTCGCCGCGCGGCTCGACGGGCTGGACTGGGACCTTTACATCCACGCGGCGACGCTCCAGGGCTGGGTGAGCCCGCTGCTGTGGCTGGCGCCGGCCATCGCCCTGCTTGGCGGCGGACCGCTTGCGCTCGCCTACTGGTTGGTGTTTCGCCAGGAGCGCAGCGAGACAGCGACGGCGCAGGAGCGCGCGATCCGCCTGGCGCCGTACTGGCTGCTGCTGGCAAGTGCCGTCTTTGCGGTGCTGCTGGCGCGCTTCGACAACCTCGGCAATCCGCTGCTGCTTGTGCTCGTCTATGGCGTCTATCTGGCGCTGGCGGCACTGGTGCTGCGGCGGCTGTGGCTGGCGCCGCTTGCGCAGCAGGGCGGCGAAGACTGGACGCACAGCGGGGCCGTGGCGCGTGTGCGGCTGGCGTTAACGCAGAAGCTAACGCGCGTGCTGGCGGCGGCGCTGATTGCAGCCGCCGCCGGCGTGGTCGACTCGTTTGGCCAAACCTTGTTCGTTCTCTATCTGCGCAACCGGCCGGCCGAGCTTTGGGCTGCCGGCGCGGCTGGCGTCGCGCTCATGCTGGCGCTTGCGCTTGGGTACCGGCTCGCGATGACGCTGCCGGCCGGCGAAGCGAGCGCATGGCGGCGGGCTGCCACGCGCGCCGGCGGTTGGCTGGCGACGGCAATCGCATCGACTATGCTGGTGATGCTGGCGGCGCTGGCCGTGGCGCTGGTGCAATGGGCAACCTTCAGCCCCTGGCTGTTTGAGCTGCGCATGAAGGCGCAGGCGGTGTTGCGCCCCGGTCATTTCGCGCTGTTACTCGGTGTGGGGCTTGCCTGGCTGCTGTTGGCTGCGCTGCTGCGCGAGGCGCCCACCTTTCTGAACAACGCCACCTTCCACCGCTTCTACTGCGCGCGGCTGGTACGCACCTTCCTGGGTGCGGCCAATTTCCGTCGCCTGCGCGCGCTGCAGCAGGCCCTGCAAGGACCGCTGGCCGGCGGCGCCGCGCGCCGGCTGTTCGTGCAGGAGGCGCACGCCGATGACGACCTCGCGCTGCGCGCTTACTACGGCAACCCGTCGGCGGCGCCGCTGCATCTAATCGGAGCCACCGTCAACGAGAGCCGCACGCAGACCTCGAATCTGGTGCGCTTCGACCGCAAAGGGGTCGCGTTTGCGATCGGGCCGGCTGGCATCAACGTCGACGCGCAGTTCTTCCCGTGGGCGCAGCCCGCTCGGGAGATTGGCATGCGTCTGGGCGCAGACGGTTCGTCGGTGGGCGAGGAGGCACAGACGCAGCGTACCTGCGAGCGCCTGCCGCTGGGTGCCTGGGCGGCGATCTCCGGTGCTGCCGTGTCAACCGGCCGCGGGGCGCTGTCATCCTTCGGGTCTGCTGCCCTTGCCTGGCTGGTGAACGCGCGGCTTGGCTATTGGTGGCAGCCGGCGGACTGCATGCGGCTGCAGCCGCGCGACAGCACGCTGAAGACGTTCGATTACCTCTGGCAAGAATTAAGCGGCGGTTTCTACGGCCGCCGCGACGCGCTGTGGCATTTGACCGACGGCGGACATTTCGACAACACCGGCATCTACGAGCTACTGCGCCGGCGCAGTGCGCTGATCGTGTGCGCCGATTGCGGGTTCGATCCCGCCTATCGCTGCGACGACCTGCAGAACCTGGTGCGGCGCGCTCGCCTCGATTTCGGCGCCGAGATCGAATTCCTCGACGAAGCTTCCCTGCAGCAGGTGCTTTCTCAGGCCGGCGTGGCGTCGCCGCATGGGCTGCGTCTCTTCGGCACGCTGGCACAGCTGCGCGAGGCCGCAGGCCGCGGCGATCGCTGCGCGCTGCTGGCGCGGGTCCGCTATGCGCCGGAGGCCGGCGACCGTGCGCGCGGGGCGCTGCTGGTGGTGATCAAGCCGGTGCTGACCCCCTTTGCGCCCGCGGATGTGGCCGGTTACGCCGCCGCGCACCCGGCCTTTCCGCAGCAGCCCACGAGTGACCAGTCCTTCGACGAGGCGCAATGGGAGAGCTATCGGCGCCTCGGTCAAGACATCGGGCGGCAGCTGTTCGCGCTGTGGCCGTGCTTAGTCAGCATTGCGCGCCGGTGGGCGACGGCGGACTGAGCGCCTCGCGCACCGCCTGTACGCGGGCTGCCTGCACCGCGCGCGCGATCGCCTCGCCGTTGGGCCCGGCGCGCGCGGCGATCGCGCCGGCGTCCACCGCGCGCGCAGCCTCCAGGGCCTGCAGCAGGCGCGCACGCTGCGGGTAAGGCGCCTGCGCATAGCCGGCGCGGCCGCGGAAATCCGCCTCGCAGGCATCCAGCAGGTGCACGAACGATGCTGGGCGCCGCAGCGCGTCGCAGCGCTGCAGCAGATGCACCAGCGCCTCGGCGTCCAGTGCGAGCGCGCGGTGCACGTGCCCGTGCTCTCGGGCGGCGAGCAGCGCCGCCTCGCGGCACTCGGTCGGAACGCGCAGCCGTTCGCAGACGGCGCGCGCTAGCGCGACGCCGCGTTCCTCGTGTCCGGGGTGGCGCGGCCATAACGCGCGCGGGGTGGTGCCCTTGCCGACATCGTGCAGCAAGGCCGCAAAGCGCGCCGGCAGCGCGGCGTCCAGCTGCGCGGCCGCGTCAAGCACCAGCAGCAGGTGCGCGCCGGTGTCCACCTCCGGATGGACCTCCGCGCGCTGCGGCACGCCCCACAGCGCATCGACTTCGGGCAGCAGGCGCGCCAGCGCGCCGCACTCGCGCAGGACCGAGAGCATCCGCGACGGACGCGGCTCCATCAGCCCGCGCGCCAGTTCCTGCCAGACGCGCTCCGGCACCAGTGCATCGACCTCGCCGCTTTCCACCATGCGGCGGGCAAGCGCCATCGTTTCCGGCGCCACCGTGAACTCGTGGAAGCGCGCAGCGAAGCGCGCCAGCCGCAGGATGCGCACCGGATCCTCGGCGAAGGCCTCGCTGACGTGGCGCAGCACCTTCTCCTTCAGGTCGCGCGCGCCGCCGAAGGGATCGATCAGCTGGCCGTTTTCGTCGAGCGCCATCGCGTTGATGGTGAGGTCGCGGCGCGCTAGGTCCTGCTCGAGCGTCACGTCCGGTGCGGCGTGAAAGACGAAGCCGTGATAGCCGGGGGCACGTTTGCGCTCGGTGCGCGCCAGCGCGTACTCCTCGTGCGTGACCGGATGCAGGAAGACCGGGAAATCCTTGCCGACCGGCTTGAAACCGGCTGCCAGCATCTGCTCG
>JANWXE010000058.1 GCA_025055385.1 Burkholderiaceae bacterium | reverse complement strand
GAGGCGTGGCTGCTGGAGCGCGGCGTGCGCGCCACCGGTTACGTGCGGGCGGGGCGCGCAGCAGCCGGCGCGGTACCGATGCGCATCGATCCGATGGTCTGGCGCCCCGGCTACGCGGTCGAGCGCGCACGCGACGTGCTGCGCGAGCGGCTGCAGCGTCGCCTCGAGGGACAGCGTCATGCGGGTGTGCTGATCGCGCTGGTGCTGGGCGAGCAGCGCGCGATTCCGGAGCATGACTGGCTGCTGTTCCAGCGCACCGGGATTGCTCATCTGGTCAGCATCTCGGGCCTGCACATCACGATGATCGGCGCACTGGCAGCACTTGCCGCCGGGGCGCTGTGGCGCCGGCGGCCTGCGCTGCTGGCGCGCGCACCGGCGCAGAGCGCAGCGGCCGTGGCAGCCGTGGGAGCAGCATTCGTGTATTGCCTACTGGCCGGCTGGGGTGTACCGGCGCAGCGCACGTTCTTCATGCTGGCCACGGTGGCGGCGGCGCTCGCGCTGCGCCGCGCGACCCGGCCGGCCTTAACACTGGCGCTCGCTGCGACGGTGGTGACCGTACTGGACCCCTGGGCGGTGCTTGCGCCCGGCTTCTGGCTGTCGTTCGGGGCGGTAGCTGCGATTTTCTACGCGTTCTACGGCCGCCCGCCGCTGGCAGCCGGCTGGCGCGGACGGCTTCAGGCCGCTGTGCGCGCGCAGCTCTGGGTCACGGTGGCGCTGGTGCCGCTGACGGTTGCGCTGTTCCAGCAGGTGTCGCTGGTGTCGCCGCTGGCCAACGCGGTGGCGATCCCGGTGGTCAGCCTGCTGGTGACGCCGCTTTCGCTAATCGGCGCTGCCTGCGTCGCGTGGCCGCCGCCGTTTGCGGAGCTGGCCGGGCCGGTCTTCGCCGTGGCGCACGGCTTACTGGTGGCGCTGATCGAACTTCTGCAAACGGTGGCACACTGGCCGTGGGCCAGCGTGGCGCTTGCTGCGCCGCCTGCTTGGGCCGTGCCGCTAGCCGTGGCCGGCACGGCGTGGCTGATGGCGCCACGCGGCTGGCCGCTGCGCTCAGCTGGCGCGGTATGGCTGCTGCCGCTTGCGCTGTGGCCGGCCGCGCGCCCCGGTGTCGGCGAACTGTGGGTGACTGCGCTTGACGTCGGGCAGGGCGCGGCCATACTGGTCGAAACGCGCGAGGCCACCATGCTGTACGACGCGGGGCCACGCTACACACCGCAGGCGGACGCAGGCGGGCGCGTGATCCTGCCTTACTTGCGCTGGCGCGGCATCGGGCGCATCGATTTGCTGGTGCTGTCGCATCTGGACAGCGATCACGCCGGCGGTGCCGCTTCGGTGATCAAGGGCATCGACGTCGCGACGGTGCTGACCTCGATCGACGCCGGGCACCCGACGCTGGCGGCGGCGAGGCGCGTGCAGCGCTGCGAGGCGGGGCGACGGTTGGCGCTTGGTGAACTTACGCTGGCGGTGCTGCATCCGACGGCGGCCGACGACGCGGCGAAAATGAGCAGCAATGCGCGCAGCTGCGTGGTGGCGCTGCAGCTAGGCGCCTGGCGCGTGCTGCTGGCCGGCGACCTGCCGCAGGCACAGGAGGCCGCCCTGGTGGCGCGGCAGCCCGACCTGCGCGCTGATCTGCTCGCTTTGCCCCATCATGGCTCGCGCCACTCCTCTAGCGAGGCGTTTGTGCAGGCCACCGCGCCGCGCTGGGCGTTCGTACAAGCGGGCTACCGCAACCGCTTCGGTCATCCGGACGCAACGGTGGTGGCGCGTTACCGCAGCGCGGGCGCGGAGGTGCTGCGCACTGACCACCTCGGTGCGCTGCAGTGGCGCCTGCGCGCCGACGGCAGCGTGACGATATTCGCGCAGCGTCGCCACGCGGCGCGCTACTGGCACAACCAGCCGGAGGCGCAGCGAGCGACGCTGCAGGCCGCAGAAACAGACAATGGCGACACAATGCCGAATGAGGAGACGGCCCCGATGCCAGCTGGCGGATAAGCTAGCATGGTTAAAGCCGGTGAGCCGGATCGGGTGCTTACTGCGCGTACCAGCCGCCGTCGATGTTCCAGGCGGCGCCGCGCACCTGGGCGGCAGCCTCCGAGCAGAGGAACACAACTAACGCGCCGATCTGCTGCGGCGTCACGAAGGAAAGTGACGGTTGCTTTTCGCCCAGCAGTGCGCGTCGCGCCGCGTCCGCCGACAAGCCCTCGCGTGCGGCGCGCTCGTCAATCTGCTTCTGCACCAGCGGGGTCAGCACCCAGCCGGGACAGATGGCGTTGCAGGTGACGCCGGTCTGTGCCGTTTCGAGGGCCACGACTTTGGTCAAGCCAACCAAGCCATGCTTGGCCGCGACGTAAGCAGCCTTGTGCACGGAGGCTACCAGCCCGTGCACCGAGGCGACGTTGATAATGCGGCCCCAATTGGCTGCCTTCATTTTGGGAAGTGCAAGCCGGATCGTATGGAATGCCGCACTTAAGTTAATCGCCAGCACGGCATCCCAGCGTTCGACTGGAAATTCCTCGATCGGCGCCACGTGCTGGATGCCGGCATTGTTTACCAGCACGTCGATGCGGCCAAACGCCGACTCGGCGGCGCGGATCATGTCCTCGATGTCGGCCGGTTTGCTCATGTCGGCACCGTGGTAGAGCGCCTGCACGCCGCGTTCGCGCAATTCCCGCGCGATGCCAGCGATCAGCGACGCATCACCAAAACCGTTGAAGACGACGTTTGCGCCTTCTGCGGCCAGTGCGCGTGCGATGCCCAAGCCGATGCCACTGGTGGAACCTGTCACGAGCGCTGTCTTTCCTTTCAGCATGTGTCGCCCTCGTCCAAGCATGCACGCAAGTATGCCAGCCGACTTACAATGCAGCCCCTGTTCTTCCGAAGCGCCGATGCGATGACTGAGCCTTCTGCGCGCCGCGCGTTTGTGTCTTGTCTGTCGCCTGCCGGGCTGCACCGAATGGCGTACACGGAATACGGCGCGCCCGATAATCCGCAGGTGCTGGTCTGCGTGCACGGCCTGACGCGGGTTGGGCGCGACTTTCACCGGCTGGCGCTGGCGCTTGCGGATCGCTATCGCGTCGTCTGCCCGGACGTGGTCGGCCGTGGCGCAAGCGACTGGCTGCGCGATCCGCAGTATTACGCGCTGCCGCAGTATGTAGCCGACATGGTGACGCTAATCGCACGGCTTAATGTGGAGACCGTGCATTGGGTTGGCACCTCCATGGGGGGGCTGATTGGTATTTCGTTAGCCGGTCAGCCCGGCACGCCGATCCGAAAACTAGTAATCAACGATGTCGGGCCGCGTGTCGATCCACAGGGTGTCGCCCGTATCGCCAGTTATGTGGGCAGCGCCCCGCGTTTTGCGAGCTTCGAGGAGGCCCTGCAGTACATCAAGCGTGTCACCGCCACCTTTGCGCTGCGCACCGAGGGGCAGTGGCGCGAGATCACGGAGAGCGTCCTGCGCCGCGACGGCGACGGCTACGTGCTGCACTACGACCCG
>JANWXE010000180.1 GCA_025055385.1 Burkholderiaceae bacterium | reverse complement strand
ATGCGCAGATCGCGCACCGCCACCAGAGGATTCATCGGTCCTTCACCTCAGCTTCGGATCGAGCGCATCGCGCAGGGCATCGGTCAGCAGCGAGAAAGCGGTGACGAACACGGCCATGAAGAGGGTGGCCGCCGCCAGCTGCCACCAGTAGCCGAGCACCAGCTCGGACTGCGCCTCCGCCAGCATCGTGCCCCAGGAGACCTGATCGACCGGCACGCCCAGGCCGAGGAAGGACAGAATCACCTCCGCCTTGATGAAGCCGACCACCAGCAGCGACATGCGCACCAGGATTACATGGCTGACGTTGGGCAAGATGTGCACGAACATACGCCGCGCATGCGACACGCCGATCGCCTCCGCCGCGCGCACGTACTCGCGCGTGCTGTGCTTCAGGTATTCGGCGCGCACCTGGCGGTACATGCCGGTCCAGCCAGTTAGACCCAGAATCAGTACCACCGTGCCGATGCCGCGGCCGAACAGTGCCGCGAAGGCAAAGATCAGCAGAATGTCGGGCACCGAGGTGAACACGTTGTAGACCCATTCGAGGAAATCGCCGACCCGCCGCCCAACGTAGCCGGCCAGCGCGCCCAGCACGGTGCCGATGACGGTCGCCACCGCGGCCGCGAAGACGCCGACGAAGATTGAGACCTCCGCCCCCTTGATCGCCTTCGCCAGTACGTCGCGCCCCAGGCGGTCGCCGCCGAACGGCAAGGTCTCTGCGCGCACCGGCTCTTCGATCTTGATCTGGGCGGCACGCTCCGCCCACTCTTTGTATTTCGGCGCCAGCGGGTCAATGTCGGACAGATCCACCGGCTTCGCATCCTTTGGCACGATCTGCGTCAGCGGATCGATAGTGGTCGCCTCCGGCCGCGGGCCAAGGAACGTGGGTGGCGCGTTCGGCACCCCGACCTCGCGCTGCCAGTCGCGCGCGACCAGCCCCGCGGCCGAGGCCAGGATCAGCAGCAAAAATGCCAGCACGATCGCCAGCGACACCATGCCGACACGGTCCTGGCGCAGACGCCGCCAGGCGGTCAGCCAGACCCCCGCGGAGCGTTGCTCCGGTGCCGGCGCAGCGGTCGAGACGGCGGTTGCGCTCATTTGAGCACCACGCGCGGATCAACCAGCCGGTACAGCACGTCGGCAGCGAGGTTGATGATCATCGTTAGTACAGCCAGGTACACCGTGACCGCCTGAATCACCGGATAGTCGCTGCGGTTCACCGCCAGCAGCACCTCGCGACCGAGGCCGGGAATCGAAAAGAAGGTCTCGATCAGGAAGGAGCCGACGAAGATGCCCGGCAGTTGCACCGAAACGTTGGCGAACACAGGAATCAACGCGTTGCGCAGCACGTGCTTGAACAACACGCGGTGCTCCGGTACGCCTTTGGCACGTGCGGTGCGCACATAGTCCTGGTTCAGCTCATCAAGAAAGAAGCTGCGGTACAGCCGGGTTTGCGGCGCCAGCCCGACGAATACCGCCAGCGACACCGGCAGCACGGCGTAGGTGGTCAGATTGGTCCATAAGCTGTCGCTCCAGCCCTGCACCGGAAACCAGCCGAGATAGAACCCGAACAGCCACTGGCCGACGATGATGTACACCAGGAAGGAAATCGACAGCATCACCGTCGTGACGATCATGATCACGCGGTCAGTAAGCGAGCCGCGCACGTAGGCAACCGCCATCGCCGCTGCCACGCCGAGCACCACATCCAGCACCAAAATTGGGATCATCACCGTCAGCGTGGCAGGCAGCCGGGTGGCAAAGATGTTCGAAACTGCCTCGCTGGTGGCCCACGAGTTGCCCCAGTTAAACGTGAAGATCGACTTCACGAAGATCCACAGCTGCACGTACCACGGGTCGTTTAGCCCGAGCTGCTGGCGGATGGCCTCGATTTGTTCCGGCGTCGCAAGCAGCCCGCCGAGGATCTCGGCCGGATCACCGCCAAAAAACTTGAACAGGAAGAACACCAGCAGGATGACGCCCGCCAGCGTCGGAACCATCTGCCAGAGTCTGCGTAAGATATACGCGGCCACGCGGTCGTCTCCCTCGGAAAGAAGCGCGGTGCCCGATGCGAAAGGCGGCCATTATGCCGATGCGTCGGCCCGTTTCAAGGAAGATCGCACGCGGCCGACTGCGTCCGATGTATCCAGTCGACCCCGACAGACGCCACTTCACGCAGGCACTGGCCGCCAGCCTGCTGCCGTCGTTGCCGGTGCGCGCGCAGCCGGCCGCCAGCGAGAAAGTGCTGCGCTACGCCTTTCGCGTCGCTGAGACCGGTTTCGATCCGGCGCAGGTCAACGATCTGTACTCGGTGACCGTGATCGCCAATATCTTTGAGGCACCGCTCACCTACGACTTTCTGGCGCGGCCGGTGCGGATTGTGCCGAACACCGCCGAGGCGCTGCCGGAGATCTCGCCCGATTTCACGACGCTGACGTTCCGCATCCGCCGGGGCATCCATTTCCAGGACCACCCAGCCTTCGGCGGACGGCCGCGCGAACTGACGGCAGCCGACTACGTGTACGCCATCAAGCGCTTCTACGATCCGCGCTTCAAGAGCCCGCGCCTGTACCTGCTGCAGAACGCGCGCATCCTCGGGCTGGAGGAGCTGCGCGCAGCCGCCTTGAAAGACGGCCGCTTCGACTACGACCGCGAGGTCGAGGGGCTGCGCGTGCTAGACCGCTACACGTTTCGTGTGCGGCTGGCCGCCCCAGCGCCGCGCTTCTACCAGTATTTTGCCGACAACTCGTTTCTTGGCGCGGTCGCGCGCGAGGTGGTCGAACGCTACGACGAAAACGAGATCATGAGCCAGCCGGTTGGCACCGGCCCTTTCGTGCTGGCGCAGTGGAAGCGCTCGTCGCGCATCGTGCTGACGCGCAATCCACGTTACCGCGAAGAACGCTACGCAACCGCTGCCGACGACCCGGCGGGACGGGCGATCGCGCAGCGCCTGGCAGGCCGGCGGCTGCCGATGATCGACCGCGTCGAGGTGTACATCGTAGAGGAGAACCAGCCGCGCTGGCTGGCGTTTTTAAACGGTGAACACGATCTGGTCGACGAGCTCCCTTACGACCTCGCCGAGATTGTGATCCCGAATGGCCAGCTCGCCCCAGGTCTGGCGCGGCGCGGCATCCGCATCGACCGCGGCCTGCGCGCCAACGTCGATTTGGCGCTGTTCAACATGGAGCACCCGCTGGTCGGCGGGTACACGCCGCAGAAGGTGGCGCTGCGTCGTGCGATCGGGCTGGCCTATAACGTGCACGACGAGATCCGGCTGGTGCGCAAGGGGCAATCGATTCCCGCTCAGTCGCCGGTGGCGCCGCTCGTCAGCGGGTTCGACCCGCATTTCCGCAGCGAGATGAGCGACTACGACCCGGCGCGCGCCAAGGCGCTGCTGGATACCTTTGGCTATCTTGATCGCGATGGCGATGGCTGGCGCGAGCAGCCAGACGGCAGCCCGCTGCTGCTGGAGATGGCGACCCAGCCGGATCAGCTGTCGCGCCAGCTTGACGAACTGTGGAAGAAGCACCTGACCGCCGTGGGCCTGCGCATCGCGTTTAAGCCCGCCAAGTGGCCGGAGAATCTCAAGAACTCGCGCGCCGGCAAGTTAATGATGTGGCGCGTGGGCTGGGTGGCGGCCCAGCCCGATGGCGATACGTTCCTTGCCCTCGGCTACGGGCCGAACAAGGGCGGCGCCAATCACGCCCGCTTTGATCTTCCCGCGTTCAATGCTTTATACGCACGGCAAGCGACGCTGCCAGACGGATCAGAGCGCGAACGCTTGTTTCATGAGGCGAAGAAGCTGCTGATTGCCTACGCGCCGTACAAGTTTCTGGGCCATCGTATCGAAACGGCGGTTTATCACCGGTGGGTGATTGGCTTCCGCCGGCATCCATTCATGCGTGACTTCTGGAAGTACATCGACATCGATCCGGCGCTGCGCGCACGCACAGAATAGGCCGAGCATGAGCGATCCAAGCCGACCTTCGCGCCGCCGCGCGCTGGCCGCGCTGGCCGCCGCGCCGGCCGCCGGGTCCCTGCCGGCGGCGGCCCGCAGGGCGGAAACACCGAAGGTCCTGCGCTATGCGTTTCCGGTGGCGGAGACCGGGTTCGATCCGGCGCAGCTCACGGACCTGTATTCGCGCATCGTCACCGCGCACATCTTCGACGGCCTGTACGCGTACGACCACCTCGCCCGTCCGTTCAGAATCAAGCCCAATACCGCCGCGGACATGCCGGACGCATCGCCAGACTTCCGCGTTTGGACCGTGCGGCTGCGGCCCGGCATTTTTTTCGCCGACGATGCGGCGTTCCGGGGCCAGCGCCGTGAGCTGACCGCCGCCGATTACGTGTACTCGCTCAAACGCTTTGCCGATCCGCGCTGGAAGGCGCCGGCGTGGGCCTCGCTGGCGGAGCTCAAGATCCTGGGACTGGCGGAGCTGCGCGAGGCGGCGCTGAAACAGAAGCAACCCTTCGACTACGACCGCGAGATCCCCGGTCTGCGCGCGCTGGACCGCTACACGCTGCAGTTCCGCTTCGCCGAACCGGTGCCGCGCTTCCTGCAGACGCTGGCCGGTGGCGACCTGTTCGGCGCGGTGGCGCGCGAGGTCGTCGAAGCCTACGGCGAGCAGATTCACGCCCATCCGGTCGGCACCGGCCCGTTTCGTCTCGCCGAATGGCGTCGTTCGTCGAAAATCGTGCTGGAGCGCAACCCGAAC
>JANWXE010000104.1 GCA_025055385.1 Burkholderiaceae bacterium | reverse complement strand
CAGAGGGCAAGGAATTTCCGGACCGTTCGCTGATCCTGGGCGCGCCGGCCAAGGCGGTGCGCACGCTGAGCGACGAGGACGTGGCGCGGCTGCTGGCCGACAGCGCGCCGGCATATGCACGCCGGGCGGCGCGCTACAAGGTGATGTTGACGCGGATAACCTAAGACCGGACGCGCAAAAGGCCGCGGGCGCTTGCATGTTTCGATCCAAGCCTGCTTTTTGCCGCGGCTGGCCATCGCTTGCGGACGCTTACCTGCCGAGGCAGCGGCTCAGCTGTTGCACGCGCCGCGCATGTCACAGGCGCCATTTTCCGCCTAGGGGCGCCCCGTGGTTCGACTCTCGCCAATGGGCTTTAACTCGCCGCAGTCGGCGCTGATCCAGCGCGCGTCGCTTTTCATCCGCATCCGACGCGAGCGCCCACCGTCTTGTATCGTGCTGGTTAACTCCATCGTGTAATGCTGCGGGTTATGGATTGTGTAGACCGCCTCGCCTGTCTGGGGGGGATTCTTACAAGTAAACGTCAGCCGCACGACATTTGCATGGCGGGGCGTCCGCTGCATCACGCAATCCATCCCCATCTGTAGCGGCAGCTCGTCGCGCTCAGCCGCAGCCTTGCTCAGGCAGATGCGCGATCCCTGGCCCGCGCCCGCCCACTGCACGCCCGTCTGGTTCGCAACAATCTCCTCCATCATCCTCCGCTGCTCAGGCGGCATCTTTTTCAAGTTCTCCTGCATTTGCCGGTGGGCCTGCGCGATCTCCGGATTGTCGGGAAAATCGATCGTCACCTCCCACAGCCCCGGCCTGACCTGGGTCGCTTGCACCGCGCCGTGGCCCAGTGCGGCCGAAAAGCCCAACAGTATTGCGATGCATTGCTGAAAAACGTTTCGGTTTTTCACCATTGCGCCTGCTCCCCTCTACGATCCTCATTGCACTGCCCACATCGACGTTCGCGATCACGGCAGCATGTTGCCGCTGTTAAGCAGCTGGCTAGGGCTGGAACCGGATTGCAGCACTAACAATCAGGTCGTGACCACGCCGCGGCGATCCAGGGCTGAACGAACGGAGCGCCTGCATCGATTTGCCTGGCGCTCCAGAACGCCATGCATGCGCTGCGCGCTTACGTCCCGCCCGCCGGATTGACGACCGCCTCCCGTGGCACGCGCAAACGCCGATCAGAGGCCGCTGCAGCTTCGCCACGCGCAGGGTTGACTACTGCGTCCCGCGGCGAACGCCAACCCCGGCTGCCGCTGTCGACACGGCTGGCTTGCATCCACGGATCGGCACGCTGTTCCTGTTGCGTCCTTGGCTCAGCGACGGCCACTATCCTGCCATTGGACGACGCACATGAATCTTCCGTCCCTCGACCCGGTTGGCCCGTGGAACCACACGGGCGGGTCCTTTCGCGTCGGTGATCTCCCTCTTTGGACGGACCATCCCCTCCGCGCCCGAGATTCGGCCTCGCGGTCAGTGGACCCGCCGAGCCCCCTTCACCCGGCGTCAGCTTGTCCTTGCCGCCCGCATCCTTCGACGAACCCTTGCTGTCTTTCTTGTCCTCGTCATCCTTTGCCGCTTGCGCGTTCTTGTCGGTCTCATCCTTGCTTCGATGGCCGGCCTTGTCCGCAGCGGGCTTGTCCTCTTTCGGCGGCTGCGCATCCGCTTGGGCAGAAGTGCCTGAGGACTTGTCACCGTCTTTCTGTCCGCCCTGCTCGTGCTGCGGCCGGCAGCCGGTTGGGCAGAACACCGCCACCGCTCCGGTGCGTGAGTCAACGACGGTGACCGACCCATTCGGCGCGCGCTCGGTATACGTACCGGTCGAGGCATCGTAAGACCGCCGGCGGCCGCTTGAGAACTCGATCTCGCCCTTGTCGTTGACCTTGCCAGTCTCGCCATGCGGGTCGCGGGCGTCCACTGACATGCCGTCGGCGTAGCGGTACCGGCCCCCGTCGGCGTCCAACTTCGGCCGGCTAGCCTCATACCGGCCACCCTCGCGGGAAAAATAGGCGCTCGCGCCCGTAGCCGGATCGCGCGCGAAGGCTTTGCCCGCAAGCGCCGGACTTGCAGCATCCGTTATGACCGGCAGCGGCCCTTTCTCCTTGTCCGCCGATGCCGGGCCACGCGCCCAGCCCGCGTCGGCAGAGGAAGCAACCCGCCCGCGCTGACCGGTGCGCGGCTCTCGTTCGCGCAGCGCATCGCTGCGATTGCGGACCATGCTTGTCGTGTCCGTGGCTTCTGTAGCCGTTGGGGCGCTCACCGACTCGGGCAGGCCGCGCAAGCCCACCCGACGCTGTGCGCCGCCGCTATGAGCAACGGCCTTTTCATTGGCCGCCTGCACCGGTTCTGGTTGACGCGCAGCGGCCATCGCCGACGAGGCGACCTCGGCCAGATGTCCCAAGGCGGCCATCGGCCCCGCTGGGGCCGCCGCTGCCGACCCCGCGGCCGGGGCTGCTTCCCTGCCAGCTGGCCGTTTGTCTCGCTCCACCTGCAATGGATTGGCCGCTGCCGACGATGCCACGCTTAGCACATAGGCTGCTACGGCAAGCGCACCGAGGCGTGCCGAGGGACGGAAAGTCATTGCAGAACGCTCCATCTTCTTCCTCCTCTGTCGCGTGGATGGCTTCTCGTTTCCCTGCCGCGCCGGGCTGTTGCAACGCCGGTGCCGACAGCGGTAACGCCACGACCCGCGCGTCGGTAGACACTAGTGCCCGCGCGCGGCTACCAGGAACGCGGTAAGCATCGCGCGCGGCAACAGCACCTCAAGTCCTCGAGCAACGGAGGCGGCTGCAGCGACGGCGGCACGTCACGGTGCCACGGGCAGCGCACTGGTGCACTTGATCTCCTCCAGGCAGACGCTGGAGCGCACGGCCGTCACTCCGGGCAGCTTCATCAGCGTTTCCATCAAGAAGCGCGACAGCGCCTGCAGATCGCGCGCGACCACCTTCAGCACGTAGTCGAAGTCGCCCGTGACCGCGTAGCACTCCTGGATCTCCGGCAGCGCCGCAACCATGGCGCGGAACTTCGGCAGGTCACGCACGTGCCCTTTGTCCATCGTGACGTGGATGAACGCGGTGACGCCGAATCCCAGCCGCGCCGCCGCCAGGCGCGTCTCGTAGGCGGCGATGACGCCGGCCGCCTCCAGCCGCCGGTGCCGGCGGTAGCACTGCGGCGCCGACAGACTCACCGCCTCAGCGAGCTCGACGTTGCTAGCGCGCGCATGCCCTTGCAGGTAGGCCAGAAGTTTGCGATCGGTGCGGTCAAGTTCAACTTCCTGCATGCTTGTTTCTCCAATTCAATTTCGCACGCAGGATTCTTGCGCAGATTGGGCCCCGGCGGCTGTGGTTCGCAACGATCTGTCACGCCGGCCCGCCTACACTGCGCCGATCCGAGAAGCGCACAATGCTGCCGACGGCATGCACCCGCGGCGGCACCCAACAGGAGCGAGCCATGGCCGATTTGTTCGACAACCCGATGGGGTTGATGGGGTTTGAGTTCGTCGAGTTCGCCTCCCCACAGCCGAACGTGCTGGAGCCGGTTTTTGAGAAACTCGGCTTCAGCAAAGTGGCGGTGCACCGCTCGAAGAATGTCGTCTTGTACCGCCAGGGCGGCATCAACTTCGTCGTCAACAACGAGCCGAGAAGTCTTGCCTGGTACTTCGCGCAGGAACATGGCCCGTCGGCGTGCGCGATCGCCTTCCGCGTGCGCGACTCGCACAAGGCGTACGCGCGCGCGCTGGAACTCGGCGCCCAACCGGTGGACGTCCCCACCGGACCGATGGAGCTGAAGCTGCCGGCTATCAAGGGCATCGGCGGAGCTCCGATTTATCTGATAGACCGCTTTGAGGATGGCAGGTCGATCTATGACATCGACTTCGAGTGGATCGAGGGCGCTGAGCGGCACCCACGCGGCCACGGATTGGTCGAGATCGACCACATGACACACAACGTGTACCGCGGCCGCATGGCGTACTGGGCGCAGTTCTACGAGCGCATCTTCAATTTCCGCGAGCTGCGATACTTCGACATCAAAGGCGAATACACGGGGCTTACGTCGAAGGCGATGACCGCCCCGGACGGCAAGATCCGCATCCCGTTGAACGAGGAAGCCTCGCGCGGCACCGGCCAGATCGAGGAATTTCTGCTCGCCTTCAACGGCGAGGGCATCCAGCACATCGCACTGCGCACGGAGAATCTGATCGAGACAGTGGACCGGCTGCAGATGGCCGGCGTGCCGCTGATGTCGGCGCCCAATCGTGTCTACTATGAAATGCTGGAGCAGCGGCTGCCCGGCCACGGCCTGCCGGTGGAAGCGCTCGCCACACGTGGCATTCTGGTAGACGGCTCGACCGCTGGCGGCGCACCGCGGCTGCTGCTGCAGATCTTCTCGCAGACGCTGCTGGGGCCGGTGTTCTTCGAATTCATCGAACGCCGCGGCGACGAGGGCTTTGGCGAAGGCAACTTCAAGGCCCTGTTCGAATCGATGGAACGCGACCAGATCCGCCGCGGCGTGCTCAAACCCGAGGAGAAGCGCGCATGAAAATCGACCGCATCCACCATGTCGCGTACCGTTGCCGCGACGCTAAGGAAACCGTGCTCTGGTATCAGAAGATGCTGAACATGGATTTCGTGCTGGCGATCGCCGAGGACCGCGTGCCATCCACGAAGGAGCCAGATCCCTACATGCACGTGTTCCTGGACGCCGGCGGCGGCAACATTCTTGCCTTCTTCGAGCTGCCGACGAAGCCGGAGATGGGTCGCGATCCGAACACGCCGGCCTGGGTGCAGCACATCGCCTTCAAGGTCAAGGACCGGGCCACGCTGCTCGCCTACAAGGAGCACCTGGAAAAAAACGGCGTGCAGGTGCTGGGCGTCACCGATCACGGCATCTTCCACTCCATCTACTTCTTCGACCCCAACGGCCACCGCATCGAGCTGGCCTGCCCAGACCCGCAGGAAGAAGAGAAACTGAGGCGTCTGGACGCGGTGAAGTGGGAGATGCTGGAGGAGTGGTCGCGCACGCGGCGGGCGCCGAAGCACGCCGCCTTTTTGCACGAAAAAGAACTCGCCGCATGATCGACGACACGCACGATCCGGCGCTGACAAGCTGGGTCGAGAGCGCGAACGACCCGGGCACCGATTTCCCGCTACAGAACCTGCCCTTCGGCCGCTTTCGCGGCGCATCAAACGAACCCTGGCGCATCGGTGTGGCCATCGGCGATTGCGTGCTGGACCTGGCTGCCGCCGGCCTGATCGATTCCCAGGATATGGCCGCGCTGCTAGCGCAGGGGGCGTCTCGCCGTCGCGCGCTGCGCCGTGCGTTATCGCAAGGGTTGCGCCATGGCAGCGCCGAGCGCAGCCGCTTCGAGGCGGCCCTGCGGCCGCTGGCGCAGGTCGAGCTCGGACTGCCGTGCGATATCGGCGACTACTCGGACTTCTACGCCGGCATCCATCACGCGACCGCAGTGGGCAAGCTGATGCGGCCCGACCACCCGCTGCTGCCCAATTACAAATGGGTGCCAATCGGTTATCACGGCCGCGCCTCCTCGATCGTGCCCAGCGGCACGCCGATCCGCCGACCGTGCGGCCAAATAAAACCAGCCGAGGCACCACAGCCGTGGCTTGCTGCCACCCGGCGGCTGGACTATGAACTTGAGATGGGCATTGTGATCGGACCCGGCAATGCGTTGGGCGAACCCATTCCGATCGCGCAGGCCGAAGACCACATTTTTGGCTTCGTGCTGCTGAACGACTGGAGCGCACGCGATTTGCAGGCGTGGGAATACCAGCCGCTTGGCCCGTTCCTGGCCAAGAGTTTCGCCACCACGATCTCGCCCTGGATCGTGACTCTGGAAGCGCTGGCGCCGTTTCGCGCGCCCTATGAGCGGCCGGCCGCCGACCCGCAACCGCTGCCGTATCTGGATTCGCCGCACAACCGCGCCCACGGCGCGCTGGACATCACGCTGGAAGTCTGGCTGCGCACACCGGCGATGCGTGTACCGCAGCGGCTGATGCGCTCCAACCTGCGGGACCTGTACTGGACAGTTGCGCAACTTGTCACGCACCAGACCGTCAACGGCTGTAATCTGCGTCCAGGCGATCTGCTCGGCACCGGCACCGTCTCAGGGCCTGGCGAGGACCAAGGCGGCTCGCTGCTGGAGCTGACCGCCGGCGGCCGCAGGCCGCTGAACCTGTCCAACGGCGAGACGCGCACTTTCTTGCAGGATGGCGACACGGTGATCTTGCGCGCGTACTGCGTGCGCGAGGGGTTACGGCGCATCGGCTTTGGCGAATGCGCAGGCACGATTTTGCCCGCGCGGGAGGTCTGAGATGGATCTGCAGCAGCAGTTAGCAACGGTGCCTAAGTGGCGCCACGACGCGGCGCGGCGCGCCATCGTGCGCGAATTCCAGTTTCTCGATTTCGCGCAGGCGTTCGCCTTCATGACGCGCGTGGCACTGGAAGCAGAAAAGCGCGACCATCATCCAGATTGGTGCAACGTCTACAACCGCGTGACGATCACGCTGACCACCCATGATGCCGGCGGCCTGACCGCGCGCGACTTCGATCTTGCGCGCGCGATCGATGCGGCCTACGGCGCGTAAGCGCTATGGCCCCGCCGGCCGAAAAACACGGCTTCGCCGCCGGTGCGGCCGCGCGGCCGCCCAGCCCGGACTGGACCATCGACCAGGCCTGGGAGCGCTACACGCCGCAGGAACATGCGACCTGGAAGGTCCTGTACGAGCGGCAGAGCCGGCTGCTGCCTGGGCGCGCGTGCAACGAGTTCATCGCCGGCATGCGCGCGCTGCCGATCGAGGCTGACCGAATTCCCGACTTCCGGCGACTGTCCGATGCGTTGATGAAGGCCACTGGCTGGCAGGTCGTGGCCGTCCCGGGCCTAGTGCCCGACGAGGTGTTCTTCGAGCATCTGGCCAACCGTCGCTTTCCGGCGGGCCAGTTCATCCGCCGGCCCGAGCAGCTCGACTATCTGGAGGAACCGGACGTCTTTCACGACGTCTTCGGCCACGTGCCGATGCTGATGCATCCCGTCTTTGCCGACTACATGCAGGCGTACGGCGAAGGGGGATTGCGCGCGCAACGGCTGGGGGTGCTGCCGCAACTGGCGCGCGTGTACTGGTACACGGTGGAGTTCGGGCTGGTCGAGCAGGACGGCGGGCTGCGCATCTACGGCTCGGGCATCGCCTCCTCGTCGGCGGAATCCGTCTTCGCGCTAGAGGACCCGTCGCCCAACCGCCTGCGCTTCGATCTGGAGCGCGTGATGCGCACGCGATACCGCATCGACGACTTCCAGGAAACCTACTTCGTGATCCGTGACATGGACGAGCTGCTGGAACTGGCCCGGATCGATTTCGGGCCGATCTATGAGCGCGTGAGAGGGCAGCCGGAATTCGAGCCGGGCGACGTGCTGCCCACCGACCGCGTGATCACGCGCGGCACCGGCGCCTATCATGCGGCGCGCCGCAGGGAGCGCTGAGATGGAG
>JANWXE010000044.1 GCA_025055385.1 Burkholderiaceae bacterium | reverse complement strand
GCCACGCCTCGACGGGCGGCGGCAGCGCGAGTTGAAGCCAGGCGCAGGCGGCGGCGAGCGCATACCAGAGCGGTCGGCCAAGCTGCAGCCGCTGCGCGCGCGCCAGCAGTGCGGGCCAGAACGCCGCATCGGCGGCGGCGTAATGGCGCAGCAGCGCGTCGATGTCGACCAGATCGCGCAGCCGGTTCGTGCAGTCGGAGTCCTGGAACAGGTGCGCGGCCGCATGCAGCACCTGATCGGCGGGGTTCAGCGCGTGATAGGCAGTGCCTTCGATCGGCACGGCCGCCGCCAGGACCGCCTCGATATCCGGTCGCAGCCGCCCGCGCGGCGGCAGCAGCGCGTGGTGCAGATCGAGTTCCAGCGCCTGCCCGGCACATTGCAGCGGCGGCAGCTCGTGCGTCCAGGCGCGGTAGTAGTGCTGGTCGTAGGGATCGGTCTTCTCGAACTCCCAGCCGGCCTCCAGCAGCGCGCGCTCCAGCGCCGGCAGCGCGCGGCGCGGCACCAGCACGTCTACGTCGGCCGGCAGCCGACCGGCGGCGACCGGCAGGTCCTGCACGATGTAGGCGGCGCCCTTCAGCAGTACCACCTTGCCGCAGGCGCGCAGCAATGGTTCGATCGTCGCCAGCAGATAGAGCGTCTTCTGCCGCCGAAAGCGCGCTTCGTTGCGGCCGGCGGCAAGATGCCGCTGCGCCAGCGGCGGCAGGGCTGCGATGGGCAGTGCCGCCTGGACGCGCTCGGCCAGCACCCCCAGCAGGCGGGCGGCGCGCGCTGTGCGCAGCAGTAACTCCCAGCGCAGCTCCGGCAGCTGCGCGCAAACGCGGGCATCGGTCAGCGCATCGAGCAGCAGGCGCAAATGATCGGGCAGGGCAGTGCGCGGCGGCAGCATCGCCTGGCATTGTAGGAAGGCAATGGCGCGCGGCCGTTACGGCCCCTCGGCGGCGAGCCGACGCTGGATTGCGGCGACCGCAGCCTGCAGGTCGCCATAGACAAGCTGATAGCACGACGCGCTGGCAAGCAGCCTTCCGAGCGCATCGAACGCGTCTGGACCCAGGAACTCGTAATTGAACGAATTGACGGCTAGGCGCGCGAAGGCGCGCGCGCGGGGCAACGGTTCCAGCTCGACGCCATGGCCGGCCGCAAAGCGCGGGAAGATCACCAGCGAGGGTTGGGCGGGTCGATGACAGGCCGCGACGTCCTCGGTGCGCGGCGCCAGGTGCGCCACCGTGCCCTTGTGCGTTTTCGGGAAGCGCGGGCCGATCACCGCCTCTGGTGCGAAGCGTGCGATGACATCGATCGATTCGTTCTTCAGCGCTACCGGCCTCAGCAGCGGCAGCAGTTGCGCGTCAGTGAGCCGCACCACACCGAACTCGTCGGACAGCAGCCGGAAGCCACGCAGCGCCAACGCCGCCGTCAGCGTGCTCTTGCCGGCCCCGGGCATGGCCGGCAGCAGCACGGCGCGCCCGCCGCGCTCCACCGCGCCGGCATGCAGCAGCAGATGGCAGGTCAGGCGGCTGGCCAGCGCGTAATTAAGGCCCCATTCGAGCAGCGGCAAGGGCGTGTCGCGTGGAAACGGCTCCAGCTCGCGTGCGCCGTCGATCACCAGTTCCACTTGGGGCCGCAGCCAGCGCCGCAGCCCCCGGCCGCGCCGCAGCCGCACTGACACGTCGCAGCCCGCCGCCGCCGGCAGCGGCGCAAAGGCGCGGTAGAGGATGCGCAGCAGCGGCGCCAGTTCCGGCAGGTCGCTGCGGATGCGGATGCGTGCGGCGCCGCAGTCGAGCGCCAGACCCTCCACGACTAGCTGCTCTCGCAGCGCGGCGACGTCCAGGTCAGCCAGCGACACGCGCGTCCTCGTCGAGCACGCGCACGAGGCATAAATTTGAGAGCTCGGACAGCAGGTCCCGCGCGTGGACGGCGGCGGCGGTCCGCTCCTGCTCTCGCAGCACCGTGCGCAGCAGCGCCGTGACATCGTCTACGGTCCGAGGCGCCTGCCGCAGGAATTCCAGCACGGCGGCCGCCGCAGCATTCAGCACGTGCGCGTCCCAACTGAGGGGGTCGAATACGACGACTTCATCATCGAAGTCGTGCATCTTCAGGTTGGGCGCCGCGACGTAGCGGCGCTCATCGCGAATCGAGTCTGCGTCTTGCAAAGGCTTATGCCAGGCGGCGGAAGGAGCTGTAGCAGCTCATCGTGGCCGCCAGGGAACCGCGCGGCTTCTGCAGCGTGACCTTTGTGTATTGCGTGCCGCTGAGCTTATCAAACCACACTAATGCCCACCGTTTGCTCTGACCTGTGATCTGCCAGCCAGGCGGCAAGATGGGGCCGAATGAGAGTTCAGTGTGTGGGGGGGTCACGCTTACGTAGACGTTTTTCAGCGGATCGAGGTAGAAGTGGCCCTTTACGTGACCCTTGTAGGCCAGCTGCACGACAGGGACCTGCTTGCGGAACCAGCCGTCTGCGGTCGTGCTGAAGAACTGTGCGGGCTGATGACGTTCGAGATTGCGCAGGCAGCGGCCGAAGCTTGACATCACGGTCGCAGACGCCGATGAGACGGTAAGCACGGCTGGCGCCGCAAGACCTGTTTGCAGCCAACGGCGGCGTTTTGCATCGGCACCCATGATCGACCTCGCTGCGTCGCTAATCACATGTTTCTGGGACCCTTTGAATTGTAGTTCCACCAAATGGAGTCATGAAGACGTTCGTCGGATGACTGACCGCGTCAATCGACTGACCACGTCAATCGCCTAAACGTAGGCTGTCGGAATTTTTGACGCTGCGCGGGACCCCGAGCGTCCGAAGGGCAGACCGTATCCTTTTTTCAATGGCTTAGCGCTCAGCTGGCCGGGGGGAACGGTTTTTGCTACCACACCGTGAACGCATAGGTGGTGCACGGTGTTGGCTACAGCCGTTCACGGAGTCTCTAGACGTATGAAGACGCTGCTACGAAAGTCCCTAATTGCGGCAGCGGGTGCGCTTCTTGCCGCCGTCGGAAGCCTGGCCGCGGCGGCCACGATCGTGACGTCGAACAATCTGCTGCCCGGGGACACGTTCACGAATCCGTCCTCGGTGAATCAGGGACAAGCGGTCGGAAGCTCCGGCTGGTACTACAACAACGTCCGCAACGGTGCGACCGTCGGAATCGACCAGGTATTTGCGCGTCACGGTAACGGCTCGGCCCGCTTCGTCGGTCAGGACAGTGCGGACAAGGCCGACCTCGAATACCTGGCCCATGCGATCAATCTATTCGGCAACTTTTACGCCACTGGCACGCTCGGCAGCTTCTCGGCGTTGTCGTCTTTTGGTTACGAGTGGTATCGCAGCGCCGCCAGCACGAGCGCGGGGCATCTGCACCCCGTCATGCGTGTCCTGCTCGATGCCGACGGCAATTTAGCCACGACGCATGATCGCGGCGGCTTAGTGTATGAGCGTGTCTACAACGAGGCCGCTGGCTGGGCGGCTGCCACCAACAGCTGGGTGGCCGAATCAATCGGCGCCTCGACGTATCTGTGGAGCTTCGGCCTGGGCTTGCCGTTTGCGGCTGACATCAATGGCAATGGCTACGGCTATGACGCAACGCTGGCCGACTGGCAGATGTATCTGCCGAGTGCGGTGATCATTGGCTTCTCCCTCGGTATAGGCTCTGGGTGGGGCGGTGACTTCCTCGGTGCAGTCGACAGCGCCCGCTGGACGATCGGCGGTATCACATCGGCCTTCAATTTTGAGGTTCGTCAGGCGGGCACGGTACCGGAACCGGCCTCCGGGGCCGTGCTCGCTGCCGCGTGGATCGCTGGGATCCTTGTGGCGAAGCGCCGCTGGCGCGCCGCCTAATGCGGGAAGGGTCATGCGACTGCAAATAAAAGCCTGTCTGATGCAGAACGGCGCGTCTTGAAGCCCGCTGAGACGGTGCGGTCGGCAACCGCTCGCTAAGGCCGCATCTATTCAGCGCGCGGGTCGGCAGACCTTAGCAGGCGTTGGACCGCTCGCGAGGCGGCCACGGTGCCGTCCTTGACGAACTTTTCGTGATTTTCTTCGATCTGCCGCAGGTCGTAAAAATAGTTAACCATGAAGCCGGCTGCCTGTGCCATGCCTTTAGGCGACGGGTCGGCGAGCCAGTTAATCCGCTCCAGCCGCGCGCCGTTGTTCAAATGGAAACGCGCGACCGGATCAGGCACTCGACCGGTGGCGTCGCGGGCCCGCAGCAGGTAGTAGGCGATGGCTGCCGTCAGCACGGGCCGCAGCCGGCGCACCACCGCGGCGTCGCGCTGCCAGGCGCCGCCGGAATCCAGCGCCGCGAGCACGGCCCGATCTGAGGCTGACAGTGCCAGCGCCTGCGGATCGTGACGTTGCCGCGCCAGCCACGCCATGAACTCAGGCACTGGCGACAGCGTCACGAACTGACGCAGGTTGGGTAGCTCACGCTTCAACTCTTCTACCACGCGCTTGATTAAGAAGTTGCCAAGCGGCACACCGCGCAGGCCGAGTTGACAGTTGGAAATTGAGTAAAAAACGGCCGTCGTCGCCCGCCGCGCAGGCAGCGGCCGGCGCTCGGTAGCAAGCAGCGGCGCAATGGCGGCCGGCATTTCGGTGGTCAGCGCCACCTCGACGAAGATCAGTGGTTCACCCGCAACCACTGGATGGAAGAACGCAAAGCAGCGGCGGTCCTCTGGGTCGATGCGCCGGCGCAGATCGTCCCAGCTGGTGATTTCGTGCACTGCCTCATAGCGGATGATCTTTTCCAGAATTAGCGCCGGCGTATCCCAGTCGATGCGCTTCAGCACCAGGAAGCCCGGATTAAACCAGGAGCTGAACAGGTGCCGGAAATCCGCGTCCAGCAACGCGAGGTCGGGCTCGCGGTCGAGCGCCCGCAGCAAATCGGCGCGCATCGCCAGTAGCCGGCCGGTGCCGCCTGGCGCGCGGTTCAGCCGCCGGATCAGCTCTTGCCGCAGCGGCTCGGCGGCAGCGTGCAGCGCCAGCTCGTGCCGCGGTGAAGCGTCTTGGCGATAACGCTCCAGCGCCTGCTGTAGACGCTGTCGGTCGGCACCGAACTCCAGCGCCAGCCGCTTCAAAAACGCGATGCGCTGCGCAGTGTCTAGCGCATCGTAGTGGGCCAGTAACTCCGCTGCAAGCGCTGTGCCGGAGGCCTCGCCGCGCTCAGACAGCAGCGCGCGCGCCTGCGCGACCAAATCGTGGCGGCGCGTACGCGACGCCCAGCCGAGAAAACTGCTGAGCACACGGCCGCCCGCCGCCATCGGGGATTTCGATACGTCCTGCATCGGCTTGTGTCAGCGCGCCACGGGGCACGCCGCGTATGCTTGGTGACTGCCTTGCCAGTTGTGACAACCCGGAGTCTAAAGCGATGAATGCTGCGCCACAGTGGGCACCGGCACCCGTGGCGGTGCCGCGGCCGGCCGCCACCGTAATGGTTTTGCGCGACGGACCAGAGGGGATGGAGGTGCTGCTGCTGCGACGCGCGCAGCGGGCCAATGACCGCTCCAGCGGCGCATACGTGTTCCCCGGTGGCACACTCGATACGGGCGATCGGGCCCTGCACGAATACTGCCGTGGATTAGATGATGGTGCAGCGAGTCGCCGGCTTGGCCTGCCCGAAGGAGGCCTTGACTACTACGTCGCGGCGATCCGCGAGTGCTTTGAGGAGGCCGGTTTGCTGTTTGTCTGCGGCGCCGACGGCAGCGCAGCGCCGCTGCCGCCGCTTGCACCCGAGCAATGGCAGTATGTGCGTGCCGCACTGCGGCGCGGCGAGCTTGGCTTCGCCGAGTTTTGCGCGCGCCATGGGCTTTGGCTGGCGGCTGATCAGCTCGCCTACCACAGCCATTGGATTACGCCGCGCGGCTTGCCAAAACGTTTCGACACCCGGTTCTTCGTCGCCATCGTGCCAGCGGGCCAGGAAGTCTCAATCGACGGCGAGGAAACCGTTGAGCACCGCTGGATTCGGCCGCACGATGCGTTGAGCGGCGCACTTGCGGGGCGTCTGCCCAACGCTACTAGGCACACGCTGCAGGCGCTGTCACGCTTCAGGACCGCGCGCGAATGCGTCGCGCACGCGCAGGCGCTGCGCGAAATCGCGGTCATCGAACCGCGCATCGCGGTCGGTCCCGAAGGGCCGCAGCCGGTGATGCCCGACCACCCTGCCTATGCCGAGATCGGGCGGATCGATCCGGACGGACGGGGCAGCGCGTCCTGCGAGCTGGTGCCCGGGCGCGCGGTGCGGCTTTCGGGGCGCATCGTGCGCGTGACAGCACCGAACGGCAACCTGATGACCGGGCCGGGTACCAATTCGTACTTCGTCGGCGACCCGCACGGCGACAGCTGGGCGCTGATCGACCCGGGGCCGGACGACGCAGCGCACCTCGCGGCCCTCGTCGCTGCCGCGCCGGGGCCGGTGCGCTGGATCCTCGTCACCCACACGCATAAGGATCACTCGCCGCTGGCGGCCGCGCTGAAGGCGCGCACCGGCGCGGTGCTGCTCGGCATGCGGCCGCAGCACGACGAATGGCAGGACGCGCGCTTCGCCCCGGACCGCGCGCTGGCGCACGGCGAACGGCTGCGTCTGGGCGCGCAGACCACGCTGCGCGTGATCCACACGCCCGGGCATGCCTCCAACCATCTGTGCTATCTGCTGGAGGAGGAGAAGACGCTGTTTACCGGCGACCACGTGATGCAAGGCTCCACGGTGGTGATCAATCCACCCGATGGCGACATGGCGGCGTATCTTGCGTCGCTACGCGCATTGCTGGCGGAGGATCTCGACTGGCTGGCGCCGGGACACGGCTTCCTGATCCCGCAGCCGCACGCGGCGATCGAACGGTTGATCGCGCACCGGCTGGCGCGCGAGGCGCGCGTGCTGCAGGCGCTGGCACGGCACGGCTGTGCCGGCGTCGAGGAACTCCTGGCCGAGGTCTACGCGGAGACGCCGCCGGCACTCCTGCCGGTGGCGCGTCGCTCGCTGACCGCGCACCTGATCAAGCTCGCCAACGAGGGACGGGCGCTCGCGCAGGGACCACGTTGGTGCGCGGCCGCGCGCTGACGATCGGCCCCGTCAGCGCACGCGCGCCACGCCAAGCGGCCCCACGCCGCTCGGCACCGGGTCGCTGCGCAGCCGCAGAAACCCCTCCACGGCCTCCTGCAGCGGCACGCCCGACGGATCCACCCGCACGCTGGCGCGTGCCCGCGGGCTGGCGCCGGCGAGCGCCGCGCCCGCCAGCAGCAGCGCGAGCGCGTTGCACGGGATCTCGCCCTCGGG
>JANWXE010000075.1 GCA_025055385.1 Burkholderiaceae bacterium | reverse complement strand
GGTCGTCGACCCCGCGCAGCAGCACAAGAAATTCCTCGCCGCCAAAACGCCCGGCGCGATCGGTGACGCGCATTTCCCGCGCTACGACCAGGCCGAACTGCCGCAATACCTCATCGCCGGCCGGATGGCCCAAGGTGTCGTTGATGCACTTGAAATGGTCGATGTCCAGCAGCGCCACCGCCAGCGCCGCAGACGCAGCGGCCTGCGCCTGGGCGCACTGCAGGATCGAGCGGCGGTTCAAAAGACCCGTCAAATCGTCGCGTGTGGCCAGCCGGTGCACCTCGGCGTGCGCCTGCCGCAGTTGTTGGTTGCGCACATTGAGCTGTGTGCGAATGTGTGCGCCGTACAGACCCAACAGCATGCAGCGCGCGAGCACCGAGACAATCCAGCCGGCGGTCAACAGGCGCTCGGCGACGGTGTGCATCGGCACCGAGAATTCCGTGCCGGCCGCCAGCAACACCAGGGCCAAAGCGGGCGCCAGCACGGCCAACACCGCAACGACATCCCGGCGCGACAACCTCAGGGCGCCAAAGGCGAGCACGATGAACAGCAGCATCAGAAGCAGGGGTCCGACCTGCGGCATCCAGCTGGCAGCAGCCACGATCAGGGTGCCGTTTAGCCAGACGCTCGGCACCGTCAGGTACGGGTCGCGTTGGCGGTCGCTAAAGCCACTGAGATCAAGCGCGAGGAAAAAAGCGCTCGACAGCGCACCGGCCGCCCCGTAGGCGAGCGCCGCGAGCGGCGCCAGCACGCCGAGCGCGGCGAAGGCCAGTAGCAGCAGCGTGTCAAGCGCGAAGCTGCCCGCGATCAGTGCCAGCATCAGACGGCGCTGGCGGAGCGTGCGGTCACGTGTGAACTGGCCGTCGCTCGCTGACGCGTCCGGGAAGTCCGTGTTGATCACAGCGTGCATGGCGTCGGAAGCCGCGGTAATGGCTGCTTATATCGGCGCAGCGTCGTCCGCACAGCAGGGAAAAGACAGGCATGGCAGCCCTGCTTTCGCGGTTCGCGGCGGACCCGCAGGCGGGATGACATTCTGGGTACCGGGCGGCCCCAGACGTTCTCGTATCGCGAGCCGTGCGAAAAGGCGGCGGCGGGTCGCCGGCGCGCGTGGGCGGCGCGGGCGGCACCACGCAGCCGCGCGCAATGCCTCAGGGCGAAGCCGCACGCGTGCGGCGGCCTGCGGTGGCGCGGCGCCTCGCGCCGGGTGCGGCCGCCGCCTGGGCGAGGAAGGCGCGCAGACCGGCCGCATCGCCGACCTGCCGTTGCAGCGCGGCGTGCGCCCGACACCACAGCGGGTAGGCGCGCCCGAGCAGCGCATGGCCGGCCGGCGTGAGGCGGAGCCGGCGCTTACGGCGGTCCTCGTCGTCGGTGGTCACCGCAAGCAGCCCGCGGCGTTCGAGCGGCTTGACCAGCGCGGTCAGCGTCGTGCGGTCCATGGCCAGGAAGGGCGCGAGTTCGCCGACGGTCGGCGGCTGCGGACGGTTCAGTGCCATCAGCAGCGAGAACTGTCCGTTCGTCAGACGCAGCGGTCGGAACACCTGATCGAACCGGCGCGCCAGCAGGCGGGCGGCGCGCTGCACTTGCAGGCAAAGACACTCTTGCGCGACCTTGCGGGTCTTGACAAGCGGAAACGGGCGGGGCACAGTGCAATTATGTTGATATCAACTGTTCATGTCGAATCTTGCGCACCGACTGCCGGGGAGCCGCAATGATCGCGAAAAATACCGTTTGCATCTGGTACGACCGTGAGGCCGAGCAGGCGGCACGGTTCTATGCCTCGGTTTTTCCCGACAGCGCGGTGCACTCCGTCGTCCGCGCCCCGGCGGACTACCCCTCGGGGCGGGCCGGCGACGTGCTGGTCGTCAACTTCACCGTGTGCGGCATCCCGTGCATCGGCCTGAACGGCGGGCCGGCTTTCCCGCAATCGGAGGCCTTTGCGTTCCAGATCGCCACCGACACGCAAGACGAAACCGACCGCTACTGGCAGGCCATCGTTGACAACGGCGGTCAGGAAGGCCAATGCGGTTGGTGCAAAGATCGCTGGGGGGTCAACTGGCAGATCACCCCGCGCACGTTGATCGAGGCGGTGGCCGCGGGCGGAGATGAAGCGCGCCGTGCATTCGCAGCGATGATGACGATGACCAAGATCGACGTCGCCGCCATCGACGCCGCGCGTAGGGGCTGAAGCGCCTGGGGAGTCGAAATGTCTCTTTCCAAAACCATCACCATCGAAGCCTGGGTTCCGGTGCCGCTCCGTGCAGCGTGGGACGCGTACACCACGCCGCAGGCCATCACGCAGTGGAACCAGGCGACCCCGGACTGGCACTGCCCTTGGGCCGAGATCGATCTGCGCGTCGGCGGCCGGCACGTCGCTCGCATGGAAGCGCGCGATGGCTCG
>JANWXE010000034.1 GCA_025055385.1 Burkholderiaceae bacterium | reverse complement strand
AAGCCGGACCACGCCTTGACGCGCCCGCGGTGCAGCCCAGCCGCCACCGGACTGAGCATGACATAAGCGCCGGCGATGCCAGCGGCCTGCAGCAACGCGGCCGCGCGGGCATGCGCATCGGCGGCGAGGCGCAGCGAGGGTGGTGACGGCGAGGCCGCTTGGTCGCCGGTCAGGTGGCGCGCCAGCGCGAAGTAATACTCGACCATGTGCAGCGGCGGTGGCGCGGGCAGCGCCTGCGCCAGCAGCAGGCCGCGGGCGTCCGTGGCATAACCGATCGGCCGCAGCCCGGCGAGCCGGCAGGCCAGCGCCGAGGAGAACGAATTGGTGAGCAGCAGCGCCGGTGCCGGCGCACCTTGGCGCGTCTGTCGTAGGGCGTCGATCTGCGCCCGCAAACCCGCCGGCGCGCCGATGACGTGCAGCGGATAGGCCTGCAGCAGCGCGCTGGCCCAGGGCTGTCCGACGACGGTCAACGCGTATCCATGCGCAAGCAGGTGCTCGAGCGCGGGCAGGCTCATACACGCGTCACCGAGGTGATTAGGCAGGCGGACGACCAGGCGGGACATCGGACACACTGCGCCAATGTAAGCGCGCGGCGCGCAGGGAGGCCGGACCTTATTCGCCTACACTTCACGGACCGGCGCGACGTGATTGTATTGGCGGCGCGCAGTCGTCTTGCCAATGGCTATCCGTTCCCTGCTCCTCGATCCGATCTTCCACCGTTTACTGCGACTGGTGCTGGCACACCGCCGCTTGCTGATCCTCGCGGTGCTGGCGATGGCGGTCACGGCTGCCACCGAGCCGATGATTGCCCGCATGACCGGGCTGTTCCTGGACCAAGGCTTCTACCAGCGCAGTGCGAATGCGGCGCTGTGGGTGCCGCTGGCTTTCGTCGGCATCTTCGTGTTGCGTGGGTTGAGCTCGTTTGCGAGCGGTTACTTGCTGAACCGGGTCTCGCAGGATGTACTGCTGCAACTGCGCGGGCAAATGTTCGAGCGGGTACTCGGCTGGCCGCAGACCACCCTGGAGAACACGCCGTCGAGCACTGTGGTAGCGAAGTTCGTCAACGAGGCTACCAACGCGCTGAATCTTGCCGCCGAATCGCTGACCATCGCTGTACGCGACTCGCTGTCGGTGCTGGCCCTGCTGGCGGTGCTGCTGTACTTCAACTGGCAACTGACGCTCGCCATCTTGCTGGTCGCTCCGCCGATCGCATTCGCGCTGCGAGCATTTTCGCGCCGCCTGCGGCGCCTGAATCTCGAGAACCAGGCAATGGTGGGAGAGATGACGCGTGCCGTGCAGGAGGCACTCGACGGGGCTCGCGTCATCAAGGTCTATGAGGGGCAGGAGTACGAGCGGGCGCGCTTCAGCCGCATTAACGAGCGTTTGCGTCGGTACGCGATACGCATGCAGGTCGGCTACTCGGGCGCGACGCCGGCGACGCAGATCATCGCGGCGGCGGGGCTCGCTATCGTGATCGGCATCGCGCTGGCGCAGGCGCAGGTGGCGCGCTTGTCGGCCGGCGATTTCATCACCTTTTTAACCGCCGCGCTGCTGCTGCTGCCGCCGCTGCGGCACCTGGCGTCCCTCAGTGGACCTCTGGCGCGTATGTTGGCGGCGGCGGAAAGTATCTTCGGGCTGATCGATTCTGCTACCGAGACCGAGACCGGAACGCGCACAATTGAGCGGGCGCGTGGCGCCGTTGAGTTCGCAAACGTGACAGTGCACTATCCGAACGCCCGGCGGCCGGCGCTGCGTGACGTGTCGCTGACAGTGGCACCTGGTGAAACGATCGCGCTGGTGGGGCCGTCCGGAGCAGGCAAGACCACGCTGATTAACCTGCTGCCGCGTTTTATTGAACCGATCGCGGGAGAGATCTTGCTCGACGGTATTCCGCTCCGCGCGTTGACCCGCGCCAGCCTGCGGCGACAGATCGCACTTGTATCCCAGGATACTGTGCTCTTCGACGACACGATCGCGGCCAACATCGCGTATGGGGCTCAGCGGGGTGCCACGCGCGAGCAGATCTGGGCGGCTGCTGAGGCAGCGTACCTGTTGCCGTTTATCGAGAGTCTGCCGCAAGGATTCGATACGCCGATTGGCGAGAACGCTGTCAAACTCTCCGGTGGCCAGCGACAACGTCTCTCGATTGCCCGCGCGCTCCTGAAGGACGCACCACTGCTATTACTGGACGAGGCAACCTCAGCGCTCGATTCCGAGTCCGAACGTTACGTGCAGCTCTCGCTGGCCCGGCTGATGCGCGGCCGCACGACCTTCGTGGTCGCACACCGGCTATCGACGATCGAGGCCGCCTCGCGTATCGTCGTGCTGGAGGCAGGGCGCATCGTCGAGGTCGGCCGCCACGCCGAGCTGCTTGCGCGTGGCGGCCTGTACGCTCACCTGTACCGTATTCAGTACGCCGCCCGGCAGGAGGAGGTCGCTGTATGAGCAACGCATCGATTAGCTGCTTTCCGGTCCCGGAGCTCAATGAACTGCCGGAGGACATCCGCGAGCGCATCCTGGCGGTGCAGGAGAAGGCGGGTTTCGTCCCCAACGTGTTTCTGGCGCTGGCGCACCGGCCGCAGGAGTTCCGCGCGTTCTTCGCTTACCACGATGCGCTGATGGAGAAGGAAGGGGGGCTGACCAAGGCCGAGCGCGAGATGATCGTGGTCGCTACCAGCGGCGCCAACCAGTGCCAGTACTGCGTGGTCGCGCACGGCGCGATCCTGCGCGTGCGGGCGAAGAACCCGTACCTGGCGGACCAGGTCGCGATCAATTACCGCAAGGCCGATCTTACGCCGCGCCAACGGGCGATGCTGGATTTTGCGCTGAAGGTGGCGCTGCGCTCGCACGAAATCGGCGAGGAGGACTTCGCCGCCCTGCGCGCGCACGGCTTCACCGAGGAGGACATCTGGGACATCGGCGCGATCGCCGCTTTCTTCGCCATGTCGAACCGCCTGGCGAACATGGCCTCGATCCGGCCCAACGACGAGTTCTATCTGCTCGGTCGCGTGCCGAAGGGGGCTTAAGCGGAGTCGGACCGGCGCGGCCGTTGGACGCCAGGTGAGCGCTTCGACCCCATCTGCGGCCGGCGAAGGCCGGGCGACGTTCGCCGCGCTGCTGCTGGCGCTCGCTGCGCTGACCGCATACCGGCTGGCCGCGCGCGCGCTGGCCGGTGTGGAGCTGTACTTCGACGAGGCGCAGTACTACGCCTGGTCGCTGGCGCCGGACTTCGG
>JANWXE010000162.1 GCA_025055385.1 Burkholderiaceae bacterium | reverse complement strand
TGCCCGCGCTGGCGCGGGCGTGGGCGCCGCTGCCGCTAGGCGAGGTGTGCTCAGCGCGTGGTGCAGGCGGTGGCGAGTCTCGGCTGCCGGCCGAAGTTTTCCTGCTCGAGCACTGCGCGTACTGCGCGCCGCATGCGGGTTTCTTTGCGGCGCCGCCGCCGGCTGGCGGCGTGCTCGTTGCGCCAGCGGTCTTGTCGGCGGCCGCGCGCGAGCGTTTCGAGATCGCCCGGGTGGCGGCGAACCGCGACTCGGGCCTGCCGCAACTGGCGGCGATCGGACGGGCGGCTGCTGGCCGCCTGGACCGAAGGCGGGCCGGGATTCGGGATCCGCGTCACCGAAGTCCTGGCCTAACGACCATTGCATCGGCGCGGAGCATAAGCTCGAAGGAGAGAGACATGCGTAACGTTTGGCTGGCTATCGGCGGCGTTCTGTTGGCTGCTGCTGCCTGGGCGCACGGCCATGGGGTGAAAGCCGGCGATTTGACCATCGAAGAGCCGTGGGCGCGCGCCACCGTCGGCGGACAGGCTAACGGCGCCGCCTACCTGAAGATCCGCAATGCGGGCGCGACCGACAAGCTGCTGTCGGCGAGCGCGCCGGTAGCAAACGTCGTGGAGCTGCACACGCATGTGATGGACGGCAACGTCATGCGCATGCGCAAGGTGGAGGCGATCGATGTCACCGGCGGCGCAGTCACGGAACTGAAGCCCGGCGGGCTGCACGTGATGCTGATCGGGCTGAAGGCGCCGCTGAAGGCGGGCGAGAAGTTCCCGCTGATGCTGAAGTTCGAGCGGGGCGGCGAGGTCAAGGTGGACGTCGAGGTGCGCACCGCGGCTCCGACCGGCGGCGCGCACAAGCACTGAACCGCCCGCTGCGTTGGCGCCTCGCACCGGCCCGCAACAGATTGCGGGCGGCGCCGGTGCGCCGGCGTCAGCGCAAATCCATGAACCGGCGTCAACAACACAGACGTTGACGCCTAGCTTGGTGCCGCCGAGCAGGTTCGCGGTTGCATCCACATTGAGGTGATCTGGCCTGGTACGGCCGGCGCCGCGGCCAGCGGCCGCCACCGGCAGCCGTTAATCGAACACCGGCGACTGCACACCGAGCACTTGATGCAACTTTGTGCTAGTGGTCGTGTACTGCAGGTGAATTTTCTTATCCGGGAAAACGTAACGCGCTGCTCCAAAAGCGGCCAGCGCTGCTTCATGGAAGCCCGAGAGGATCAGCTTTTTTTTGCCGGGATAGGTGTTGATGTCGCCGACGGCGAAGATACCGGGTACGCTGGTTTCAAACTTCTCGGTGTCGACGACAATCTGCTTGCGTTCCAACTGCAATCCCCAATTGGCGATAGGCCCTAACCTCGGCGAAAGCCCGTAGAAGACGAGCAGGATGTCAAGCGGCACGCGCCGCGTCACCCCATCGAGTGACGTGACCCGGATTTCGGTCAACCGGCCGTCTCGCTCTTCGAAACCGGAGATTTGACCGATCATCAGCTGCATCTGCAGCTTCTCCACCAGCTCGCGCATCTTGGCCACTGACGCCGGCGCGGCGCGGAAGCCCTCGCGCCGGTGCAGCAAGATGACGCTTTCGGCCTTACCGACCAGCGCCAGCGTCCAGTCAAGCGCCGAGTCGCCGCCGCCGCAGATCACTAAGTTCTTGCCATAAAAGCGGCTTGGATCTTTGACGCGGTAAAAAAGCTGTGTGCCCTCGAACTTCTCGATGCCTTCTACCTTCAGCGTGCGCGGCTGGAAGCTACCTACGCCGGCGGCGATGAATAGCGTCTTTGTGATGAAGCGGGTGCCAAGCGAGGTCTCGACGTTAAAGCGGCCGTCGTCGCGCCGCTCTACCACGGTGACCTCCTGGCCCAGGTGAAACGTCGCATTAAATGGCGCAATCTGCTTAAGCAGATTGTCGGTCAGCTCCTGACCGGTGCATACCGGCACTGCCGGGATGTCGTAAATCGGCTTGTCCGGATACAGCTCCACGCACTGGCCGCCGACGTGATTCAGCGAATCAATCACATGGGCCTTGATCTCGAGCAGGCCGAGCTCGAAGACCTGAAACAGGCCTACCGGTCCGGCGCCCACGATCACGGCATCGGTTTCAATCGGCGCGTCGTGCGCCGCGAGGGTGCGGGGGATGGCTTCGTTCACGTTTGTATCCATCGGCTTCGTCAGCAGGCCAAGGTTAACGGTATCGCCACCGGACCAGCGCCGACTGGGCCCCGGGCGTGACCGGTGCCCCACCCGGCGGCGGGCGGCAGATGCGCCGCACGATTGACGCCAGATATGCGGTCCAGTAATTTTGGCATTACGCAATGAAGTAAACGCTTCATTAGCGAACTTTACCAAACGAGCTCCTGCCGCGAGGGTTAACCTCGAAGCCAGGGGCAAGGGAGCGTGTCCGGTGGTGACGCCGCGCTACGAACGGCCACGGCACTTGCAGGAGGCGCTAGCTGAGCTGGCGCAGGCGCCATACACGGTCATCGCTGGGGGCACGGACGTTTATCCGGCGCACGTCACGCGGCCGCTGCCCCGGACGTTACTGGACATCTCGCGGCTGTCAGAGCTGCGTGGCGTACAAGCCATCGATGGGTCATTGCGCCTCGGCGCCCTTCTGACGTGGCGCGAGATCGCGCAGGCGGCGCTGCCGCCGGCGGCCCGCTGCCTCGCGCAGGCGGCACAAGAGGTGGGCGGCGTGCAGATTCAGAGCCGCGCCACGATCGGCGGCAACCTGTGCAACGCCTCGCCGGCGGCCGACGGCGTGCCGCCGTTGCTGGCGCTTGACGCGCGCGTCGAGCTGGCAAGCGCCGCCGGCAGACGCGCGCTGCCGCTTTCGGAGTTCATCCTCGGCAATCGCCGTACCGCTTGCCGTCCCGACGAGCTGCTGGTGGCGATTCGCCTGCCGGCGCGCTCGCCGGCGGCGCGCTCCGTGTTCCTGAAGCTTGGCGCGCGGCGCTACCTGGTCATCTCGATCGCGATGGTGGCGGTCGTGCTGGATTTCGATGCCCGCGGTCACGTCGCCTACTGCGGGGTGGCCGTCGGCGCTTGCGCCGCGCGCGCGCAACGGTTACCGGCGCTCGAAGCGGCATTGCTCGGTGCAGCACCGGCGCAGCTGCCGGCGCGCGCCGCTGAGGCGCTGGCCGGCGAGGCGCTGGCGCCACTGGCGCCGATCGACGATGTACGCGGCAGCGCTGCGTACCGCTTAGCGGCCGTGCGCACGCTGCTGACACGCGCGATAGAGGAGCTTTCCGGATGAACCAGCCCGTCGAACGCGGAATCGCGGCCACAACGCTTGCCCTGCGCGTCAACGGGCGCAGCGTCGCCGTCACGGCGGCACCGCAGATGCGGCTGTCAGACCTGCTGCGCGAGCAATTGGGTCTGACTGGCACAAAGGTGGGCTGCGCTGCCGGCGACTGCGGTGCCTGCACGGTACTGCTGGATGGCGAACCCGTGTGTGCCTGTCTGGTGCCGGCCGCGCAAGCCGACGGTGCGGAGGTCATGACCGTGGAGGCGGACGATCCGCTGCTGGCGCGCCTACGTATGGCCTTCGCGGCCCACGGCGCGGCGCAATGCGGCATCTGCACGCCGGGCATGCTGATGGCGGCACGGGCGACGCTGCGACGCTATCCGCGTCCGACCGAAGCGCAGGTCATGGAAGGCCTGGGCGGCGTGCTGTGCCGCTGCACCGGTTATCGCAAGATCGTCGAGGCGGTGCTCGCGGCTGGCAGCGACGCGCCGATCGCGCTGCCGCAGGCTGAACCCGGCGCAGCAGTCGGCGCGCGCCTTGCTCGGCTGGATGTCGCAGAGAAGCTCGACGGCCGCGCGCGCTACGGCGCCGACGAGGCGCCCGCCGGCGCTTGGTGGCTGCGCGTGATCCGCTCGCCGCACGCGTGTGCGCGGTTCGAGTTTGGCGACGTAGAGGGCTTCGTCGCCGCGCACGGACTGGCGGGCTACCTGACCGCAGCAGACATCCCTTTTAACCGCTTTGCGATCTTTCCGGACCTGCGCGACCAGCCGGCGCTGGCAGAGGGGCAAGCGCGCTTCCGCGGGGAGGCCGTGCTGGTGCTGGTGGGCGCGCGCGAGCGGTTGGAGGACATCGACGAACGCGCGGTCCCGATCCGCTGGACGCCGCTGCCGGCGGTGCTGGACGTGCCGCAAGCGCTCACCCCGGGGGCGCCGGCGGTGCATGCGCGCTGGCCGGACAACGTGCTCTGTCGCGGGCGGGTCGCGCGCGGCGACGCACAGGCGGCGTGTGCCGCCGCCGCGCACCGCATTGAAGGCGAAATGATCACCTCCTACGTCGAGCACGCGTACATCGAGCCGGAGGCGGGTTATGCGGTGTGGGAGGA
>JANWXE010000128.1 GCA_025055385.1 Burkholderiaceae bacterium | reverse complement strand
TGCGCGCGCGCGGCATGGACGTGACGGTCGTGCATCTGCTGCCGCACTTAATGGAGCGGCAGCTGGATGCGACCGCAGCCCGCATGCTGCAGCAGTCGCTGCAGCGGCGGGGTATCCGATTTCTGCTACCGAAGAAAACGGTTGAGCTGATCGCCGGCGACAGCGGCCGCGTCGGCGCGCTGCGCTTCGAGGACGGGGAGACACTGCCCGCAGAGCTGGTGGTGATGGCCGTTGGCATCCGCCCCAGCACGGCGCTGGCGCAGGCCGCTGGCTTGCACTGCCAACGCGGCATCGTGGTTGACGACACGATGCAGACCTATGACCCCCGCATCTATGCGGTCGGCGAATGCGTGTCGCACCGCGGCATCAGCTATGGTCTGGTGGCGCCGCTGTACGAGCAGGCCAAGGTGGCGGCCAATCATTTGGCCCGCGTCGGCACCAGTCGGTACGTCGGGTCGGTGGTCGCGACCAAGCTGAAGGTGACGGGGATTGACCTCTTCTCCGCGGGCGATTTTGCTGGCGGCGAAGGGCGTGAGGAGATCGTGCTGTCTGACCCCGGCGCGGGCATCTACAAGAAGCTGGTGATCCGCGACGACCGCCTGGTCGGCGCCTGCTTGTACGGCGATACCGTCGATGCCTCCTGGTACCTACGCCTGATGCGCGAGGGCAGGCCGATTGCGGACATCCGCGAGCACCTCATGTTTGGCGAGACCAACCTCGGTGACGCCGGTCACCAAGGTAAGAGCCGCGCGCGAACGCTCGCCGACGCCGATGAGGTCTGCGGCTGCAACGGCGTCACCAAGGGCGCGATCATCGCCGCGATCCGCGCGCAGAAACTGACTACGCTGGAGGAAGTGCGGCGCTGCACGAAGGCGAGTTCATCCTGCGGCTCCTGCACCGGGCTGGTCGAGCAGATCCTGATCGCGACTGCCGGCGCCGACTATTCGCCAGCGCCGAAGGCCAAACCGATGTGCGGCTGCACCGACCACACGCACGCCGAGGTGCGGCAGGCGATCCGCGAGCTGCAGCTGCTGACCATCCCGCAAGTGTTTGCGCGGCTCAACTGGCGTACGCCGAACGGTTGCGCCTCCTGCCGGCCGGCAATCAACTACTACCTGATCTCCACCTGGCCGAAGCGGGCCGTCGATGACCCGCAGTCGCGCTTCATCAACGAGCGCGCACACGCCAACATCCAGAAAGATGGGACCTTTTCCGTTGTGCCGCGCATGTGGGGTGGGGAGACGAGCGCAGCCGAACTGCGGCGCATCGCCGAGGTGGTGGAGAAGTACCGCATTCCGACCGTCAAGATCACCGGCGGCCAGCGCATCGACCTGCTCGGCGTAAAAAAAGAGGATCTGCCGTCGGTGTGGCGCGATCTCGGCATGCCCTCTGGGCATGCCTACGCGAAGGCGCTGCGCACCGTGAAGACCTGTGTCGGGGCGGAGTGGTGCCGCTTCGGCACGCAAGACTCCACCGCAATGGGCAAAGCGCTGGAGCGAGCCCTTTGGCGCATGTATGCGCCGCATAAGGTGAAACTTGCGGTCTCCGGCTGCCCGCGCAACTGCGCGGAAGCCGGCATTAAGGACGTCGGCGTCATCGGCGTCGAATCCGGCTGGGAGATTTACGTAGCGGGCAACGGCGGCATCAAAACCGAAGTCGCCCAGTTTCTGGTGAAAGTCAAGACGCCGGAGGAGGTACTGGAGTACGCAGGCGCGTTCCTGCAGCTGTATCGCGAAGAGGGCTGGTATCTGGAACGCACCGTGCATTTCGTGCAGCGCGTCGGGCTCGATTACGTGAAGCGCCGCATCCTCGAGGATGCGGAGAATCGCAAGGCGCTGTGGGAGCGGCTGCAGTTCTCGCTCGCCGACGAGCCCGATCCCTGGCACGAGCCGCAGCGCGCTGGCGTGGA
>JANWXE010000105.1 GCA_025055385.1 Burkholderiaceae bacterium | reverse complement strand
CCGAGAAACAGCGCGCCCTCCCAACGCGCGATCTCGCGCCCGGTGATGAAGATCGGCAGACACGCCACCGCCACCGCCAGCATCACCCAGGCATCGAAGTTCAGCACCGCCGGCGCCACCGTCAGGCCCGCGGGCGCCACGTGCGCCGCCGCGCCCAGGCAGCCGAGCAGGTTGAAGACGTTGCTGCCGACTACGTTGCCGACCGCGATGTCGCGCTCCCCGCGCAGGGCAGCGACGACGGAGGTCGCGATCTCCGGCAGCGAGGTGCCGGCGGCCACGACGGTCAGCCCGATGACGAGCTCCGGCACGCCGAGCGCCTGGGCGAAGGCCGTGGCTGCCGCCACCAGCCAGCGCGCGCCCACCACGAGACAGGCGAGGCCGACCAGCACCAGCAGGACCTGTACGGCCCAGTGCGCATCCCAGCGCGCGGCACCACGGCTGCGCCGCTTGACCTCCCCGCCGAAGGCATCGGCGGTGGCCGCGCTGGCACGGCGCGCCTGCACGACCAGAAATGCGACATAGGCGATCAGCAGCGCCAGCAGCAACGCGCCCTCCAGGCGGGCGATCGTGCGGTCCAGCATCAAGGCGAGCGCGAGCACCGTGGCGCCGAGCATCACCGGCACCTCCTGCCGCACCACCTGCGCATGCACCGCCAGCGGCGCGGTCAGCGCCGTGACGCCCAGGATCAACAGCACGTTCAGGATGTTGCTGCCGACCACGTTGCCGACCGCCACATCGGCGCTGCCGGCGGCCGCGGCGCCGACCGACACCGCCACCTCAGGCGCGCTGGTGCCGAAGGCGACCACGGTCAGCCCGACCACCAGCGGCGAGATGCCGAAAGCGAGCGCGAGCTTGGAGGCGCCGCGCACCAGCAGCTCGGCGCCGGCAATGAGCGCCAGCAGACCCAAACCGAAGAAGGCAAACTGAACCAACATCGCGCGCCATCGTATTGTTTTTGCCGCGCGGCGCTGGCGCGGGCAGTGCAGTATAGGGACCGCGCTGAATATGCCTGAGGTGTGACGCCTCAGGGATTTCGCGGAGCCAGCCAAGCGCTATAGCACGTAGCGCGCCAGATCCTCGTTGCGGGCCAGATCCGCAAGGCGGGCCTCCACGTAGGCGGCATCGATAGTCACGACCTGATGTCCGCCACTGCCGGCCTCGAAGGACAGGTCCTCCAACAATCGCTCCATCACCGTGTACAGCCGCCGCGCCCCGATGTTCTCGGTTTTCTCGTTCACGGCATAGGCCGTCTCGGCGATCTTGGCGATGCCGTCGGGCGTGAAGGTCAGTTGTACGCCTTCGGTGGCCAGCAGCGCCTCGTACTGCTTGGTTAGGCAGGCGTCGGTCGCGGTCAGGATGCGCTCGAAATCCTTGGCGGTGAGCGAATCGAGCTCGACGCGGATCGGAAACCGCCCCTGCAACTCCGGAATCAGGTCGCTCGGCTTGGCGAAATGAAAGGCGCCAGAGGCGATGAACAAGATGTGGTCAGTGCGCACCATGCCGTATTTGGTATTGACGGTGGTGCCCTCCACCAGCGGCAGCAGGTCGCGCTGCACGCCCTGCCGCGAGACGTCCGCCCCGGCCACCTCTGAGCGGCTGGCGATCTTGTCGATCTCGTCGATGAAGACGATGCCATTTTGCTCGACATTGGCGAGTGCCTTCGCCTTCAGCTCCTCCTCGTTGATTAAGCGCGCCGCCTCCTCGTCGGCGAGCGCGCGCAGCGCCTCGCGCACCTTCATTTTGCGCGGCTTGCGTCGCTCGCGCCCGAGGTTGGCGAACATCTGCTGGATCTGCTGCGTCAGCTCTTCCATGCCGGGCGGCGCCATCACCTCCATCGCCGGCAGCGTCTGCGCCAGCTCGACCTCGATCTCCTTGTCGTCGAGCTCGCCCTGGCGCAGTTTCTTGCGGAACTTCTGCCGCGTCTCGTTCGCCTCTGCGCTGCGGGCGTCGGAGAAACCGAAGTCGCGCGGCGGCGGCAGCAGGATGTCCAGGATGCGATCCTCGGCGGCATCTTCCGCTTTGGCGCGCACTTTTCTGAGCTCGGCCTCACGCGTCTGTTTGATCGCAACGTCGACCAGATCACGGATGATCGAATCGACATCCCGCCCCACATAACCAACCTCGGTGAACTTAGTTGCCTCCACCTTGATGAACGGGGCATCCGCCAGCCTCGCCAGGCGGCGTGCAATCTCGGTTTTGCCTACGCCGGTGGGTCCGATCATCAGGATGTTCTTCGGCGTGATCTCCGAGCGCAGTGGCTCGGCCACGTTCTGTCGCCGCCAGCGGTTGCGCAGCGCAATCGCCACCGCGCGTTTGGCCTTTTCTTGGCCAACGATATGCTTGTTCAGCTCATGGACGATTTCTTTTGGCGTCATCATGGCGGAAAAATTGCCGCATGCAGAGGCCGGGTAGCGCCGCTGTTAGCGCTATTCGATCGCTTCGATCGTGTGCGACTGGTTGGTGTAGATGCACAGATCGCCGGCGATCGTCAGCGCCTTCTTGACGATCTGCTCTGGCGCAAGCTCGGTGTTCTCCAGCAGTGCGCGCGCAGCCGCCTGGGCGTACGGCCCCCCGGATCCGATAGCGATCAGCCCCAGCTCCGGCTCCAGCACGTCGCCGTTGCCAGTGACAATCAAGGATGTCTCGCGGTCGGCCACCGCCAGCATCGCCTCCAGCCGCCGCAGGATGCGGTCGGTGCGCCAGTCCTTGGCCAGCTCGACGGCCGAGCGCAACAGGTTGCCCTGGTGCTTTTCCAGCTTGGCCTCGAAGCGCTCAAAGAGCGTGAAGGCATCGGCGGTGGCGCCGGCAAAGCCGGCCAGGATGCGGTCGTGATACAGCCGCCGCACCTTGCGCGCGCTCTGCTTGACGACGATGTTGCCGAGTGTGACCTGGCCGTCTCCGCCCATGGCCACGCGCGCGCCGCGGCGCACGGAAACGATGGTTGTGCCGTGGAAGGCGTCCATTGATCGTTAATTTGGGGTTAGCGCACGGCCGGCTTCAAGGGCGCCGTAACTGCACACCCGCCACCGCGGTAATGCCAAGCAAATGAAACAGCGCGCCAAGCAGCGGATTGACGTTGCGGAACTCCACCATCACCCCTGACTGCTGCAGCCGCATCAGCAAGGTCAGTAGGCTCGAGGCGGTCGAAAATGCCATCCGCCGCAACTGCAGCGCATCCACGGTCAGCCGCTTGCTACTGCGCGCCTGCAACGCCAGGCGCCCTAACCACGGCTCGCCTTCGCCCTCGATGACACCGCGCCAGATCAGCGTTGAATCGTCTGCCGCCGCCTCTGGCTCGGCTTCGCGCGCGACCGCCGGATGCCGCGGCGTGCTTTCGGCCAGCTTGATATTTGGGGGCGGCGGCTCCCACTGCGGTGGCGACACCTCGAACGTGATGCAATACTGAATAGCTGTTTCCTCAAACTCGGCCTGCCGGCCCAGCAGCCGCAGCAGCTCAAGCAGCAGCATCCAGGCTGCGTCGGAAGCATCACGCCGGCCAGGCTCGATGAGTGCGCGCAGCGGATTGAGCAGCTGCTGCGCGCCCGCAATCGTCAGTTCGTGCGAAGCACGCTTAAAGGCGGTGACCACACGCAGCAGCAGCTCGGCGCCGACCAGGTCGACGCGGCGCACCGCGCTCGCATCGAGCGTTAGAGCCGCATGGCTGGCGGCCAGCGTCTTCAGTTGCTCCAGCGTCTTCACGACGGTCGCGTCGACGTTGACCGGCAGACGCACCCCAGGCGGCGCGCCGACGGCGGGCGCCGCCGGCGCGCGCGCCGGCTCGCACGAATAGTCGATCCACGCCGGTGCCGACGTCTGGAAACGCACCGCGTATTGAGCCGCCAGCTGCTCGAAGGCAGCACGGTCGCCGCGCTGATTCAGTAGCTCAAAGAGCATTAGCCACGCGTTCTGTGTAGCGTGCCCAAGGTCGTCAGCGGCGATGCCCGCGCGCAGCACCTGCTCGGCCTCGGCCATCTGCCCGTTGGCAAACAGGATCGCGCTCTCGTCAATGACGGATCCCGCCCCAGAGGTGTGGATTTCAATTGCGTCGACGCTGCCGAGGAACTCTTCGCCGACCGTGTCGCCATCGACGACAGTTGTCGACAATTCGCCCGTTGCCGCCACCTCGCCAGTGCCACGCGCAGGCGTATTGCCGGCGGGACTGCGCGGCCGCAGGAAATCGCGCGCCATTTCGGATTCGATCTGGTCGATCTTGGCGGCCGTCTCCATCGCCAGCGACCGCGCAAGCTCTCGGTCGGTAATGGCGTTTTCCGTGGTCGCGAAGCGCTGCGACGGCAAGCGTGCCGGGCTTAGGCGTTGCGCCGGCTCCGGCATTGGTTTACCCAGCGGCTTCACAGAAGGCGCGGACGAACGCAGGTCCGTTGCGCGCTTGGTGGTGCTCGGACGCCCTTTCGCGTCTCGCGAATCTTTTTTGAAAAAAGAAAAAACCACGCGCTTGCCGCCGCTCCACCCTGTGGTGTCGTGCACCGGCGAGCCCGTTGCTAGCGCCCTGCGCACGGTCACCCGGCCCTGGTTGCACCCTGACGCGAAAACTATAACAACTTTCTTATGGCCAAAGCGCAGGGAAACAGGGTCCGCGGGCTGGAATTCACCGGCGCGGTACGGCTATCGCTTAATCGCGCGGCGCGCTCGACAGCTCAGCCCCGCTCAACCGGTAATACAAACCGAAAGGATCATCGTGCAGCAAGCTTAGCGTTCCGCTCAGCACAATCGGCTCGAAGGTATGGGCAATCGGCGCGCGTGCGCGCACTTCGACGATGTACTCGGGCCCAAGCGACAGGCAGAACGGACAATGCGGCGGCCGCATCGTCAAGAGGAAGTGCTCGTGCTTTTCACCGGCCACGATCGGCAGCATGAAGCCCTGCAGCTTGACCGTGCGCTTGTCCAGCGCCCGCACCGCCTCGCCGAATTCCGGCAGCAGCCGTTTGCCGACCTGCTTGGTTTTAACCTGCGCCAGTACATTCCACGAGACAACGCCCTTGCGCTCCGGCAGCGTATTAAGGAGCGCCGGATCGATCGGCAGATCGAGCAAGTTGCGCGGACCGGCCGCGCTCTGCGCAACCGCGGCGGCCGTCGCCGCGGCAAGCAGCGCCGCCGCCAACGCGCGTGTCAGCTTCGCCTCAATGCTCATGACGCATCCCGCAATAACGGCCCACCGCGATGCCCTTGCACGCCTCGCGCAGCCGTTCGTGGCAAACGGCTTCCTTCTCGCCCGCCTCCAGACAGCGGGCCGCCTCCTCATGCGCGCGCGCCATCTGGCGATGGCGCGCAATATCAGCGCGGCGATGTGCTTCGGTTGCATCGCTCTTGGCCTTCTCCGCCTTCAGCGCGGGGGTCTGCGCCGTTGCGGTCGCCAGCGCAAACAGAAGCAGTGTCGGCAATGAACAGAGCTGCGTCCGCATAGGGGGCCCCTGCGCTAATCCCTCGCCAGCGTACGGTGCAGATCCACGTGCGCCGCCCGCCACGCCGGCCAGCCAACAGACAGTGTAGCGATTGCGAGGGTCAGCGCACCCACCGCGGCGAAGCCTGCGTCCGGCCGCAGCCCGGCCAGCGGCAACGAGCGCGTCTGCGCCAGCCAGTCGGCAATCGCAGCAAGTGCGACCGCAGCGCCGGCGGCGCCCGTGACAAATGCGAGCGCGGCCAGCAGCCACCCCTGCAGCAGCATCAGCGCCGCCAGCCGCCACGGCCCGGCGCCGCACAGGCGCAGCACAGCAAAGTCATAGCGGCGCTCTTCGAAGCCCTGGGTTAGCGCGACAAACATCGCCAGGGCAGCGCCAGCAAAAAGCACCATCGCAAAGGCGCGGACGACATCGAATGCGACGCCGAACACCCCAAGCAGGCGCGCCAGCTCGGTGGCCGGCGCCGCCGCCATCCAGTGCGGTTCCGCGTTGACCTGGCGCGGTAACACCGCCGCCGCCAGCGGCGAGGCGTACGAAACCAGCACAGCTGTGACTTGCCGCTCAGCGGCGAGGGCGGCCGCCTCCGCCGCGTCAGCGGGCTGCCCCTCGTGCACGAGCCACACGCTCTGCAGGTCGGTCAAGACAAGCCGGTCCAGCACCGTACCGGTTGGCGCCAGCACGCCGACCACTGTGTATTCGGCCTCCTCGTGCTCGGGCCCGCCAGCTGCCAGTCCATGCACACTGCGGAAGCGCGCCCCGACCGCCAGCCCCGTGACGCGCGCGGCTGTGGCACCCAGCACCGCCTCCATCGGCGCTTGCCAGAAGCGTCCGCGCGAGAGCCGCGCTCCGTAATGCTCGGCCAGCGCCGGCTCGGTGCCGACGATGCGAAAGCCGCGCACGTTGTCACCGAGCGCTACCGCAATGGCCTTCGCAACCAGCGGGTTGGCGCGCAGGCGCGCCACCGTGTCGGCAGCGACGTTGCCCGTGGGAACATCGACGTGATAAACGGCCGATAAGATCAGCTGCAGGGGCGAGCCTTTGGCGCCGACGATGAGGTCGATGCCGGTGACGTCGCGCAGCAATTGAGCGGTCAGCTGGGTACGCAGCTGCAGAAGAAGTAGCAGCGTCGTCACGGCCGCAGCGAGCAATAGGCCAGCTAGCAGCGTCTGCAGAGGCCGAAACGCAAGCTGGGCCCAGGCCAGACGCAGAAGGCTCATGCGGCCTGCGGCGGCATCGGCAGTGCGATGACACGCGTCAAGCGGGCGCGCACGCGTGCATCGTGCGTAGCGACGATCAGCGTGGCGCCGCTGCGGGCCGCCGCAGCAAGCAGCAGGTCTAGCACAGCCTGAGCGGCCACATCATCAAGGCTTGCGGTTGGCTCATCAGCGAGTAGCAACTGCGGCCCATTGATGACCGCGCGTGCCACTGCCACCCGCTGCTGCTGCCCGGTTGACAGCTCCGAGAGCCGCGCATGCACATACGCGCTTAAGCCAAGTTCCGCCAGCACCTCGCGCGCGCGCGCATCGTCGCGCTGACCAAGCAGGTATTGCGCAACGCGCACGTTGTCGAGTGCCGACAGATACGGCAGCAAGTACAGCCGCTGCGGCACGAATCCGATGCGGGCGGCTCGCCAGCGGTCACTGCGCGGCGGCTGGTAGAGCGATTGGCCGCCGAGCGTGACCTCGCCGCCGTGCGGCGGCAAAAACCCGGCCAGGATATGCAGTAGTGTGGTCTTGCCGCTGCCGCTGGGCCCGGTCAGCACGCAGTGCTCGCCGGCGGCCAGCTGTAGATCCGGCGCGGCAAGCCGCCACGACCCACCGTAGTCGAACCGCAACGCACGCGCAACCAGCACAGCAGCAGGCGCGCTGCACACCTCACTCGCCGAACAACTTCTGCTTCATCTCGCGCCGCTGTTGCGCCTCCAAAGACAACGTCGCGGTGGGCCGAGCCAGCAGGCGCGGGATACCAATCGGGTCGCCCGTCTCTTCGCAGTAGCCATATTCGCCGGATTCGATACGCGCCAGCGCCGCCTGCACCTTTTTCAGCAGCTTGCGCTCGCGGTCACGCGTGCGCAGCTCCAGTGCGTGCTCCTCTTCAATTGTAGCGCGATCGGCCGGATCGGGAACGATCACCGTCTCGCGCAGGTGTTCGGTCGTCTCGCCGGCGTTAGCGAGCAATTCTTTCTCCATCTGCTGCAGACGGTATTTGAAAAATGCGAGCTGCGCCTCGTTCATGTATTCGTCGTCGGACATCTTCAGCAGCTCCTCCTCGGTGGGAAGCCGCTTGCCGTCCACATAGATCGGCTCGCTGCTGCGCGAGGCCACACGCTTCAGAAGGTATTCCGTGGCAGCCGCCACGTCGTCTGGGCTCGCCGTCGGCCCGGCTGGCCGCGGCGCCGGCATCGGCGGCGGTGCAGGTGGTGTGCTCGGCAGACTCTCGGCCTGCGGTGCAGGCGGGGCAGCCGTCACTGTCGCCGCCCGAGCGTCAGCAGGCGCCTTCGTTGGCACCGCAGCGGCAGCCGCCTTCTTCGCGACTGCTGTCTGTTTTGCCGCTTCAGTAGCCTTTTTAGCCGTTACCGCTTTCCCCGCTTTGACTGTCTTCTTCGCGGGCGTCCTCGCTTTACCTGCCATCGTTTAACCTCTGACCTGTCAGTTGCCGCGCGGCCAAGACCGGACGACACGATCTTAAGCACCGCGTCAGAATCGTCGGCGAACACTCTGCTTGCAGCGCTGCCGCTGTAGCCATGACCGCCACCGATTCCTTAGCGAGCCAGACACGCCTCCAGTCCCTGGATGATCGCCGCGCGCGGCAGATTGCGACCAATGAACACGATCTTGCTGTGCGGCTGCTCGTCCTTACCCCAGGGACGGCCGACATCCGCACCCATCAGCATGTGTACCCCCTGAAAGATCATGCGGCGCGGCGTACCCTGCATGTACAGCACCCCCTTATATCGGAGCATGTCCTGCCCGTAAACCTGGGCCAAGGTTGACACGTATTCCTCGAACCGCGCGGGCACAAATGGCCGGTTCGACTGAAACACGAATGCCTGGATCGCGTCGTCGTGGTGGTAAGGCGGGTGATCATGAGGATGCGAGTGGCCGTGACCATGTTCCGACCCGTGATCATGATCATCGCGGTGCGCATGGCCGCGCGCCTGGCGCGCTCGCGCAGCATCCGGATGCTCGGCGGCAAGAAACTGCGGGTCGATTTCCAGGATCGCGTTCAAGCTAAAGCCGCGGATGTCCAGAATCTCTGACAGCGGCACCTGCCCCATGTGCACAGGCCGAATCGGCGCGCGCGGGTTCATTCGCACCAGCCGGGCCCGTAATGACTCGACCTCGCGTGCTTCCACAAGATCGGTCTTTGACAGCAGAATGCGGTCGGCGAAGCCGACCTGGTTCTGCGCCTCCGGCTGCGCATCGAGCGTGGCATGTCCGTGCTTGGCGTCAACTACTGTGATGATGGCATCCAACAGGTAGTAGTCGGCTACCACATCATCCATGAAGAAGGTCTGCGCCACCGGGCCCGGGTTGGCCATACCCGTCGTTTCGATGATCACGCGGTCGAACGCGACCTGGCCGGACTCCCGTTTCGCGCGCAGTTCGCCTAGGATGCGCGACAGATCACCGCGCACCGTGCAGCAGATGCAGCCGTTGTTCATCTCAACGATCTGCTCCTGCGTTTCGGTGACGAGCAGCTCGTTGTCGATGCCCTCCGGCCCGAATTCGTTCTCGATCACCGCAATGCGCTGCCCATGCGGCTCCGATAAGATCCGCTTCAGCAACGTCGTTTTGCCGGCGCCGAGAAAGCCGGTGAGCACGGTCACCGGAACCAACGGTGGGTTCGGCATGGTGTTCGCCCTCGGGACGGCGCATTCAAGGGGCGCGGATTGTAGAAGAAATCGCGCCAGCCGGTACCTGGGCGCTAGAGGCGCCGCAGCAGCAGGCCTTTCAGGTACTCGCCCTCGGGGTGTGCCATCGATAGCGGATGGTCTTCGCCGGCCGTTAGGCGGCCGATCATCTGGCAATCCACCCGCGCGTCGATCACCGCGCCGGCGACGATCTTCTGGAATAGCTCCACGCCGATCGCCCCCGAGCACGAAAACGTCAGCAGATAGCCGCCGGGCGCAAGCAGCCGCAGCGCATTCAGGTTGATGTCCTTGTAGGCGCGTGCCGCCCGCTCGACGTGCTGGTGGCTGGCGGCGAATTTAGGCGGGTCAAGCACGATCAGGTCGAAGCTGGCGCCGGCGCCGCGCAGTTCGCGCAGCGCCGCAAAAGCGTCGGCCTGTTGCCAGCGGGCCAGCTGCGGCGGCAGGCCGTTGTCGGCCCACTGAGCCTGCGCCCAGGCAAGCGCCTCAGCGGAGGCATCGATGGACAGCACGTCAGCCGCACCGCCAAGGGCGGCCGCCAGCGAAAAGCCTCCAGTGTACGAAAAGCAGTTAAGCATCCGCGGTGGCCGCTGCTGCGACAGCCGCGCGGCCAGCTCGCGCGCTAGGCGGCGGTTGTCGCGCTGGTCGATGTAAAAACCAGTCTTCTGACCGCGCCGCACGTCCACGCGGAAGCGCACGCCGTGCTCGTGTACCGTCAACGCCGGCGGCGGTTGCGCGCCGCGTATGCAGCCGCTCACCGGCGGCAGCCCTTCGCGCTGCCGCGTAGCCCCCTCGGAGCGGTCGAACACGTTGTGGCAGCCGGTGGCCTGCACCAGGGCGTCAAGCAGCGCCGCGCGGTTGGCCTCCGCGCCGGCAGACTGTATCTGCACGACCAGCTGGTCGGCATAGCGGTCCGCGATGAAGCCGGGCAGCCCGTCGGCCTCGCCAAACACCAGGCGCACCGCGTCGGTCACCGCGCTCAAATGCGCGCGGCGCGCCACGGCCGCCTGCACGCGCGCTGCGATCCAGTCCTCATCGGGCGGCTCTTTCTCAGCGAAGGACCAGCAGCGCGCCCGCAGCGTGGAAGCCGGGGCGTAGGCAGCCCAGGCGAGCCAGCTGCCGTCGGCGGCGTGCACGGCAACCCAGTCACCGCTGCTTGGCCGGCCGCCGACGCGCGCCACCGCGGTGTCGTAGATCCACGGGTGACGGCGCTTGACCGAGCGCTCTTTGCCTGGTTTCAGATGCAGCTCGCCTGCGACCTTCATCGGGTCGACTGGCCGCGCCGTCTGGCGCGCGGGTGTGCAGCATCGTAAGCACGCGCCAAGTGCTGCCAGTCAAGCCGCGTGTAGACCTGCGTAGCCGCGATGCTGGCATGCCCGAGCAGCTCTTGCACCGCGCGCAGGTCGCCGCTCGATTGCAGCACGTGCGAAGCCATCGAGTGGCGCAGCATGTGCGGATGCACGGCAACAGGCAGGCCGAGCCGCTGCGCCAGCCGCGCCACGCGCACCTGAACGCTGCGCGCCGAGATGCGGCGACCGCGGGCTGACAAAAACAGCGCCCGCTCATCGCCGGTCGCACCGGCAAGCCGCGGCCGAACCGCCAAATAGGCACGCAGCGCTTGTACCGCCGGCGCCCCAATTGGCACCGTGCGCTGCTTGATGCCTTTGCCGGTGACCGTGCACTCAGCGGCAGCCAGATCGATCCAGCTTTTTGAGCGCGGCAGCCGGCCCTCGGCGGGGAAGAACCGCCAGTCCAGCGACACCAGTTCGGATAGCCGCAGTCCGCTGGAATACAGCAGCTCCACGATCGCGCGGTCGCGCAACGCAAGCGGCCCATCGCCGCCTTCAAAAGCCGCCAGCCGCACCGCCTCGTCCGGCGCCAGCGCCTTCGGCAACCGCGCCGGCCGGCGCGGGGCGCGTACGCCAATGACCGGATTGGCGGTGCAGCCACCGCGGGCGACCCACCAGCGATAGAAGCTGCGCCAGGCCGACAGCACGCGCGCGATCGAGGCCGGTGCGAGCCCCTGGCCGTGCAGGCGGGCCGCGTACCGGCGCACGTGGGCCGCTGCAACCTCCGCCAGCGCCACGCCCTCGGCGGCGCTCAGCGTCGCCAGCAGCGACAGATCGCGCGCGTAGGCAGCCTGCGTGTGGGGCGAGCTGCGCCGCAGCGTCGACAGCTGGTGTAGAAACTCGGCAACGGGCGGCGGCAACGCAAGCTCGCGGCGCGGCGCACCCATCTTACTGCGCGCGCAGCCGGGCAAGCGCCGCGCTCGCCAGCTCGCCAATGCGCTGCAAGAAAGCCGTGCCCATCGTGATCTGGAAGCGGTCCTTATCGGGCGAGCCCAGCACCAGCATGCCGAAGGTCTGCCGCTGCGCGCCCACGCGCAACGGCAGCATCGCCAGACTTTTGACCGCGGCCGGATCGTCGCTCATCCAAGCGGCGACATCAAAGCCGACGTTAGAGCCGCAATACGGCGCCGTCATGCTATCGGCGAGCCGCACGACATCGGCCGCCACCGGCTGCGTCCACGGCAGTCCGGAAAACTGCGGGCGTACCGACCACAGCCGCAACGCGCAGTGCGGCACCGAGAAAGCGGCCTGCAGCTCGGCCACCAGTGTGGTCGGCAGCGCCGCCTCGTCCTCCTGAGCCAGTAGCGCGCGCGTCCAACGCGTCAGCTTCTCGAAGATGGCGTCGTTTTCCTGGCCATGGCGGATCAACTCCGCAAGTTTGGCCTCCAGCCCCCTGATGCGCTCGCGCAGCACGAGCGCCTGCCGCTCCAGCAGCGAGATCGCCTGCCCGTTGTGCGGGTGCGGCACGGTCAGCCGGTCGAGCAACTGCGGGTGGGTGGCAAAAAAATCCGGGTGCGCCTCCAGGTAGCGCGCGACGTCCTGCGCATCCATGTCGGTTAAATCTCGATTTCTCCTTCGAACACCGTTTCCGCCGGCCCGCTTAAGCGCACCGGAGCGCCGTCGCCGTCCCAGGCCACGCGCAGCTGGCCACCGCGCGCCTGCACCGTCACCGGCGAGTCGAGCAGCCCGCGCGTGATGCCCGCCACCGCGGCCGCGCAGGCGCCGCTGCCGCAGGCCAGCGTCTCGCCCGCCCCGCGCTCCCAGACGCGCAGCCGGATCGCATGCCGATTTAGCACTTGCATGAAGCCTGCATTCACTCGCCGCGGGAAGCGCGCATGATGTTCAATGACCGGCCCGTCCTTGCCAACCGGCGCGGCCTCGACATCCGTCACCACCTGCACCGCGTGGGGATTGCCAAGCGACAGCACCGACAGCAGCACCTCGCGCCCATGCACGCTCAGCGGCCACAGGCGGGCGCGGCCCTGCGCGACCGCCACCAGCCCCTCGGCCGCAAACGGCACCCGGCTTGGCTCAAACACCGGCACACCCATGTCCACCGTCACGCTGCCGTCATCCTCGAGCATCGGCTCGATTACCCCGGCGGCCGTTTCGACCCGCAGCGCGCGCTTGGCCGACAATCCCCGCTCGTGCACGAACTTCACGAAGCAGCGCGCGCCGTTGCCGCACTGCTCGACCTCGCCGCCGTCGGCGTTAAAGATGCGGTAGCGGAAATCAACGCCCGGTTGCGTCGGGCGCTCCACGAGTAACACCTGGTCAGCACCGATGCCGTAGCGCCGATCGGCCAGTCGGCGCACGCGCTCGGGCGTCGGCTCAAAAGGCTGCGCAATGGCGTCGATCATCACGAAATCGTTACCGGCGCCCTGCATCTTGGTAAACCGCAGCCTCATGGGGTCATTATCGCTTAGATGCGCAGCGACAACGGTGCCGGCAACCTGCACAACGCGGTATTCGGGCACAGCAAAACCGCCGACGCTACAAGGCATCTTGACCGACTAGAAGGACAGAGCCGGCGCCACGGCTGAGGCGCAGACTGCGGTTTTGCACCTAAGCTGGGTCGACGACCGGCTGGCATAAGTCACGCCCGTTCCGCGGCGCGCCCTGCGTCGCCTCGCATGCCGCTGCGGGCAGCGCGCGGCGCAGCGGCTTCGCGGGCGCAGCAGGTCACTTGAGCGGCGGCACACCACAGTGAGCCCTATGAACGATACAAAGGCGCCGCGCCGGGCGGCCGCGTCTTGAACCGTTTGTGCAGCCAGAGGTACTGCTGCGGCATCCTCGCTACCCAGCGCTCGATCTCACGGTTCACGCGCGCGGTGTCGGCCTCGATACTTCCCGATGGAAAGTCCGGCCATGGCGGCTGAATGTGCAGCACATAACCCTCGGCCGTCATCTCGGTTACGGTCATCACGACGCGGGCGCCGGTGAGCTTGGCCAGCCGTGCCACCATCGGGATCGTCGCTGCCGGCACGCCAAAAAAGGGCACAAAGATCGAGTGCCGCGCCCCGTAGTCTTGATCGGGCAGGTAATAGAACGCTCGGCCCTGTTGCATTGCACGCACGGCGGCGCGCAGCTCAAAGCCCTCGCGCGGGATCAACAGCGGCGCGTTGAAGCGCCCGCGGATCGCGCGCATCCAAGCATCGAGTGCTTCATTGCGCAGGCGCGCATAGATCGACACGCCGGATACTTCCATTGCGGTGCGCACGCCGCCGGCGTTCAGTCCGACAAAGTGCGGCGCGATCAGCAGCAGCGGCCGGTTGTCCTGCGCGCGCAAATGCTCGACGCCCTCGACGCGCACGTAGCAGCTGAGTACCTCGCGCGGCGCGCGCGCCAGCACTGCATGGTCCAGCAGCGCGCGCGCCATGTTGCGGAAACACGCACGCGCGACCTGCCGCCGCCGCGCCTCGGACCAGTGCGGAAAGCACGCGCGCAGGTTAGTCAGCGCCACTTGCCGCCGCGGCAAGACGAGCCACCAGGCCAAATCACCGAGCACGTTCGCCAGACGCGTGCGCGCAGCCTGTGACCAGCCGTGCGTTGCCTCAATCAGCGCGATTAACAGGCGTCCGAACGCGGCGTTCATATCGGCTGTCTCGGCGGCGGCGCCACCCCATCGGGCAGCCTGTAGCGGTTGTAGGCCCACAGATATTGCGTTGGTTGCGCGCGGATCAGCCGTTCGAGCTCTCGATTCAACAGCGCCGCATCATGCTCGGGCTGACCGCGGAAAGGCTCTGACAGCGCCTGCAGGCGGATACGGAAACCGGGGCCGCGGCCGTTTAGATCGCGCACGCGTTCGCCGACGATAAACAACACCTCCGCTCCCGTGGCGGCAGCCAGTCGCCCCGGCAGTGTCATCGTGTACGCAGGCCGCCCAAAAAATGGCGCCCATACGCCGTCGCCCTGCGAAGGCACCTGATCGGGCAAGATGCCGACAGCCCCGCCCTGGCGCAGCGCGCGCAGCAGCAGTCGCACACCAGCGAGGTTTGCCGGCGCCAGCCGCACACCATGGCGTGTGCGGCCGTATTCGACCAACGGGCGCAGCGCTGGCTGTTTTGGGATTCGGTACAACGCAGTCAGCGCGCGCGGCGGTGCCCAGTGCGTCAGCACGCAGTACTGCGCGCAGATCTCAAAGCAACCCAGGTGCGGCGTCATGTAAATGATCGGCCGGCCGGAGGCAAGCGCAGCCCGCTCGGCAGAGTCATCCTGTACCTGCAGCACGCGGCGCAGGTCCTGCGCTGGGCGCAGCCACACCCACGGCGTCTCCAGCGCCTGCTTGCCGGCCTCGCGCGCGCAGGCGAGCGCCAGGCGGCGCGGGTCATATCCAGCTTGCGCCAGATGGGTGCGCAGCCGGCGACGGTACGATGGCGAAGCCCAATAGACGAGCAGGCCAGAGGCGGCGCCCAACGCATGCACCCACGCCAACGGCAGACAAGCAATCAGTCGAAGAAGTACGCGCAGCATGGTTGAAAAGCCGGTTGACAGCAGCGGCCGCCGGAGCACGTTGGCCGCGCCGAGAGGACCCCGTTAGAATCCGCCGCCGCCGATTTATGACCAATTGCGGGGCGGGCCGCGCAGGGGCGCATTGTCGCACCGGTGGCGGCGAATACCGCTAAAGCGTCGCCACTCGGGTCGAGGGCAACGCGGTCACACTAATCCCGTCAGACAGGAGTGGCGCATGGCCAACGATTACCTATTCACTTCCGAGTCCGTTTCCGAAGGCCATCCGGACAAAGTGGCAGACCAAATTTCGGATGCGATTTTGGACGCAATCCTGACACAGGATCCGCGAGCGCGAGTCGCTGCGGAGACCTTGGTGACCACCGGATTGGTGGTGCTGGCTGGCGAGATCACCACCTCGGCGATTGTCGACTATCAGCACGTTGCGCGTGAGGTGATTCGCCGCATTGGCTATGACAACAGCGACTACGGCATCGACTACAAGGGCTGCGCAGTGATGGTCTGCTATGACCGTCAAAGCCCGGATATCGCCCAAGGCGTAGACGAAGGCAAGGGGCTTGATCTGGACCAAGGCGCGGGCGACCAAGGCATGATGTTCGGTTACGCCTGCGACGAGACGCCCGAGTTGATGCCTGCTCCTATTTATTTCGCGCACCGGCTCGTGGAGCGGCAGGCGCAGGTGCGCCGCGACGGCCGTTTGCCCTGGTTGCGGCCGGACGCGAAGAGCCAAATCACGATGCGTTATGTGGACGGCAAACCGCACTCGATCGACACGGTCGTACTGTCGACCCAACATGCGCCGGATGTGGCCTACGAGACGCTTAAAGAGGCGGTGATCGAGACCATCATCAAGCCGGTGCTGCCAAAGGAGTGGCTGAAAGACACGCGCTACCTGATCAATCCGACCGGCCGCTTCGTGATCGGCGGCCCGCATGGCGACTGCGGCTTGACCGGCCGCAAGATCATCGTCGACACCTACGGCGGCGCCTGCCCGCACGGCGGCGGCGCGTTCTCCGGCAAGGATCCGTCGAAGGTGGACCGCTCCGCC
>JANWXE010000053.1 GCA_025055385.1 Burkholderiaceae bacterium | reverse complement strand
CAGCGCGCGCGCCGGCTCCGGCAGCCGGCCGTAGCGGTCGATCAGCTCCTCCTGCAACGCCAGCAGCGCCTCGTCGCTGTCGCAGGAGGCGAGTTTCTTGTACAGCGACAGGCGCTGGTGCACGTCGTTGACGTAGTCGGCCGGCAGCAGTGCCGGCAGGTGCAGATTGATCTCGGTGACCACCGCCAGCGGCGCTAACAAATCAGGCTCGCGGCCGGCGCGCAGCGCACGCACGGCAGTGTTTAGCATCTGGGTATAGAGCTCAAAGCCGACCTCTTGCATGTTGCCAGACTGCGCCTCCCCCAGCACCTCGCCGGCACCGCGGATTTCAAGATCGTGCATCGCCAGGTAAAAACCGCTGCCGAGCTCCTGCAGGTTCTGGATCGCCTCCAGACGCTTTTGCGCATTCTGGGTTATCGCTTCCTCGTCTGGCACCAGCAAGTAGGCATAGGCTTGATGATGCGAACGGCCGACGCGCCCGCGCAGTTGATGCAGTTGCGCCAGTCCGAAGCGGTCGGCGCGGTGGATCAGAATGGTGTTGGCGCTCGGCACATCGATGCCGGTTTCGATGATCGTCGTGCACAACAGAAGGTTGAAGCGTTGCTGGTAGAAATCGCGCATGACGCGTTCCAGCTCGCGCTCCGGCATCTGTCCGTGCGCCACTTCGATGCGCGCCTCCGGCACCAGCTCTGCCAGCCGCGCGCGCCGGTTCTCGATCGTCTCCACCTCGTTGTGCAGGAAATAAATCTGCCCGCCGCGCTTGAGCTCGCGCAGGCAGGCCTCCCGGATCAGCGACGGCGATTCACGCCGCACAAAAGTCTTGATGGCTAGCCGTTTCTGCGGCGCAGTGGCGATTACCGAAAACTCACGGATGCCTTCCAGCGACAGCGCCAGCGTGCGCGGGATTGGGGTAGCGGTCAACGTCAGCACGTCCACCTCCGCGCGCAGGCTCTTCAGCCGCTCTTTCTGGCGCACGCCGAAACGATGTTCCTCGTCGATGATCACCAGGCCGAGGCGGGCAAAGTGAACTTCTGGCGACAGCAGCTTATGCGTGCCGATGACGATGTCGATGCTGCCGTCGGCTAGACCGGCAAGGGTAGCGGACACTTCGCGGGCCGAACGGAAGCGCGACAGTTCGGCGATCTTGACTGGCCAGGCGGCGAAACGGTCGCGGAAAGTCTGCAGGTGTTGCTCGGCAAGCAAGGTCGTCGGACACAGCACCGCCACCTGTTTGCCGCCCGCAACGGCGACGAAGGCGGCACGTAGTGCAACCTCGGTCTTGCCAAAGCCGACGTCGCCGCACACCAGCCGGTCCATCGGAAAGCCGGCACGCATGTCGTTGATGACCGCTTCGATCGCGGCCCGCTGGTCTGGCGTTTCTTCAAAGCCGAACCCTTCGCAGAAGGCCTCGTAGTCGTGGGCGGAAAAGGAAAACGCATGCCCTTTGCGGGCAGCGCGCAGCGCGTACAGGTTGAGCAGTTCAGCGGCCGTGTCACGCACTTGGCGCGCCGCCTTTTTCTTGGCCCTTTCCCAGTCGCCGCTGCCCAGATGGTGCAGAGGAGCAGCCTCCGGGTTGGCGCCGCTGTAGCGCGAAATCAAGTGCAGTTGCGCCACTGGTACGTAAAGCTTGGCGTCGTTCGCATACTGCAGGTGCAGGAACTCGGTGGGTCCTTCGCCCAGATCGAGCAACTCCAGCCCAAGGTACCGGCCGACGCCGTGCTCGACATGCACGACCGGATCGCCGATGCGCAGCTCCGCCAGATCGCGCACCATTGCCTCCACGTTGGAAGCGCGCTCGCGGCCGCGCGGGCGTAGCCGTCGCGGGCTGGCCGCATAAAGTTCGGTTTCGGTGACTAGATACAGGCCATGTTCCGGCAGCCCGAAGCCACCGTGCAGCGGAGCTACGCCCAGCGCGAGCTTTGCGTCACCGGCGACGAAGGCGCCAAAGTCAGCGTTGTCGGCGCACGGCAGGTCGTGCTCGGCCAGGAACTGCGCAATGGTCTCGCGCCGCCCGGGAGAGTCGGCCAGCAACAGCACACGACCACCGGCCAGGCTGACGCGGGCGACAAAGTCGCGCAGCCGTGCCAGTGGGTCGGCCTGGCGGCGTTCAACGGTCAGCGGCGGCAGCGCCACGAAGTTTTCAATGGCGCCGTCTCCCAAAACCAGCCGCGTGAAGCGCTGCGTGGCGACAAAAAACTGCTCCGCACTTAGAAAAAGCTCCGCTGGTGCCAGACAAGGACGCTCGCGGTCGTGGGCCAGAAACTGGAAGCGCTCGTTGGTCTCATTCCAGAAGCGCTGGCAGGCGGACTCGATCGGTCCGTGCAGCACCAGCGTCGTTTCGCCCGCCAGATAGTCAAACAAAGTAGCAGTTTGTTCGAAAAAGAGCGGCAGGTAATACTCAATGCCGGCGCTGGCGATGCCATTGCCAACATCCCGATAGACGCTACAGCGGCTTGGATCACCCTCGAAGCGCTCGCGCCAGCGGGCGCGGAAGGCGAGCCGCGCCGGCTCGTCGAACGGAAACTCGCGCCCAGGCAGCAGCCGGACCTCGGGCACCGGATACAGGCTGCGCTGCGTATCGGGATCGAAGGCACGGATCGATTCCAGCGTATCGTCAAGCAGGTCGAGCCGATAGGGCAATGGTGCCCCCATCGGAAATAGATCGATCAATCCGCCACGTACACAGAACTCGCCTGGCGCGACTACCTGGGATACATGCTGATAGCCGGCGAGAGTCAATTGAGCGCGCAGAGCCTCCACCGCCAGCCGCTGGCCCTGGCGGAACGAGAAGGTGTGTGCGGCAATAAAGGCGGGCGGCGGCAGGCGATATAGCGCGCTCGTCGCCGCCACGACCAGCACATCGAGCGCTGCGGACTGGCCGCGGTTCAGCAGCCGGTACAGCGCATCCAGGCGCTGCGAAACCAGGTCCTGATGCGGCGACAGGATGTCGTACGGCAGCGTCTCCCAGTCCGGAAAGAGCAGCACAGCGAGCGCCGGATCGAAGTATGGGATTTCATCGGCCAGACGCTGCGCGTCCAGCGCATCCGCGCATACGATCACCGTGAGCTGGCCGCGGCGCTTCTCGCGCGCTGCCCACTGCGCCAGCAGCAGCGCATCGCCCGAGCCAGGCGGGCGCGCAAGGGCAAATCGCGCGCCAGCCTGCAGGCGAGGCAGTGAAAGCAAGAGCGGGCTTGAGGCCTGTGTTTCCAAGGGAGCGAACAAAAAACAGGCGGCGACTGAGATACCTCCAGTCGCCGCCGCACGGTCGGTATTATAGAGTGAGCGGCCCTTGCCGCGCCTGCGTCTTGATTTTTTCGCGTTCCGCTTTGTGAGCGACCGCCTCTTTGGGCTAATCCCGGCTGCGGGCACGGGCAGCCGTATGGGCGCGATGGTGCCGAAGCAGTACGCGCGGCTGGGCGCGCAGACGATGCTTGAGCATGCGATTGACGCCTTGCTTTCGGTACCCGATGTTGAACACGTGCTGGTGGTGGTGGCGCCCGGAGATATCGTGCACCGGCAGCTAGCGCCACGCGCGCGCACGACCTTTGCTGCAGTGGGCGGGCCAACACGCGCCGACAGCGTGCGTAATGGTCTGCAGGCGCTGCGTGCGCAGGTCGGTCTAGGAGCGGACGACTGGGTCCTGGTGCACGATGCGGCGCGCCCCTGTCTGGCGCGGGAGGAACTGTCGCGGCTTATCGTACAGGTCGTCGACGACGCGGTTGGCGGGCTGCTCGCGCTGCCGGTGGCAGACACGCTCAAACGCGGTGATCATGGGCGCGTGGAGGAGACCGTGCCGCGCGATTGCCTGTGGCGTGCGCTAACCCCGCAAATGTTTCGCGCTGGCGTACTAACACAAGCGCTCGCGGCTGCCTGCGGCGAGGGGGCGCCGACAGATGAGGCAGCGGCCGTGGAGCGATTGAAGTTGAGGCCGCGCCTGGTGGAGGGTTTTGCCACCAACATTAAGGTGACGGTGCCGTCGGACTGGGCGCTGGCAGAGGCGATCTTGCGCGCGCAAGGGCGGCTGGCATGACGCTGCGGGTCGGCTGCGGCTTCGACGTTCACGCGCTAGTGCCGGGGCGGCGCCTGCTGCTGGGCGGCGTAGACATTCCGTACCAGCGCGGCCTGCTTGGGCATTCAGATGCCGACGTGCTATTGCACGCGATCACCGATGCGCTGCTGGGAGCCGCCGGTGTAGGCGACATCGGGCGGCTGTTTCCAGATAGCGACGAGCGTTACCGCGACGCCGACAGCCGAGCCCTGCTGCGGCAGGCGGTGCAGTTCGTGCGGGCGGCGGGCTGGCAGATCGAAAACGTCGACTGCACCGTGTTGGCCCAGGCGCCGAAGATCAGGCCGTACGTGCCGGCGATGCAGGCAGCTATCGCCTCTGATCTTGGCATCGACGCCACCGCCGTCAGTATCAAGGGCAAGACTACCGAGTGGCTCGGTTTTATCGGCCGCGGCGAAGGCATTGCTGCGCAGGCCGTGGTGCTGCTGAGCCGACCCGAACCACGGTACGGCTAAGAGGACCGCTGGCCGGCGCGTTGCCGTCACGCGAGCGGCAGCCGCAGCTCAATGCGCAGTCCGCGCGGCAAATTCGGCAGCAGTTCGAGCCGCCCACCGTGCAGCCGAGCGACGCGCTCGACGATCGCAAGACCCAGCCCAGCGCCGCGCGTCCCGCTGCGCGCTGCCTCGCCGCGCTCAAACGGCCGCAGCAGTCGCTCGACCTCAGCTGGCGCAATGCCGGGGCCGCGATCGGCCACTACCAGGACTGCCTCCGTTCCGTCGCGGTGTGCAAGCAGTGTCAAGTCCAAGCGGCCGTCTTCCGGGCGGCGCCCGTAGCGGTGGGCGTTAGCCAGCAAGTTGTCAAGCGCGCGCGCCACCTCGGTCGCATGCACGGGCGCCGTCAGCTGCGGGTCGATATCCAACGTCACTTGGGTATCGGGAAGGCGGGCGCGTACCAGCGCTGCCTCGAGTAGCGCGGCCAGATTGGCAAGCTGCTTGGGATGCTGGGGAGCAGGCCGCGCATAGTCAAGGAATTGGCCAATGATGTCGTCCATCTGCTCAATATCAGCCACCATCGCCGCACGCGTTGCCTCTGGCAGTTCGAGCATCTCAACCTCTAGTCGCATCCGGGCAAGCGGCGTGCGCAGGTCGTGCGAGATACCCGCTAGCAGCACTGCGCGATCTTGTTCTAGCTGTGCCAGCGCGGCCACCATACGGTTGAAGCTGCGGTTGACTGCCCGAATCTCGGTCGGGCCATGCTCGGGCAGCCGCTCCGGTATGCGGCCGCTGCCAAGCGCGCGCGCAGCGTCGGCGAGCCGTCGCAGCGGGCGGTTGACGACACCGGTGATTGCCACTGCCACCAGCAAGGAAAGCGCCGCAGCTACGATTGCCCAACGCACCCATTGCGTGCCGGCCTCGCGCACTAGCGGGTCGCGTTCGATATAGACCCAATAATCATCGCCGTCGATGTCGAAACTAACCCACAGGCCAGGCACGCCATTGACGCGGACAGCCAGTTCCGTGTCCGGACCCAAGCGGTCGAAGATCCGCTGCGCGATGGCACGCATTAACGCATCGTCGGGCCAGGGCGTGACATCGTCGCCCGGCTCGCGCGGCACAATGCGCACCCCTTCGTTGTCGGCTAGCTCGCGCAGCAGCTGCCGTCGGTAGGCGGCATCCGAATAGACCAGTGCACTGCGCGTGATGTTAACGATCGAAACCACTTGCTGTGCGATCTGGCGGGCACGTGGCTCGCGCTCGAACAGACGGAAGCTTTGGGCCCAGGCGAGCAAGATGGCAATGATCAGCGCCACGATCCACAGGAACGTGCGCCAGAACAGGCTCGGCGATGGCAGCGGCATCGGCCTTCAGTGGCCGCCGTCGGGTACAAACACGTAACCGAGACCCCAGACGGTTTGAATGTAACGGGGTTTGGACGGATCCGGCTCGATTAGCTTGCGCAAACGCGAGATTTGCACGTCAAGGGAGCGATCAAAGGGCTCATAAGCACGGCCACGCGCCATCTCCATGAGCTTGTCGCGCGACAGCGGCACGCGTGGGTGCAACGCAAGAACTTTCAGCACGGCGAATTCACCGGTGGTCAGCGGCACGGGCTGACCGTTTTTCGTCAATGTGCGTGTCCCCAGATCGAGCGTGTACTCACCGAACGTTACGGTTTTGTCCTCGCGTGTCGGCGCGCCTGGGATATCCGCGGGTTCTCGCCGCCGCAGCACGGCATGGATCCGCGCCAGCAGCTCTCGCGGATTAAACGGTTTCGGCAAATAGTCGTCAGCACCTAGCTCTAGTCCCACGATGCGGTCCACATCCTCGCCCTTGGCAGTCAGCATGATGATGGGGGTGCGGTCGTTGCCGCCGCGCAGCCGGCGCAGTACCGCGAGCCCGTCCTCGCCGGGCATCATCAGATCTAAAATGAGGCAGTCGAAACGTTCCCGCAGCCACAGGCGGTTCATCGCCTGCGCGTTTTCCGCCACGTATACGGTGAAACCGTTATCACCCAGATAGCGTCGCAGCAGGTCACGCAGACGGGGGTCGTCGTCGACGACCAGGAGCTTCGGTTGCGTGCGGTTCATCGGGTCATAGAAAAGCGCTGTATTGTGGCGCATGGGCTGGCATGATGCCGGCACGCTACGCGCACGACAGAACAATCGGTTACAGACTTTACCTGGATGGCCGAATGCGGGGTGCCGACGGTGCCGAGGTGCTTGCGTTGTTTTTTACACTCGCAAGTTGCCGCTGTCGACGCGTGGACGTTATGCCGACTAACCTTCGCAACGCTACGCTGTGCGTGCTTATTAGCACCGCGCTGGTAGCCCATGCGCAGACCGAGCACGAATTGCCAGAACGTGTGCGCAATGTGCCGCCGCAGTTGCGCGAGCAAATCTGGCGCGGCTTACCGCCAGAGGAAAAAATGGAGATCTGGCGCCGCCTGTCACCGGCAGAGCGCCAGGCGTTGCGCGAGCGCCTGACGCCGGAGCAGCGCGAGGCCATGCGGCAGGGTTGGTTGCAGGAACGTGGGCGCCGTATCGAGGGCGGCGAGGCTGTACGTCGGTTGACTCCCGAGGAACGGCATCACTTGCGCGAGCAAGTGCGTGAGGCGCACCGCGAGTGGCGTTATGAGCGACGGCGGGCCGCCGATGCCGAGGCCCGCTAGCGGCGGGCTGCAGCCGAGCAACCGCATACCGTCGGCCTCGTAGAATCTGCTTGATGCGCGTGCCGGTTGTACTTGCTCTTGACGCTGCCACTGACGAATGCTCGGTTGCCGTTGCCTGCGGTGAAAGCATCGTCGCCCGCACCGGCAGCGGCTTATTGGCTTCCGCGCAGATCCTGCCGCTGGTTGACGCCCTTCTGCAAGCGCAGCGGATACGGCTGACCGACTGCGACGCCATTGCGTTTGGAGCCGGTCCGGGTGCCTTTACCGGGCTGCGGCTGGCCTGCGGAATCGCGCAGGGTCTTGGCTTTGGTGCGGGTAAGCCGCTTATTGCGGTCGGCAACCTTGCTGCTGTCGCCGCCGATGCCTTCGCGCAGGACGCCGATGCACGCCGCGTGCTGGCGGCGGTGGACGCGCGCATCGGCGAGGTTTACTGCGCCGTGTACGAACGCGCCGCGCGGCGCCCGATGCAGATCGTGGCGCCGCAGCTGGCGCGCGCCGACGAGCTGCCAGCGCTGGCGAATCAGCATGCCGTGGATACGCTGGCCGGCAATGCGCTGCTTGCGCATGCGGCGTGTGCGCAGGGCTTCGGTGGCCGGCTGCTGCCGCAAGCGCGCGCCGATGCGGCGGGCATCGCAGCGCTTGCAAGGGCGGCCTTCGAGGCGGGCGAGCTGCTTGCGCCTGCGGCGGCGGCTCCGCTGTATGTTAGGGAGCGCGTGGCCCTGACCGTGGCGGAGCGGCAGGCGCGTGGCGCGGCTGCGTGAGCGATGGCTGCCGTCCTGCGTCCCCAGGAGGAGCGCTTCGAGCCGATGCGCGCGCAAGATCTCGACGAGGTGATCGCAGTTGAGCGCGACATTTATCCGTTTCCGTGGACGCGCGGCAATTTCCAAGACGCGCTTGCTGCCGGTTACAGTGCCTGGCTGCTGCGCGCGCCGCACGGCAGCCTAATTGCCTACGCCGTCGTGATGGTAGCCTTAGATGAAGCGCATTTGCTGAACCTAAGTGTCGCGCGCCTATACCAACGGCGCGGCTACGGCTGGCGTATGCTGGACTGGATGGCCCGCTGTGCGCGCGACGAGGGCGCTCGCACGATGCTGCTGGAGGTGCGCCCAAGCAACGCGCCCGCACTAGGTCTATACGCGCGCTATGGTTTCCAGCGCATCGGTGTGCGCCGCGGCTATTACCCGGCGCATGGGGGCCGCGAGGATGCGATTGTCATGCGCATCAGCCTATGAAGTTGGATCCGGCGCGAGTGCGCGCGTGGCATGCGCTGCGCTTAGGCCCGTTATGGGTGCGGCGCGACGACGGGCCGGCCGCCGGTCCGCCGCTGCGGGCGCATACTGCTGCGGGCGCTGACGTGGGGCGCATGGCAGCGGTCCCTTCCGGGGGGGCGGCAAGGGATGCGGCCGTCGCGGGGCTGAACTGGGAGGCGTTACAGCAGGCGGTGACCGCGTGTACCGCATGTGCATTGGCGCAGACACGTCGGCACACGGTCTTTGGCGTGGGTGACCGTCAAGCGCATTGGATGTTCATCGGGGAAGCGCCGGGAGCGGAAGAAGACGCGCAGGGTGAGCCGTTCGTCGGGCAGGCCGGCAAGCTGCTTGACAACATGCTGGCGGCGATCGGTTTGTCGCGGCACGCCCAAGGGGCGCGCGGTGTGTATATCGCCAACGTGCTGAAGTGTCGTCCGCCCGGCAACCGCAATCCGGAGCCGGCGGAGGTTGCCCTCTGCGAGCCGTTTCTGCTGCGACAACTTGAGCTGGTGGCCCCACGCGTGTTGGTTCTGATGGGGCGTTTCGCAGCGCAGTCAGTGCTGCGAACGGATGCATCGATTGCCAGCCTGCGTGGACGCGTGCACGAGATATCGATCGGCGGGCGGCGCGTGCCCACCGTGGTGACCTATCACCCCGCCTACCTGTTGCGCAACCTGGCCGACAAAGCCAAAGCCTGGGCCGACCTCTGTCTAGCACGCCGCGCCTATGCACGGGCGGAGCCCGTTGCGGATTAACCGTGATGCGGCGGGCGCGCCTGTCCGATCAGCACAGTGGCGTCGAACTGGCGCTGGTTGTAGCGGTGCCGCAGGATGACCGCGTACATCGTGGCAGCGACAAACAGCCCAAAAATGACGATGATTGTTTCGATGCGCAGGTCAAGCCAGATCAGAAAGGCATATGCGCCCAGCATCACAAGGATGCTGAGATTCTCGTTGAAGTTTTGCACTGCAATCGAGTGGCCCGCTGACAGTAGCACGTAGCCGCGGTGCTGCAGCAGCGCGTTCATCGGTACGACAAAAAAGCCTGCGAGCGCGCCCACGACGATCATCATCAGGCCCGCCAGCGCTTGCGCGTACGTGACGCTGAACGTGCCGAAGGCAAAGCGCCTGTCAGGCAAGGCGCTGAAGTCGACGAACGCGAGGGCGGTCACTAGCAGACCCATGCCGACACCGACAGGCAGCACTGACAGTGAGCGCTTCAGGCTAATTTTGGCAGCTGCCACCACCGAGCCGATGGCGATGCCGATCGCCACAACCGCCTGCATGATCGCCCCTGCGGACAGGGACATGCTAAGCACCTGTTCGCACCAACGCAGAATGATGAATTGCAGCGTGGCGCCGGCACCCCAGAACAATGTCGTTACCGCCAGCGAGATCTGCCCGAGCTTATCGCGCCATAGCGTAGCCACGCAATGCGCGAAGTCAGCGATCAGCTTCAGCGGCAGCCGCTCTTGCTGCGGGTAGCGCACGCCAGTATCCGGAATGCCAAGGTTGAAGGTGGCGGCGATGCCGTAGATGCCGACGATCACAGCGATAGCAGCCTCGGCGGCACTGGTGATGCCGAAATCGATACCCGGGATGTCCAGCGCCAACAAGACACTGGCTACCTGCGGCGAGACCAGCACGCCGCCGACGACGAAGCCTAGGATGATGGAGCCAACTGTCAGCCCTTCGATCCAACCATTGGCGATGACCAGTTTTTCTGCCGGCAGCAGCTCGGTGAGGATGCCGTATTTGGCGGGAGAATACGCAGCGGCACCAAAGCCAACCACCGCATAAGCGAGCAGGGGATGCACGCCAACAAACATCATCGCACAGCCGCCAATCTTGACCATGTTCGTGATGAACATGACCCGTCCCTTAGGCATGGAGTCCGCGAAGGCGCCGACGAAGGCGGCCAGCACCACGTACGAAATGAAGAAGAACAGCTTTAGCAGCGGCGTCATCCATTCCGGCGCATGGATATCGCGCAGCAGAGCGATGGCGGCAATCAGTAGCGCGTTGTCCGCCAGCGAAGAAAAGAACTGCGCGGCCAGGATCGTGTAAAAGCCGCGGTTCATCGTCGGGACCGGCGTTGCTGCACAGCGGGCGTCGCATTAAAGGTGGGGGCGGGTTATATCACGCGCTCGTCGCGCCACGATGGCCGCGCAGGCGCGTGACGGCGACCTTTCTCGCTATTCTTCCCGACACTTATTTTCCGCTTCGATGCCCCGCCCGATCGTTGCTCTGATCGACCGCGCCGCGCTGCGTCACAACCTCGCCGTCGCCCGCCAGCGAGCCGGCACGCGCTTTTTGTGGGCGGTGGCGAAGGCCGACGCCTACGGGCACGGCGTGGAGTCGGCGGTGGCGGCCTTCGACGCCGCCGATGGGCTGGCGTTGCTCGATTTTGCCGAGGCGCAGCGCGCGCGCTCGGCGGGATGGCGCAAACCCATCCTGCTGCTCGAGGGATTTTTTGCCCCGGACGATCTCGCAGTGGTGGAGCGGCTAGACCTCACCGTGGTGGTGCACCACGAGGAGCAGGTGCGCATGCTCGAGCATCATGCGGCGGCTCGGCCGATTGACGTGTATTTGAAGCTGAACAGCGGGATGAACCGCCTCGGTTTTGCTGCGGCTGCGCGGGTGGCAGCGGCGGTCGAGCGCCTGCAGGCGCTGCCGCATGTGCGGCTGCGCGCCTTCATGACGCACCTGGCCAACGCTGACAACGGGAACCCCGCGCAAGGCCGTACGAGCGTGGAGGAACAGCTGCAGCGCTTTGCTCGGCTCTGCGGAGACTGGCGTGGTGCGCGCAGCATTTCGAACTCGGCGGCGCTCTTTTTTCATCGAGGCATTGCCGATGATGCTGTGCGTCCTGGCATTGTGTTGTATGGTGCCGTGCCAGCGCCCTCACATCGCGCGGAAGCGCTACAACTGCGGCCGGCGATGCAGCTGCGCTCCCAGCTCATCGCTGTGCAGCAGCTTGGGGTCGGTGAAACGGTCGGCTATGGCGCGACTTTTGTGGCAACGCAACCGCTGCGCATTGGTGTGGTCGCCTGCGGTTACGCCGATGGCTATCCACGCTCGGTGCCAACTGGCACTCCCGTGGCGGTGGCCGGGGTGCGGGTGCCGATCGTCGGGCGCGTGTCAATGGACATGCTGTGCGTGGACCTGACGCGCGCGCCGCAGGCTACCGTTGGCAGCGAAGTCGAGCTGTGGGGGCAGCGGGTGCCCGTCGATGAGGTGGCAGCCGCTGCCGGGACGATCGGCTACGAGCTGCTCTGTAAGGTGTCGCCGCGCGTGCCGCGCCAGGTGGAGGGTTGATGGCCAAGGCGCGTGCGCAATACGTGTGCGGCGAGTGCGGCGGCACCGCGCTGAAATGGGCTGGCCAGTGCCCGCATTGTGGTGCCTGGAACACGCTCACCGAGGCGCGCGTCACGGCGGACGACAATCATCGGTTTGCGGCGCTGGCGCCGGCGGCCCCCGTGCAGACCCTGGCCCAGGTGGGCGCACAGGAAGTCGCACGCCTGCCGACCGGGCTTTCCGAGTTCGACCGCGTGCTGGGCGGGGGTCTGGTCGCCGGCGGCGTGGTCCTGATCGGCGGCGACCCGGGCATCGGCAAGTCCACCCTCCTGCTGCAGGCGCTTGCCACGCTCGCGGGCGGACGGCCGCCGCGCCGGGTGCTGTACGTCAGCGGTGAGGAGTCGGCGGCGCAGGTGGCGTTGCGCGCCCGGCGGCTGGGCATCGAGGGGCGCGAAGTGCGGCTGATGGCCGAAATCGCACTGGCGCGCATCCTGACGGCACTCGAGGACGAGAAGCCGGAGGTCGCGGTGATCGACTCGATCCAGACCCTGTACACCGGGGAGCTGCAGTCCGCGCCCGGTTCGGTCGCCCAGGTACGCGAATGCGCGGCGCAACTGACGCGCGTGGCCAAGCAGTCTGGCATCGGCCTCGTGCTGGTCGGGCACGTCACGAAGGAGGGGGCGCTGGCGGGTCCGCGCGTGCTCGAGCACATGGTGGACACGGTGCTGTACTTCGAGGGCGACACGCACTCGTCGTTCCGGCTGGTGCGCGCGGTGAAGAACCGTTTCGGCGCGGTCAACGAGATCGGCGTGTTCGCGATGACCGACCG
>JANWXE010000043.1 GCA_025055385.1 Burkholderiaceae bacterium | reverse complement strand
GCGCGCGTCTATGCGCGCCTGCATGGCCAGACCGACCCGACGCTCACCGATGCCCATTAACGCACCGCTCATCCTCACGTGGGCGCGGATCGCCATGATCCCGCTCGTGGTGGGCGTCTTTTACCTGCCGGAACCGTGGCTGTCGCAGCCGTGGAAGAACGCCAGCGCCTGCGCGCTGTTCGTGCTGGCCGCGTTGACCGATGCCGTCGATGGCTATGTCGCCCGCCGATACGGGCTGATCACCAAATTCGGCGCCTTTCTGGATCCGGTGGCCGACAAGCTGATGGTGTGCGCGGCCTTGATCGTGCTGCTGGCGCTGGACCGCGTCGGCGCCTTCGTCGCGCTCGTCATCATCGGCCGCGAGATCGCCGTCTCCGCGTTGCGCGAATGGATGGCGCAAATCGGCGCTCAGGCGAGCGTGGCGGTCAGCTCACTCGGCAAATTAAAGACCGTCGCGCAGATGGTGGCGATCCCGATGCTGCTCTTCCACGACCGCCTCTTTGGCGTGATCGACGTCGGCCAGATCGGCACCGTGCTCATCTATCTGGCGGCCGTGCTGACCATCTATTCGATGCTTTATTACCTCAAAATGGCGTGGCCGCACCTGGCGGCGCGCAGTGATGCGCTCTGAGGTCACCGTTTTGACACATAACAGGCGGCCGATATAATCCACGCCGCGCGGGAATAGCTCAGTTGGTAGAGCGCAACCTTGCCAAGGTTGAGGTCGCGAGTTCGAGACTCGTTTCCCGCTCCACATTCAAGGGGAAGTCAGCCGACTTCCCCTTTTTGCTGTGGCAGCATCGGTACAATGCCGCGCACGGCGGGGTGGCAGAGTGGCCATGCAGCGGACTGCAAATCCGTGTACGCCGGTTCGATTCCGACCCCCGCCTCCAGCTCTTCTCGTGGCGCGCGCCGTACGCGTCACCGAAACAGCCGGTCGACGTAGGCGCGCCCGAGCCCCACTTTCTCGTAGTGCGCGCGCGCCATTGCGATGTAATCGTGCACGTCAAAATGGCCGGTCGAGTTGCCGTGTTCGTCCAGCCAGATCAGCGGCCCCTTGACGACGAAGAACACGCGCATGGGATCGCGATGCTCGTAGGCGACCAGCGTGTGACTCTCGCCAGGGGTCTCGTAGACGAAATCGCCGGCGGTGGCGGTCCACTCGTGCTCCAGGTAGCCCCATTTGCCTGAAATCGTGTAGGCGAACACCTCGTGCGGGTGGTAGTGCCGGTTGACCAGCCCCGCACCTTTGGCCATCAGGATGTCGCACCATTTGTTCTCGCTCGGCGAGATCCACAGCGGCCGCGAAAACACGGTCTCGCTGAACGGCATGTAGTAACGCTCGTCATCGGTCGGGGCGTTCGCGATGTACACCTCCGGCCTGGCGTCGGGCTTGAATGCGTTGGCGATCGGGCGGATATCACGCCAGAACTCGGTGGTGGCTTTCTCGGGCATCGTGCGGTCTCCTTGCGCGTCTTGGGGGATGTGGATCGGCGCGCGCGTGGCGTGCCAGGCTTCGTGCGCTCGCTCGCGCGACGGCGAAAATAGCGCCGCCGCCGTCGGGCGCGCCATGACGGCGATGCATGATGGTTATTCGGCAGCGGCCGCAGCGCGGCGACCGCCCCGCCTGCACAATCGCGGCCCGGTACGACTGCCGCGGTCAGACGGGATCGTGCCAAAGCGACGATGAAACTCAAGGAGCGACACGCGCTGATCACGGGGGGCGCGGGCAGCATCGGGCTGGCCACGGCCCGCCTCTTCTGCGCCGAAGGGGCGCGCCTGACATTGACCGACCGTGACCCGGAGGCGCTCGACGCCGCGCGTGCCACGCTGCCGTCGCCGCAGGTGCAGACCTTCGTGCTGGACGTGACGGACGGCGTGCAGTGGCGCGACACGGTGGCGGCGGCGACGGCCCGCTTCGGAGCGCTGGACGTGTTGTTCAGCAACGCCGGCAACAGCGGGGCGGTGGCGCCGGTGGTGGACTACCCGGAAGAGGTTTTCGACCGCGTCATCGCCACGCACCTGCGCGGCGCCTTTCTGGCCTGCAAATACGGACTGCCGGCGCTGCGCGACGGCGGCAGCGTCATCATCTGCTCCAGCGTGGCGGCGTTGCGCGGGGATCCCGGGGCCAGCGCTTATATCGCCGCCAAGTTGGGGCAGGTGGGTCTGATGCGCAGCGTGGCGCGCGAGGCAGCGGCACGGCGCATCCGCGTCAACACCGTGCATCCGGGGCCGGTGGCCAACGACTTCCAGCGCGATCTGGAGCGGCGCCTGACGGGCGTCCTCGGCCGGGATGCGACCGCGTTTTTCGACGAATTGATCCCGTTACGCCGCCACGCCACGCCGGAGGAGGTGGCGCGCGCAGTGCTTTTTCTGGCCAGCGACGACAGCAGCTTCACCACCGGCAGCATGTTGATGGTCGATGGCGGCATGGGGCCGTGACCGGATCGGCGCGGTTTTTGCAGCATGACGTCCGCCGGGCAGCGGGCGCGATTTCGAGGAGACGACGATGAGCAACGGCATTTCCAGACGCAGGGTGATCGGGTCGATCGGTGTCGGCGCGGCGGCGCTGGCCGCGCCGCCGTGGGTGCGTGCGCAACGCAGCGCGATCAAGGTCGGGTGGGCCATTTCGAAGACCGGGCCGTTTGCGGGCGGCGCGGCGGTAACGCAGTGGCCGAATTACCTGCTGTGGATCAAGGACGTCAACGATGCCGGCGGCCTGCTGGTCGATGGCCGGCGGCTGAAACTGGAGCACATCGAGTACGACGACCGCAGCCAGTCCGAGGAGGCGGTGCGGGCGGTGGAGCGCTTGATCAACCAGGACAAGGTCGACATCCTGCTGCCGCCCTGGGGCACGGGCCAAAACCTGGCGGTGGCGCCCATTTTCGCGCGCGGCAGCTACCCGATGCTGGCGGCGAGCATGGCGAGCGACCGCACGCCGGAGATCGTCAAGCGCTGGCCGAACGTCTTCTCGCTGCTGAACACCTCGACGACCTATGCGGAGGCGATCGTCGCGGTGCTCAGTCAAGCGCGGTCCGCTGGGGTGATCAACGATCGCGTGGCGGTGGCGCATGCGACCGAGCAGTTCGGCATCGAGCTGGCCAACGCCGCGCGGCGGGCGCTGAAGGCGGCCAATTTCAACGTCGTCTACGACGGCGGCTACCCGATGGCCACGCAGGACCTGACGCCGGTGATCAGCGAGGCGCAGCGCGCGAATCCGGACACGTTCATGGCGTTTTCCTACCCGCCGGATACGATGGCGCTGGCCGAGACCGCGCGCGTGCGTGGCTTCAACCCGAAAGTGTTTTACACCGCGGTCGGCACCTTCTTCCCCATGTACCGCGAGCGATTCAAGGAGAACGCCACCGGCGTCATGGGCATCGGCGGCTGGAATCCGGACAACGAGGCTTTCCGCGCCTACATCAAGCGTCACGTCGCCATGCATGGACGCGAGCCGGACCGCTGGGGCGCGTCGCTGTTCTATGCCGGCCTGCAGGCGCTCGGGCAAACGATCGAGAAGGTAGGCCTGAACAACGCCGAGATCGTGAAGTATTTGCGCGCGAACAGCTTCGACACCATCGTCGGCAAGCTGGAGTTCGATCAGAACAACGTGCGCAAGGGCGGATGGTTCGTCGGCCAGTGGCAGGACGGCGATTATTACGGCGTGTACCCGAACCAGCCGGGTGCGCGTAAGCCGATCATCCCGAAGCCCGCCTGGAAGGCCTGAGCGCGGGCATCGGCGCAAGCGCCTGCCGGAAATCGTTGCTGCACGTATGCCGCTGCTCGACGCACTGCTGACGGGAATCACGCTCGGCGGCATGTATGCGCTGGTTGCGCTGGGCATGAACCTGCAGTACGGGGTGGCGCGGATCATGAACCTGTCGTACGGGGAGGTCGTGATCGCGGCCGCGATCGTCGCGTACGTGCTGTTCGGCCGGCAGGCGCTGTCGCCGCTGCTGACGATGGTCCTGCTGGTGCCGCTGTCGGTCGTGGTCGGCTGGGCGATATACCGCTTCGCGCTGACGCCGCTGGTACGCCGCGCGGGCAGCAGCCGCGAGGCGCTGGAGGTCGACAGCCTGCTCGGCACCTTCGGCCTGCTGTTCGTCGTGCAGGGCCTCATGCTGGTGACGATGGGGGGCAGTTACCTCAGTTACTCGTACCTGTCGGTGCCGGTGCATCTGCTGGGCACGACGGTGGCCGCCAACCGTTTGCTGGCGCTTGCGCTGGCGGTCATCTTCGGGGTGGCGATCTGGCTGCTGCTGACGCGCACGCGCATTGGCACCGCGATCCGCGCGCTGTCGGTGGATCC
>JANWXE010000004.1 GCA_025055385.1 Burkholderiaceae bacterium | reverse complement strand
TAACGCTCCGGATCGAGCCCGAAGTTGCGCACCACGGCCGGATGAACCTGCCCCGCGCCGGAGATCTCCAGCCATGTGCCCCGGCGCGGCCCGCGGGTGAACATCATGTCGATCTCGGCTGACGGCTCGGTGAAGGGGAAGTACGACGGTCGAAAGCGCACCTGCAGGTCGTCCGTCTCGAAGAAGCGGCGCAGGAAGTCGGTGTAGACGCCCTTGAGGTCCGCGAAGCTGACGTTCTCGTCAATCCACAGCCCCTCGACCTGATGGAACATCGGCGAGTGCGTGGCGTCGGAATCGACTCGGTAGGTGCGGCCGGCGGCGATGACCTTGATCGGCGGCCGGTGCATGCGTGCGTAACGCACCTGCATCGGTGAGGTGTGCGTACGCAGCAGCAGCAGCTTGCCGTCCGCATCGCGCGCATCGACGTAGAACGTGTCCTGCATCGAGCGCGCCGGATGGTTCTCCGGGTTGTTCAGCGCGGTGAAGTTGTACCAGTCGGTCTCGATCTCCGGGCCGTCGGCGATGTCGAAGCCGATCGAGGCAAAGATCTCCTCGATCCGCATCCACGTCCGGATGACGGGGTGCAGGCCGCCAGCGCTGCGCTTGCGCCCCGGCAGCGTGACGTCAATTGCCTCCTGCGCCAGCCGTGCCTGCAGCGCGGCCTCGGCAAGCGCCGCGCGCCGCTGCGCGAGTAGCCCCTCAATCGCCTCCTTGGCCCCGTTTAAACGCGCGCCGCGCGCGCGCTTCTCCTCGGCCGGCAGCGCCGCTAGGCCCTTGAGCATTTCCGTCAGGCGGCCCGCCTTGCCGAGAAAGCGAGCCTTTTCATTTTCCAGCGCGGCCGGCGTTTCCGCCGCCGCGAAGGCCGCGCGTGCCGCCTCGATCAGTTCTTCGATCGCGTCCATGGAAAATCTGAGGGAGAGCTGCGAGGCTAGCCCCTGGCCTCCTCCTTATTGCCGCGCCGCAGCAGCGCCGGCAACTTATGTCGCAAGGCTGGCCTTAACCTTTTCGACGATCGCCGCAAATGCCGGCTTGTCTCGCACTGCCAGGTCTGCGAGGACTTTCCGATCCAACTCGATTGCCGCCCTCTTGAGCCCAGCCATAAATGTCGAATAGGACAGCCCTTGCGCACGCGCGGCTGCGTTGATCCGCGCGATCCAAAGCGCTCGGAAGACCCGCTTTTTCTGCCGGCGGTCGCGATACGCGTACTGCCCTGCCTTCATGACCGCCTGCTTGGCGACCCGGAACACGCTCTTGCGCCGTTGCGTGTAGCCCTTGGCTTGTGCCAGCACCTTTTTGTGCCGCGCGCGCGCTGTGACGCCACGTTTAACTCTCGGCATGACGCCCTCCTTTATGCGTACGGCAACATGCGCCGCACTACCGCAGCGTCGGCCGGATGAATTTCTGCCGGTGCCCGCAGGCGACGTTTAACCTTGGACGCCTTTTTCGTGAGAATGTGCCGCCGAAAAGCCTGCGCGCGCTTAATGGAGCCGCCGGCGCGTACAACGAAGCGCTTGGCCGCGCTTTTTTTGGTCTTCAATTTAGGCATGCTGTTCTCCTTTCTATCATGAGGGCAGGCGCCCACTGTCGAGACTTTAAGCCTACCTTCACTTATCACCTGTGCGGCGTCTATCGCAACGCCGGGCTAATCAAACCAATCACGCACCTACTTTTTCTTCTTGGGCGCCAACACCATGACCATCTGCCGCCCTTCCAACTTGGGCATCGATTCGACCTGCGCGATCGCTTCTAGGTCCTGCCGCACGCGCTCTAGCACGCGCAGCCCTAACTCCTGATGCGCCATCTCGCGCCCGCGAAACCGCATCGTCACCTTGGCCTTATCGCCTTCCTGCAGAAACTCTTGTAGCTTGCGCACCTTGGTCTGATAGTCGTGGTCGTCGGTCGCTGGCCGAAACTTGATTTCCTTGACTTCGATGATCTTCTGCTTCTGTCGAGCCTCATGCGCCCGTTTCTGCTCCTGATACTTGAACTTGCCATAGTCCATCAGGCGGCACACAGGCGGCGAGGCATTTGGCGCGATCTCGACTAAATCGACGTCGGCCTCTTCCGCGAGCCGGAAAGCCTCAGCCAGCTTGACGATGCCAAGCGGCTCACCGTTGACACCGATCAACCGCACTTCAGGTGCAGTGATCTCGCCGTTGATCCGATGCGTTCTCTCTTGTGCGATGGTCGTGCGCTCCTTTTTAGTGAAAAACTAAGCCGTGCCGCCCACCTGGCGACGCTGCGCGACGTCCTCCGACAGTCGTGCCGCAAATTCGTCGCGGGACATGGTTCCCAGATCGACGCCGCCTCGGGCACGCACGGCCACCGTGCCGTTCTGCATTTCTTTGTCCCCAACCACGAGAATGTAGGGGACCTTCTGCAGACTAAGCGCCCGGATCTTATAGCCGATCTTCTCGTTGCGCAAATCGGCCTCAACCCTAAATCCTTGTTTTTTTAAGGCATGCGCGACTGCCTCGGCGTAGGCGGCCTGCCCCTCGGAGATGTTGGCAACCGCTGCCTGTACAGGGGCCAGCCACGGCGGCAGCGCACCGGCATAGTGCTCAATTAACACGCCGATGAAGCGTTCCAACGAGCCGAGAATCGCCCGGTGCAACATGACCGGTACCTGACGCGAGTTGTCCGCAGCCACGTACTCGGCGCCCAGCCGCGCTGGCATGGAAAAGTCGACCTGTATCGTGCCGCACTGCCATTGTCGCCCGAGAGCGTCTTTGAGCGCGTACTCAATCTTTGGCCCGTAGAACGCCCCTTCGCCAGGGGCCACGTCGAACGGCACGCCGGCGCGCCGCAGCGATTCCATCAGCGCGTGCTCGGCCTTATCCCAGAGCTCGTCTGCGCCGATTCGCTGCGGCGGACGCGTCGACACACGATATTTAATATCCGTGAAGCCGAAATCGCGATACACCTTTTGCACCAGTGCCGTGAAAGCCACGCACTCGTCAAGAATTTGCTCCTCGGTGCAAAAGATGTGACCGTCGTCCTGCGTGAAGCCGCGCACGCGCAGCAGCCCATGTAATGAGCCAGAGGGCTCATTCCGATGACAGGAACCGAATTCACCGTAGCGCAGCGGCAGCTCCCGGTAGCTGTGCAAGCTGGCGTTGTAGATTTGCACGTGACCGGGGCAGTTCATCGGCTTGACCGCGTAGACGCGGTTTTCCGATTCCGTCGTAAACATGTGCTCGCGGTATTTCTCCCAGTGGCCGGAGCGCTCCCACAGCACACGGTCCAGAATCTGCGGGCCCCGCACCTCTTGATAACCGTTGTCGCGGTACACCTGCCGCATGTATTGCTCCACCTGCTGCCAGATGGCCCAGCCTTTCGGGTGCCAAAACACCAACCCCGGTGCCTCATCTTGGAAATGGAAGAGGTCAAGTTCGCGGCCCAGCTTGCGATGGTCGCGCCGCTCGGCCTCCTGCAGCATGTTCAGGTATGCGTCTTGCTCGGCCTTTGTCGGCCAGGCCGTCCCGTAAATACGCTGCAGCATCTCGTTGCGCGGGTCACCACGCCAGTACGCACCCGCGACCTTTGTTAGTTTGAATACCTTCAGGCGCCCGGTCGACGGCACATGGGGACCTCGGCAGAGGTCCAGAAACTTGCCCTCTCGATACAAGGTAATGGTTTCGTGCGGCGGAATGGCGGCGATGATCTCGGCTTTGTATTTCTCGCCGATAGACTCGAAAAACTTAATGGCCTCGTCCCGCTCCCAAACCTCGCGGACCACCGGCTCATCCTTAGCCGCCAGTTCAGCCATCTTCTTTTCGATAGCCGCCAGGTCTTCGGGCGTAAATGGCCGCTTATAAGAGAAGTCGTAGTAAAAGCCATTCTCGATCGTCGGCCCGATCGTCACCTGCGCATCCGGGAACAGCTCTTTGACCGCATACGCAAGCAGATGCGCGGTTGAATGGCGCAGGATCTCGACGCCCTCCGGGTCCTTGTCAGTGACGATCGCAACCTGCGCATCGCGGTCGATCACGAAGGAAGTATCCACCAGCTTGCCGTCGACCTTGCCGGCGAGTGCTGCTTTGGCTAACCCCGGGCCGATCGCCGCCGCCACCTCCGCCACCGACACTGGCCCCGGAAAGCTGCGGCGCGAGCCATCCGGCAGTTGGATTGAAATCATCGTCTGCTCCAGGCCAAAAAAAAGTGCGGGCGAGCCGCACTTTTCCGATCGTCGCGCACTCGTCCCCGAAGTTAATTGCCGCGGAACGTAGTTCGGACACGCATTTCAAAGTCCAGATTGCGTTGCTTCGGTGGTAGGCGCGAGTGGACTCGAACCACCGACCCCCACCATGTCAAGGTGGTGCTCTAACCAGCTGAGCTACGCGCCTAGATGTCGCGATGATACACGACCCCCTTCTGTTCGGCGCTTAGCGCCGGCGCACTGACACGACCCCGCTAATCTCAGCCACTTGGGCCAATGCGCGCCGCAGCGCGGCGCCGTCGGTGACTTCAACTGTAAAAGACATGCGGGCCTCGCCGCGCTGGCTGGCAGTGTTCACCCCAATGACGTTTAGTTTCTCGCGTGCGAGCACTTCTGAGATATCACGCAGCAATCCTTGGCGGTCCTGCGCAAGGACGAAGAACTCAGCCGGGTAAACCGCGTCGCGTTCGCTGCCCCAGGTAACCTCAATGACCCGCTCCGGATGCCGCGCCGCGAGCGCTTGCACGTTGGCGCACCCGACGCGGTGGATGGAAACCCCCTTGCCGCGCGTGACAAAGCCGACGATCTCATCCGGCGGCACCGGACGACAGCAGCGCGCCAGCGTGGTCAGCAGCGAGTCGACGCCAACGACCAGCACGTGTCCACGCGGGGCGCCCCGCTCACGTGGCCTGGCAACGATCGGTGCGGCTGCCGGCGGTGGCAGAGGTGCGGTCAATGCCTGCTCGATGGAGCGCAGGTTAAAGTCCTCTTTCGGCACCGCCGCACACAGATCCTCCACACTGGCAAATCCGAGCCGCCGCGCCAGCTCCTCGAGCTTGACCGCGGTCTTGCCGAGGCGCTGCAGCTCGCGCTCGAGGATCTCGCGCCCGGCAGCGATCGTCTGCTGCAGCGCCAGCGCGTTGAACCACTGCCGTACCTTCGTGCGCGAGCGCGGGCTTGCGAGGTAACCGAGCTCTGGATTGAGCCAGTCGCGGCTGGGTCCGCCGGATTTGGCGGCGATGATCTCCACCGTCTGGCCGGTGGCCAGTGGCGTGTTCAGCGGCACCATCACGCCGTCGACGCGCGCGCCGCGGCAGCGGTGGCCAAGCTCGGTGTGCACGTGATAGGCGAAGTCAATCGGCGTGCTGCCGGCCGGCAACTCCACGACCCGCCCCTGCGGCGTCAGTACATAGATGCGCTCTTCCGGTACCTCGGCTGCGCCGGTTGGCGCACCGACATCCTGCCGCCAGGCTAGCAGCTGGCGCAACCACGCGATCCGCTCGTCATCGCGGCGGTCGCCGCCCGAACGCCCCTCCTTGTAACGCCAGTGGGCTGCCACACCGAGCTCGGCAAGCTCGTGCATACGCCGCGTGCGAATCTGGATCTCAAGCGGCCGATCCTCCTCGTCACGCACCACCGTGTGTAGCGATTGATAGCCGTTTGGCTTTGGCTTCGCGATGTAGTCGTCGAATTCGTCGGCGATCGGCGTATAGCGCGCATGCACCAGTGCCAGCACCTGGTAGCACTGCGCAACGGTGCTGACGATCACGCGCAGCCCGCGCACGTCGTACAGGTCTTCAAAGGCCAGGCCTTTAGTCTGCATCTTGCGCCAGATGCTGTAGATGTGTTTGGGCCGGCCAGAGACCTCCGCCTCGACGCCAGCAGCGGCTAACATGGCACGTAGCTGTTCCTGCGCGCGCTCAACAGACCGTTCGCGCTCGGCGCGCTTCTGGTCAAGCCAGGTGGCGATTTGCCGGTAGGTCTCCGGCTCCAGGAAACGGAACGACAGGTCTTCCAGCTCCCACTTCAGTTGCCCGATGCCGAGCCGGTTGGCCAACGGCGCATACAGCTGCATCGTCTCGTGCGCAAAATCGGCAGCGTCGGTGCGCTTGGCCGCAGCGAAAAATCGCAACGTTTGCAGCCGCGACGCCAGCCACAGTAAGACCACGCGCAAGTCATTAACCATCGCGAGCAGCATTTTGCGCAGGGCCTCGGCTTGCGCGGGATCGCTGGCGCCGCGCGGCCGCGTGCGCTCAGACACGCGCATCAGCGTGCGCAAATCAGCCACCAGAGCCGCTACGGCGTTGCCGAAACGGCTGCGCAGCCACTCGTCGGCGTCGCGCAGCACGTCATGGGCGGCGAACAGATAGGCGGCGGTCAGCAATTCGTCATCGTCGCGCAGCGGGCGCAGAATCTGCACAATCCCGTCTGCATGCGCCGACAAGCCCTCGCCGGTAGCAAGCGCCTTGCCTTCGTATAGCGGGGCAATAATGGCGCGCGCCTGCGCGGCATCCAGCCGGGCGCCGCCGGCTGTCATCGGCGCGCCATCGGACGTTGCTTCGCCGCGCGCGGCGGCCATACATTCCTCCTCGCCTCGTGCCATTATAGGAAGCGGCTGCGGCACAATCGGGCCGTGATCCGTTCGCTGCTCCGCCGCCTGGCGCGCGCGCCGGTCGCCATTGACGACAGCGCCTGGCATGCCGCGCTGCAGGCGGTTCCGTTCATCGCCCGCTTCAGTGAAGCGGAGTATGAGCGTTTGCGCGCATTGGTCAGCCGCTTTCTGGCGACCAAGGAGATGGCCGGTGCGGGCGGGCTTGAGCTGACGGCCGCCATCCAGTTGCACATCGCCATCCAGGCCTGTGTGCCGGTCTTAGAACTCGGACTGCACTGGTATCGCGGCTGGACCAGCATCGTGGTGTACCCAGCCCAATTCACGGTGCCTCGCCGCCGCACCGACGACATCGGCGTTGTGCACGAATATGAAGAAACGCTCAGTGGCGAAGCCTGGGAAGGCGGGCCGCTCATCGTGTCCTGGGACGATGCTGCGCGCGCAGGCCGCGCGCCGTCCCCTTACAGCGTGGTGATCCACGAATTTGCGCATAAGCTGGACATGCTGGATGGCGACGCCGATGGTTGTCCGCCCTTTGATCCCAAGCTGCACGTCGGGATGAGCCGCGCAGCGTGGCAAGAGACGCTGCACGATGCGTTTGCCCGTTTCAGCGCCGAGCTGGATTTGATCGAGGCCGAACTGCCACCGCATATCGATCCCGAATCCGAAGCCGCCGACCCGTACTACGCCCATCTGCCGCTGGATGCCTACGCAGCACAGAGCCCGGCGGAGTTTTTCGCTGTCTCAAGCGAGGCATTCTTTGTCGACGCCGCCCGGCTGCAGCTCGCCTTCCCCGACTGGTACGCGCTGCTGGCCCGCTTCTTCCGCCAGGACCCACTGGCGCGCAACATGACACCGTGAAGCGGCTGCTGATCGTCTGGCACTCGATGACCGGCGGCGCGCACCAGATGGCGCAGGCCGCTGCGCAGGCAGCGCGCGCCGAGCCGGACGTCGACGTGCGGCTGCAGGCCGCCGCACAGACCACGGCCGAGGACGTGCTGGCTGCCGACGGTTATCTGTTCGTTACGCCGGAGAACCTTGCCTCGATGGCGGGCCTGATGAAGGATTTTTTCGATCGTACCTATTACGCAGCGTTGGATCGCATCGTGGGCCGTCCCTACGCGATCCTCGTCTGCGCCGGCACCGACGGCACGGGTGCCGTGCGGCAGATCCAGCGCATCGCCACCGGCCTGCGGCTCAAGGAGATTGCCGCGCCCGTCATCGTCCGCACCGGCGCGCAAACGCCCGAGGCGATCCTCGCGCCGAAGACCCTTGCGGCGGCCGACCTCGCGCGCTGCGCCGAGGTGGGCGCTGCGCTCGCCGCCGGCCTGTCAGCCGGCATTTTTTGACGCCGCGCGCCGCTTACGCCAGCAGAAACTCGCGTACCGCGGCGATCTGCTCCTCGTCCATTAGCATCGGGGCGTGGCCGACGCCGGCAAATTCCACCAGCTTGGCGCGCGGGCCCCGCTCGGTCATCTCGCGCGCCGTCTCGCGCGACAGCAGGTCGGAGTCGGCGCCGCGGATCAGCAGCGTCGGGCATTCGATGCGGTCGTACAGCCGCCACAACGCCGCCTCGCTGGCGGCGGCGATCTC
>JANWXE010000200.1 GCA_025055385.1 Burkholderiaceae bacterium | reverse complement strand
GGCATCGGTTGAGTACGCCTTCTCCGCACTCATGCGATAAGTAAAGCCGTGCGCAGCCAAAAAGGCGCTCATTTCCGCGCGGCCGCCGAGTTCGTCGATGAACGTTTGATCGAGCCACGGCTTGTAGATCTTCAGGTTCGGGTTGGCGAGTAGCCCGTAGCGGTAAAAGCGCTCGATGTCATTGCCTTTGTAGGTGCTGCCATCGCCCCAAATGTGGACGTCGTCCTCTTTCATCGCAGTTACCAGCATGGTGCCGGTGACCGCGCGTCCAAGCGGCGTGGTGTTAAAGTAAACCGCACCTGCTGTCGAGATATGGAAGGCGCCGCTTTGTAGAGCGGCGATGCCTTCCGCTACCAACTGCGCGCGGCAATCGATCAGGCGCGCGCGCTCGGCGCCATATTGCAGCGCGCGCCGCGGGATGTCCTCGTAGTCGGTTTCATCGGGCTGGCCCAGATTCGCGGTGTAAGCGTACGGAATCGCGCCCTTGCGCCGCATCCACAACAAGGCGGCGCTCGTATCTAGACCGCCGGAAAATGCGATACCGACCTTCTGGCCGACCGGCAGACTCTGCAAAATAGTGGCCATTTTTAGTCGAGCTTGGCGCCGCTGCGCTTAATCACCGGCTGCCAGCGCCGCCGCTCCTCCTCCATAAACGCGCCAAAGGCCTCGGCTGTTCCGCCGACCACCTCCCAGCCGGCTGCCTCAATGCGTGATTTAACGTCCGCCGACTGCAAAATGGCGTTGATCTCGCGGTTCAATCGCTCGATCGCCTCGCGCGGTGTGCCTGCCGGTGCAACAAACCCATTCCAAGCCACCGCCTCGAATCCCGGATAGCCGCTCTCAGCGATGGTCGGCAAGTCCTTCATTGCGGCGAAGCGCGTGCGGCTTGTGACGGCAAGCGGCCGCAGGCGCCGGGCCTGAATGAGCGGCAGCAGCGAGGTCGGATTGGACATGATCGCCTGCACGTCGCCGGCCGCGGTGGCTTGTACGGCAGGCGGGGCGCCATTGAACGGGATGTGCACGATGAAAAGCCCCGCCTGCGCCTTCAGCAGCTCCATCGCCAGATGCGAACTGCTGCCGTTGCCGACCGATGCGTAGTTGAGCCGGCCCGGGCGCGCGCGTACGTAATCGACGAATTCGCGGAACGTGTTGACGGGCAGGTCGGCATGGACCGCGAGCACGTTCGGCGCGGTGCCGACCAACACGATTGGCGCAAGATCGCGCGCTGGGTCATACGGTAGCTTCGAATACAAGAAAGGCGCAGTCGCCAGCGGCCCAGTAAACGACAGCCCGAAGGTGTAGCCGTCGCGCTCGGCCTTCGCGATCGCGTCGGTGCCGACCGTGCCGCCAGCCTGAGCGCGATTTTCCGCCACTACCGGCTGGCCGAGCCGGTCCTTCAGTTTCTCCGCGACCAGGCGCCCCAGCACGTCGATCGAGGAGCCGGGCGGTGCGGTCAGGATCATCCGCAGGGGCCGGGCGGGCCAGCCCTGCGCGCGCGCGGCAGTGGCAAGTGGCGCAGCCCCAGCCAGCATCAACAGTTGACGTCGTTTCGTCAAAGGCATCGCTTCCTCAGGACACGTCATGGCCAAGCAACAGATACTCCATCAGCGCCTTTTGCACGTGCAGACGGTTCTCCGCCTCATCCCACACCACCGATTGTGGGCCTTCCAGCACCTCGGCGGTGACTTCCTCGCCGCGGTGCGCTGGCAGGCAATGCATGAACAGTGCATCGGGCTTGGCCGCCTCCATCACGCTGGCATCCACGCACCAGCGCGCGAACGCCTTGCGCCGGGCCTCGTTCTCCGCTTCGAAGCCCATGCTAGTCCAGACGTCGGTTGTCACCAGATCGGCACCTGCGGCGGCGGCATGCGGGTCGTCAAAATAACGTACCGGTGCATCGCCGACGCGCTGTGGATCGGGTGCATACTGCGGCGGCGTTGAGACATGCACCGTAAAGCCGAGCAGCCGCGCTGCCTGCAGCCAGGTGTACAACATGTTATTGGCGTCGCCGATCCAGGCCACTGTCTTGCCGGTGATCGGTCCGCGGTGCTCGATGAACGTGTAAACGTCCGCCAGGATCTGGCAAGGGTGAAATTCGTTGGTTAGACCGTTGATCACGGGCACACGCGAGTAGGCGGCGAAGCGCTCGATCTTTGCCTGCTCGTAAGTGCGGATCATCACCAGATCTACCATGCGCGAGATCACGCGCGCCGTATCCTCGATCGGCTCGGCGCGGCTAAGTTGCGAATCGCCCGTGGTCAGATGGATCACCGAGCCGCCCATCTGGTACATGCCGGCTTCGAAGCTGACACGCGTGCGCGTGCTCGCCTTTTCGAACACCATCGCCAGCGTACGGTCGCGCAGTGGCTGATATAGCTCGTAGCGCTTGAAGCGCTCCTTGAGCACGCGCGTGCGCGCAAACAGGTGCTCGAGCTCGGCGCGTGAAAAATCGTCAAGACGCAGGAAATGGCGCAGGGGCACAGGCATATTGAGTGGCTTATGCGGCGCACCGCGCCGCGTCGGCGAAGCGGGCGATGCAGGGCGCTAGCCGCGCGACGATTTCGTCAGCTTCGTTGTCGTCGATCACCAGCGGGGGCAGCAGGCGCACGACGTTGTCTTGCGTTACGTTAATCAGCAGCCGCGCCTGAAGCGCCATTGTCACGAGTTCGCCACAGGGCCGGTCCAGTTCGACGCCGATCATCAGCCCCTCGCCGCGGATCGCTACGACGCCGGGGACGCTTGCCAAGGCGCGCGCCAGGCCGGCGCGAATACGCTCGCCCTGCCGGGCGGCATTGGCGAGCAGCCCTTCCTCCTCGATGATCGCCAGCGTCTCCAGCGCGGCGCGGCAGGCAAAGGGCCCGCCGCCGAACGTGGACCCATGGCTGCCCGGCGTGAACACGCGGGCGGCCGGCCCACGCGCAAGGATCGCGCCGATCGGCACGCCTGAGCCCAACCCCTTGGCAAGCGTGATGACGTCTGGCTGCACCTCGGACCATTGATAACCGAACCATTTGCCGGTGCGACCGACCCCGGACTGTACTTCGTCGATCATCAGCAGCCAGCCGCGCTCGTCGCACAGCCGGCGCAGTGCCCGCACGTACTCGCGGTCGGCGACCCGGATGCCGCCCTCGCCCTGCAGCACCTCCAGCCAGACGGCCAGCACCCGCGGATCATGTGCTGCGACGCGTTCGATCGCCTCGATGTCGTTGTACGGCACGCGGATAAAACCCGTGGGCAGCGGCTCAAATCCCCGGCGCGCCTTCTCGCTGCCGGTGGCGGCGAGCGTGGCCAGCGTGCGGCCATGCCAGGCGCGCTCCATGACGAGCGTTTGCGCCTGCGGCTGACCTCGCTGGTGGCCGTACAAGCGCACCAGCTTTAGCGCGGCTTCGTTCGCTTCCGAACCCGAGTTAGCGAAAAACACCGCCTCCATGCCCGACAGCGCACACAACCGCTCGGCCAGCGCCTCCTGCTCGCGGATGCGGTAGATGTTGGAGACATGGATCAAGCGGCCAGCTTGCTCGGCAAGCGCCTTGATGAGCCGCGGATGCGCATGCCCGAGGCCGTTGACCGCGATGCCGGCTAGCGCGTCCAGGTACTCGGTGCCGTCTTCCGCCACGAGCCAGGCGCCCCTGCCGTGCGTGAAGGCGACAGGCAGGCGGTTATAAGTCGTCATCAAAAATCTTAGCCCGCCGTCTGTCATCGCGCCGCGTCGCTTTTTGGGAATGTTGAAATTGTAAGCGGTGGAAACGGCGCACAAACTGCGCAAAAAGTTTAGCTGTCGCGCGCAAAAAGCGAAGGGCCTGCGTGGGCTAATGTTGAGGCTAGAAGCCTTGCATCACAGAAGCGGAAGGTACACACTCAAGTGGCGAGTAGGCGGTGCTGCTGTCGAAAGAGACAATTTCGGCGGCCCGATGGCGACGCCGCGGGCGACAGATGCCTACCTGCACAATGTTGGCCCACAAACAGAAGCACCTGGGTTGGCACGCGGCTTGCCGCCTGCATCTTTTGGACCATCGCCAACGACTTGCTGGCGCGATCGGCGCTCCTGGGTGAGCCCGCAACAGGAACACCTTGGTCTTATCCCATGGGCGCTGGAGAAAGTGGAAGGGCTGTGCCAGAGGCGCGCGGGTGCGGCTGTGGATGCGTTTACGGGCGGCTCGACCTCGTTCTCTTCGGCGGGCCAACGCAGGCGTCGATTCGTCAGTGACGTTGCGGGCCTACTGCGCCGCGGCCTTGATCATTTCCGTTCAACCCCCGCAGGCCCGGGCTCGCCAGACGCGCCTTTCCCCACCGTGCGGCAGTTCCGGTATCGGGAGCTTGTCACGCGGTCTCGCTGGCGACATGCAGCTACTTGCCTAAGACCCCTTGCCATATGCCTATGCCCGGGCGGGGCATGGCGCTGCTGCTCGGCCTTTTCGGTCGGCCCGAGGCGACGAAGAGAACCCTACTTAGGTGCTCAGCCACCGCCGGCGCTGCTTCAGGATGCTCCAACATTGGCGAAGATAGCCGGGACCAGGCGACGGCGGTCTACCAGTGGGCGGTAGGGGGATAGCCTGTTGGCATCGGGCAACGCCTCTCGGCACAGCTCGCTGCCTAGAAGACGCAGATGCGCACACCGGTCGGCGCCGCACCGCGCCGCCTGTAAGATGCCGCGTCAGCCCCGCGTGGAACAACGATGTGGCTAACGGCCACACAATATGCTTTAGCGCGGCGGGCGGGCGACCGTTGCCAGCCTCAGAGTGGTGCAGCTCTCAGTCAGTGCAACCATCCGTGACAACGGCTAAGAGCTTAAGCACCCTAGGTCAAAGAAGGCCGGCGGAGGACTATTTAAGGGCGACGCGCACGACTGTGCCCTCAAAGTTGCCCTTAAATTCCGCCGCTTGATGGCCTCCCATTGGCAAGGCCTCCGCTTATCGGACGCCCGCTCTTGGAAACGTCGCCGCCCACCAAACAGACCTAGACAAGGACGTGGCTCGAGCGCCCTTCTTTATGGGCGGTGTGGTGACGTCGACGTGTTACGGCCGCTACGACGAGACCGACACCCAATAGCGCCAGAGTGGCCGGCTCAGGGACAGTGCCGCCAATCGAACCTTTGGGAACTGATGCGAAACGCAGCGTGCCCCCCGCAACTAGGTACTCGCCAAAACCATCGCCCCAAAACGTGACCTTCGAGAAAAAGCCCGACGAATCAATTGCACCGATGAAGTTTGTGAAACTACCGCTAGAAGCGAATCCTGGGTTGTCGGTGGCATTTAGTGCATTGGCTGGCAGAGTGGCCGCTCCACCATCAAAAGCAATCCAAAGCCCAGAGCCCGTCGCGGGGACACCGTAGTCACTCTGAACTGCCGCCGGACGAACGTTTCCGTAACAGCACGTCGCCCAATCGCCGATTTCGAAACCAAACGCATTCACCGGCGAGCTAAATGTGAAAGTAAGGCCGCTGTTGTAACCTGGAATGTCGGCCTTACCGCCCACGCCCCCTCCGGCGGGAGACGCGAATGGACTGATGTTCCAAACCGCGCCGGACAACGAAAACGCTCCACTGCTATAGGTGCCGCCCGGAACGGCTGGCGACCCGCTTCCTGTATACGTAACTGTTACGGTCGCAGGATTGCCGTTGGCATCAATATAAGTGTAAACGTGTTGCCCGGCAGACACTGGCGCAGTGAAAACAGCGGCCCCGGTGCTCGTAATCGCATTATCGAAAACCGAAATATTTGGCAGCGATAGGTTGTAGATCACCGGCGCACTCAGGGCGCTGATCGGTGTTAAAAGCATGGCCAAGCCGAGCGTCTTGGCCTTCCACTTCAACGATGGTGACAGCACGTTTCCCCTCCTTAGAAGAAGCCAATACAAACCGCTGGCTCGACTCAGGGGTGAGCAAATTACGTTCCACGCTGTTGCTGAACGGAGAATCAACCGCTTATCGAATGGCGGGCTGGATTGCGCAGTGCACAATGTAAAGAAATGCAACGCTGGAGGAGGCGTGGTGGTCACCTGCCCATGGCTCATGTTGCCTCGTCGGTCGCACACAAGCTCCGCGAGCAACCCGCTCCTACTTTGACGGGCAGCAAGACACACTGGGCCACAGAGAACGATATCGATATCGGGCCAACCGCTTATGTCGTGCGTTCGTTCCAAATGTTTCGGTGGTCATCATTTAAGCGACCAGTCTGGTCGGTAGCGTTTGTCGCAACGGCTGCAGCTTTCTTTCCTCAGCCGCCGACAGCACGCGAATACTCGGCAAATAACCCTGGTAGACGACGCCGTGCAGCTCGACCTTGTTTTGCACCCGTAGGTACCGGATCAGGTACTCGACGATGTTCTCGGTGATCAGTTGGCCGGGCACCAGCACCGGGATGCCGGGCGGGTACGGGACGATCTGGTCGGCGCAGATGCGCCCGACCAGATTAGCGTTGGGCTGGTCGTTGTCATCAAGCAGCGGAACTAACTCGCCGCCGCAGTAATAGGCATCGCGCGGCAAATAAACCAGCTCGGTAAAGCCTGGGATGTCAGGCGTACGGTACAGCCTGCGCGGGGCCCGCTTCTCACGGGCGATGCGCATCAGGGCGTCGTACAGGCGCGAACATTTAGAGCGCGTGGTGCCGATGGTCAGCAACAACGTAATCGTGTTGAACGTAGATTTTTCGATCGTGATGTTAAAGCGCGAGAATAGCTCTTGCTGCAGCTCATCGACGGTCAGCCCGCAGGAGGAAATATCGACCGTGATCTTGGTCGGATCAAGCCGGATGCCGTCGTCTTTCACGTCCTCGGGCAGTAAGTCCTCCAGCGTCAGCACGCGGAAAGCGCCGGTCGCGTTGATCTGCGCACGCAGTTCGTCGGCCAGCATCAGCGTGCGCTGCAACAGCTTGTAGCCTTCCATCACAGCCTGTTTGCGGCTGACGTCCAAACTGGCGATCAGGCTATACATCGGGCTGGTCGATGTATGCATGTTGAAGTTTTCGCGGAATAGGTGTTCCTTAAAGTCAGCGTCGTTGACGTGAATGAACGCCGCTTGCGAGAAGGCCGACAGCGTCTTATGCGCGGACTGGGTCACGTAGTCGGCGCCGGCCTCCAAGGCGGTCGGCCGCAGCGCCGGATGGAAGCGCGCGTGCGCATACCAGGCCTCGTCGATCAACACTTTGATGTTGCGCGCGTGCGCTGCCTCAATGATCGGCTTCAGGTCGTAGCGCAGCCCGTCGTAGGTGCAGGAGGTCAACACCAGGAGCTGCGCGTCTGGGTGCTCTTCGATCGCACGCAAGATGGTTTTTTTCGGCACCGGCCCGAACACGCCGTACTTGCGGTTTACGCTTGAGTCCAGATAGACAGGACGCGCGCCCGACAGCACCACACCGTGATGCACGCTCTTGTGGCAATTGCGGTCCAGCAACAGCTTTTCACCTGGGGCGATCAACGTCTGCAGGATGACCTTGTTGGCCGTGGAAGTCCCGTTGGTGGCAAAGAAGGTCTTGCGCGCACCGAACGCCTTGGCCGCCATCTGTTGAGCCTCGGCAATCACGCCGGTTGGCTCCATCAGCGAGTCAAGGGCCTTCACCGACACCGATAAGTCGGCGTCAAACACATGCTCGCCCATAAATTCGTAGAACTCGTTGACCCAGGGGCTGCCGCGCAGCGAATCACCCGAGGAATGCCCGGGTGTGTGCCAGGCATCCTTGGCCGACAGCACATAGGCGCGCAGCGCATCGTAAAAGGGAGTGCGTGCACGCTCGGCAATCTGCGCATTCAAAATGCGGTACATACCGCGGTAGTCGCGCTCTTCCCGGTAAAAGTAGCCGTCCACCGCCTCGGCGAATAACGCATCGACGATCTGATCTTCTTTCTCTTTCTCGATGAGGATGTACAGGTCGAGTTCCGGTCGCAGGGCGGTAATTTTCTGTACCAGCTTTAAGGCGGTCATCTGCAAGCTACGCGGCGCGTCGCGGCTGGAAGCGGCCCGGCCGCCGGCGCGGCGCCCCCCTTCCTGCACGGCGTACAGCTTGTCATCGACGATCACGATCTGCACATCCCCGTCGCGCTCGATCAGTTGCAGCCCTTCCTTCGCCGTCAAGGCGCCGATGAAGGTGATACCGAAAGGGTTGTCGAGCGTGCGTGCCGCCGCGTTCAGGCCCTTGAGTAGCTCTTTGAGGATTAGCGGCTCGTCGTTGATGACAAGCACTTTGGAAGTGGGTTTGTTCATGCAGCGGATCAGGCCAACCGGCAAGCGCTTTATGCGCGAAATGGTCGCACAACGCAAGGCGCTGGCCACGGTGCCGGGCATCCTAGAAGGGACGAAAGGCGGTTGCGGGGTGCACTTTCGCGCGCCATGGCAGTGGCTGCGGCCCGATAAGATTCGCACTGCGGCGCGCCGCGCCGCGCAGGTAAGGACGCCAATTTTTTCAGCGCACCCTTAGCCATGTCCGACCCACTTGATCTTGCCCGTGCCCGTGTGCCGGCCGCCTCGGCCACACGTGAGGTATTCATTCAGGGTATCACCTTGCGTGGTCGCCCGTTCCGTCCGAGCGATTGGGCCGAGCGGCTCTGCGGGGTGCTGGCGCCGTTTCGACCGGGCGGCGTGCCGGCGGGCGCGGCACCGATTGGCTACTCGCCGTATGCGCGGCCGGTGACGATCGGCGGCGTTAAGTACGTGGTCATCGATGAACGGCTGCGAGAAATCGAGCCACGCGCGTGGGATTTCGTGATGAACTTTGCGCGCGACAACGAGCTGCCGGTGTTAGAAGCCTGCTCGCTGCCCGAGGACCCTGGCCGATGACCGAGATGCGGCCGGAGGCCGGCGGGCCCGGGTTGGGCCGGGGCCGGGGGGGGCTTTGGGTTTTGCAAAGCCTTGTTTGGCGCCGCCACGTCGCGGCTATGGGGGGGCGCGGGTGAGGGCGGGGAGTGGGGGGTGTTGAGTGTTTTGAAGTGAGATTGTTGAGGCCGAAAAGAGGGGGTAGAGATTGGCCGGGTTTTGTTATTG
>JANWXE010000165.1 GCA_025055385.1 Burkholderiaceae bacterium | reverse complement strand
CAGGTGGCCGCACTGGCCGAGCGTGCCTATCGCGACTTCGGCGCCGTTCATCTGTTGTTCAATAACGCCGGTGTCGGTGGTGGCGGCGGCTTTCTGTGGGAAGCGAGTCTGCGCGACTGGCAATGGGTCCTCGGCGTCAATTTGCTGGGCGTCGTGCACGGCGTGCGGCATTTTGTGCCGCGCATGCTGGAGGCCAACCGGCGTGGTGAGCCGGGCCACATCGTGAACACCGCCTCGATGGCCGGCTGGGTGTGCGCGCCGCTCATGGGGGTCTACAACGTCAGCAAGCACGCGGTGGTTGCACTCACCGAAACGCTGTACCACGATCTGCGTCTTGCCAATAGCACGATCGGCGTGACGCTGCTGTGCCCGGCCTACGTGCCGACCGGCATCGCGCACTCCGAACGCAATCGCCCGGCGGAGCTGGCCAACGAGGGTGAGCCGACGCCATCGCAACGCCTCGCACGCGAGCTGTCCGAAAAAGCCGTGTCGTCGGGTCGGCTATCGGCTGCCGATGTGGCCCGCATGACGTTTGAGGCAGTGCGAGCTAATCGATTCTTCGTCTTCACCCATCCGAAGATCCTGCCCACAGTTGAAGAGCGCTACCGCGCGGCCCTCGCGGGCGGCATGCCCGCGGATCCTTTCGCGACGCGGCCTCAGGCGAGGCCGCCAAGCCCGACATGATCGTCACCGGCCAGTACGCAGACCTCGCGGGCGGCATCCGACTGCATTACGCCACAGCGGGCACGCGCGGCCGTCCCCTCGTGTTATGTCTGCATGGCTTCCCCGAATATTGGGCTGCTTGGGATGACGTTCTGCCTGAGCTCGGCAGTTGGGCGTTTGCGGTGGCGCCAGACCTGCGCGGCTTCAACTTGTCTAGTCAGCCGCTAGCGGTCGAGGCATACCGGACACGCGAGATCGTCGGCGACCTCGTTGGCCTGATCGACGCGCTCGGTTACGAGCGGGCGTTCGTGCTGGCGCATGACTGGGGCGGTGCAGCAGCCTGGCAACTGGCGATTGCGCAGCCACAACGAGTGCAGAAACTCGCGATCGTCAACTCGCCGCATCCGCTGCCGTTTGCACGAGCGTTAGCAAGCAATGCGCAGCAGCAGCAAGCTAGCGCCTACATGAACTGGCTGCGTCAGCCCGATGCGGAGCGCCGGCTTGCCGAAAACGGCTTCGCGCGGCTGCTCGGGTTTTTCGCCGACGAGGACGGGCGTCTACCTGCCTGGTTGACGCCCGAGCGCATCGCCGCCTATCGGCAGGTGTGGGCACGCGGTCTGACCGGCGGGCTGAACTACTATCGGGCCACGCCGCTTCACCCTCCGACCGCCGATACGCCGGGGGCCGCTGCGCTGCAGCTTGACGCTCGAGCGCTGCGCGTGGGTGTGCCGACCCTGGTGATATGGGGCCTGCGTGACCGTGCGTTGCTGCCATGCCTGTTGGAAGGGCTAGAAGAAGTCGTCGCGTCGCTTCGTCTGCTAACGGTGCCCGAGGCAACGCATTGGATCGCCCATGAACGGCCGCAATGGCTGGCGGCAGAGGTGACGGCGTTTTTCCGCGAATGATCGTCAGAGACGGTTCGCAGGTGCAAAAAGGACTAGCGTTACTGGCGCTGCTGCCGGCGCTGTGGCTGACGGCTGACGCCGCTGCGAAGACAGCGTTGCCCGCGGGCGTTGTCTACGTAACCCAGGTGGAGGGCGTGCGGGAGTACCGGCTTGCTAATGGGTTGCAGGTGCTCCTGTTTCCTGATCCGTCGAAGCCAACTACCACCGTCAACATCACATACCGGGTGGGCTCGCGCCATGAAAATTACGGCGAGACCGGCATGGCGCATCTGCTGGAGCACTTGATCTTCAAGGGCAGCCGCAACTTTCCGAACCCGGACAAGGAATTTACGCGGCGCGGCTTTCGCAACAACGGCACGACGTGGCTTGACCGCACCAATTACTTCTCAACCTTTCAGGCAAGCGATGACAACTTGCGCTGGGCGCTTGCGTGGAAGGCGGACGCGATGGTCAATTCCTTCATCGCGAAAAAAGACTTGGACTCGGAGATGACGGTGGTCCGCAACGAGTTCGAGATGGGCGAAAACGATCCGGGCCGCGTCCTGTTCCAGCGCACGCTGGCGACGATGTTCGACTGGCACGCCTACGGCAAGCCCACGATCGGCAACCGCAGCGACATCGAAAACGTACGCATCGAGAACCTGCGGGCCTTTTACCGCCGTTATTACCAGCCGGACAATGCCACGTTGATCGTCGCCGGGCGCTTTAACCCAGAACGGACGCTGCGCTGGATCGCCGACAGCTTCGGCCGTATTCCGAAGCCGGCTCGCACGCTGCCGCTGCAATGGACCGTCGAGCCTACCCAGGACGGCGAGCGCATGTTCGTTGTCCGCCGTCAGGGCGCTGTGCAGATCGTGATCGCGGCATACCGGGTTCCGTCAGCGCTGCACCCGGACACCGACGCGCTGGCCGTGGCGGCCGAAATCCTGGGCAATACGCCAAACGGCCGGTTGCACAAGGAGCTCGTGCAGGCTGGGCTCGCGGCCCAAGTGTTTGCATATACGCTGGGTACGCGGGACCCGGGCGCGATTCTCTTCGGCGCGGTGGTCAAGCAGGGCGACGCCATCGAACGCGCGCGCGAGCGTCTGGTCGAGGTCGTGGAGCGGACGTTCCTGCAGACAGCGCCGACTTCGGAAGAATTGGCGCGCGTGCGGCGCGACGTCGCAAACCAGTACGAGCGGCTGCTTGCGCAACCAGAAGACTTCGCAGTAGCACTTTCGGAGTACATCGCGCTTGGCGACTGGCGGCTGTTTTTCCTCGCGCGTGACCGCATGATGGCGGTAGAAGCCAGCGCAGTTCGAGATGTTGCATACCGCTATTTTCGTCGCGATAACCGCACCGTCGGCACCTTCGTTCCAGAAGACCAGCCGCAGCGGGCGGAAATTCCGGCGGCGCCTTCGCCGCAGCAACGGCTGGCGGAATTCAAGCCGCGCACGGCGATGGCCGCCGGCGAAACCTTCGATCCCTCGCAAGAGAACATCGACCGGCGGACGCGGCGTGTGACCATCGGCGAGTTGAAACTGGCCCTGCTGCCGAAGAAGACGCGCGGCGAGACCGTGCACGTGGCGATGAACTTCC
>JANWXE010000161.1 GCA_025055385.1 Burkholderiaceae bacterium | reverse complement strand
CTATGCTTGCGCGGGCGCGGGTGGCGTTCAATAGCTCCGCGGGTGTATCCACCCCATCCACCAACTGAACCAGATGATGGCGAGCAACGTGACCGACAGCGCCACGCGCACCGTCAGCGCGTTGACCGTGCGGTTGGTCGTGCCCTTGTCGCGCAGCAGGAAGAGCAGGGCGGAACCCAGCGCGGCCAGAATTCCCGCAAATGCGATGCCGATGAAGACCTTCATGACCGGCCACTTCCCGTGCAGCCCATTATGGCACCGGTAGCTGGGGCGCCGCCGAGTTGGGCGCGGGTGGCGATCGCCCTGACGGCGGCCGTTGTCAGCGCCGCCGTGGCGGTGCTGCTCGGCAACTGGCAGATGCGGCGCGCTGAGGGCAAGCGCGAACTGCAGCAATCCTACGAGGCGGCGCTGGCGGCGCCGCCGGTCGAAATCCGCACCGGGGCGCAGCTCGCGGCGGCCAGCGTGCGCACGCCGCGGCGCGTGCGCGTGCAGGGGCGGTTCTTGCACGAACACACGGTCTTCCTTGAAAACCGCACGCTGGCAGGCCGCGCCGGTTTCTACGTCGTCACCCCGCTTGCTCTGCCCGATGCGGCGATCCTGGTGCTACGCGGCTGGGCGCCGCGCGACATCGCCGACCGCACGCGCCTACCGCGCGTGGACTTGCCGGCAGACACCGTCGAGATCGACGCCCTGTTGGTCGACGGGCTCGCGCGCCGCCCCGAATTCGGCTCGAGCGAGCGGGAAAGCCGGATCCGGCAGAATCTGGATCCCGAGGAACTGCGCGCGCGCCTGCCCCTGCCGCTAGCGCCTGCCCTCCTGCAGCAGCTTTCGCCGCTGCCCGATGGTCTGGTGCGCGACTGGCCGCCGCCGGCCACTGGCGTGGACAAGCATCGGGGATATGCGCTGCAGTGGTATGCATTGGCGGCCCTGATCGCGGGGCTCGCCGTCTTCTTCGGCTGGCGCGCGACGCGCGCCGCATGGCGGACGCCATCATGAGCGAGCCGAGCGACCGCCTTGCCGCCGCCTCGCACTGGCGTCGCTATCGCGTGTTGTACGCAATCCTCGCGGTCTGCGCGGCGCCGGTGCTCGCCGCGTATTTCTTTTACTTCGTCGCGCCGCCGAGTGCGCGCACCAACTATGGCGATCTGGTGCAGCCGCAGCGGCCCCTGCCGGCGCTGGCGCTGCGCGCCCTGGATGGCACCGCGGTGGACAGCGCCGCCCTGCGCGGCGGCTGGGTCATGGTGATGGCCGACTCGGGCCTATGCGACGAGCCGTGCCAGAGGAAACTTTGGAACATGCGCCAGGTGCGCCTGGCGACCGGCAAGGAGCGCGAACGGGTGCAGCGGGTGTTTTTGATCCTCGATCGCGAGCCGCCGTCGACGTTGCTGCTGCACGAGTACGAAGGCACCCGCTTCCTGTTCGCCGAGCCCGACCAGGTCGCCTCGTTTCTCGCGCTGCCGTCCGGCGGCGCGGCGCGTCTGCACGATCACGTGTGGCTCATTGATCCGCTCGGCAACCTGATGCTGCGCTGGCCGCCCGCGGCGGACCCGAGCCGCATGAAAAAGGATCTCGAGAAACTGCTGCGCGTCTCACGCATCGGTTGAGAGAGGGCCGATGGAGACATTGCTGCTGCTCGCGCTGAAGGCCGGTGCGCTGGCTGCCCTGCCGCTGCTGTACGTGTGGCGCTCGCGCGCGCCGGATAAGTTCCGCAAGCTCGCCTGGGTGACTGCATTCTTAACCCTCGATTTGATCATGTTCGGCGCTTTCACGCGCCTGACCGACTCGGGTCTGGGGTGTCCCGACTGGCCGGGGTGCTATGGCCACGCGAACCCGCTATCGGCTGGCGAGCAGATCCGGGCGGCGGAGCGCGCGCAGCCATCGGGGCCGGTGACGATGACCAAGGCCTGGATCGAAATGCTGCACCGCTATTTCGCGATGGCCGTCGGCCTATTGATCGTGGTGCTGATGGGGATGGCCTGGCAGCGCTGGCGGCGCGAGCGCACCGGTTCGCCGCTGCTGGCCACCGTGATCTTCATCGTGGTCTGTCTGCAGGGCGCATTCGGCGCCTGGACGGTGACGATGAAGCTGCAGCCGGCGGTGGTGACCGCCCATCTGCTCGGCGGGCTGACGCTCTTGTCGTTGCTGGTGTGGCTGGCGCTGCGCGAGGACGGGCGGCCGGCCTTGCCGCGGGCTGCGGACCTGCGCTTGCCCGTGGTGATCGCAGCCGCCGTGCTGGTGATGCAGATCACACTGGGGGGTTGGGTCAGCACGAACTACGCGGTGATGGCCTGTCCCGATTTTCCGCTCTGCCATGGCCGCCTGATCCCGCCGGACATGGATTTCCGGCACGGCTTCACCATCTGGCGCGGTCTGGGCATGACCGGCGGCGCAGACGCCTCGCCCGTCCCGTTCCAGGCGCTGGTCGCCATCCACTGGGCACATCGCACCTTCGCCTACGTGGCCATCGCCGTGCTGGGCTGGCTGGCCTGGCGCGCGGCGCGCATCAAGGAGACGCGCGCACTGGCAAAGGCGCTAGCGCTGCTGCTGGTTCTGCAGTTCTTTACCGGCTTGTCGAACGTCGTGCTGCAGTGGCCGCTGGTGCTGGCCGTCCTGCACAACGGGGGCGCGGCGCTCCTGGTGGCAACGCTGACGGCGCTCGCGTATCGCGCCTTCCGGGCGCACCGGGCGCTGCAACCGGGCGCTGCGGCGCTGCGGCCGGCGCCTCGCGGCGCAGGGTAAACTCGCGGCCCCATGCAAGCTCCGGTCGGTCCCACGCTGGCGGTCGCGCTGCCACATCTGCTGCGCCAATACTGGCTGCTCACCAAGCCGCGCGTCACCCAACTGGCGCTCTTCTGCGCCGTGATCGGCATGCTGCTCGCGACACCGCAGCTGCCGCCGCTCGCCTTGATGGCGAAGGCCACACTCGGTATCGGGCTGCTCGCCGGAGCCGCCTTCGCCGTCAATTCCATCATCGAGCGGCACATCGACGCCCGCATGGCGCGTACGCGCATGCGGCCGCTTGCCAGCGGGGAGATCAGTCCGCTGGCTGCCATCGTTTTCTCTGGCTTGATCGGCGGCGCCGGCATGTGGATGCTGTACACGCAGGTCAATGCGCTGACGATGTGGCTGACCTTTGCCACCTTTGTCGGCTACGCGGTCGTGTATACCGTGCTGCTAAAGCCATACACGCCGCAGAACATTGTCATCGGCGGCATGAGCGGCGCGATGCCACCAGTGCTCGGCTGGGCGGCTGTCACCGACAGTGTGCCCGCTCAGGCGTGGTTGCTGGCGCTAATTATCTTTACCTGGACGCCGCCGCATTTTTGGTCGCTGGCGCTTTACCGGCTGGACGACTACCAGCGCGCTGGGTTACCGATGCTGCCGGTCACGCACGGCCCGCAGGTCACACGTTTGCATATCCTGCTTTACACGATTGTGCTGGTCGCGACGACGCTGCTGCCCTTTGCAATTGAGATGGCCGGGTTGCTCTATCTGATGGCCGCTCTCGCCTTGGGGGCGGTATTTTTGGCTTTCGCCTGGCGGTTGTATCGAGCGTACAGCGATCAATGGGCGCGAGCGACGTTCAATTATTCGATCGTGTACTTGGCGGCGCTGTTCGCGGCCTTGTTGGTGGACAAATTCCTCGCTACGTAGTGTGGGGCCTTCCGCGGTAACAATGTTGCGAGCTCTTGTCGTCGCCTGCGCCGCTGTCGCGGTGTCGGTCGGCTGCCGGCCGGCTGGCCACGGCCAAGGCTTTCATGCGGTCGACATTACTGGCGCTGGCTATGCGCGGGAGCTTGCCCTGCGCGATTCAAATGGCGAGCGCCGAACGCTTGCGGATTTCCGCGGCAAGGTGGTGATCGTTTTTTTTGGGTATGCGCACTGCCCGGACGTTTGTCCGACCACGCTTGCTGACATGGCAGAGGTCAAGCGCAGGCTAGGCAAGGACGGCGAGCGGCTGCAGGTGATCTTTGTCACCGTTGATCCGGAGCGCGACTCACCGCAGGTGTTGACCCAATACGCGCAAGGGTTTGACCCGAGCTTTATCGCCCTCACCGGCACGCCAGAGGAGATCGCCCGCGCGGCTCGGGAGTTTAAGGTCTTCTACCAGAAGGTGCCCGGTAAGAGGCCCACTGATTACACGATCGACCACACCGCTGGATCTTACGTCTTTGACACGGAGGGGCGTGTGCGGCTTTTCATTAAGCACGCGCAAGGTGTGGACGCCATTGTGGCTGATCTGAAGCGACTGCTGGGATAAACGCGCAGCAAACAGCAGCCATCAAAGAGGCGTTCCGTGGCCAGCGGCGTACAGCGTCCCCGTCTCCGGATGCACGGCAGCTGCGCTGGATAAAACCGGCAAATTACTTTCCGGCTTGCCGGGCGGTGCGACCATAAAGGTGATCCGCACCGGCTCATCAAGGGCCAGCTCAAATCCCAGAAAGACGCTAACCGGCGCGCTAACATAGTCATCACGTCGGTAACGCTCGGATCCTGGCGCAAGCACCGCATGCGGCTCGAACGGATCGAAGACCGCCGCATCGCCGACATGCATCCTTAGGCGAATTGCGAGACGCGCAAACACCAGGTCGATAGGCGGACCGGCCAGATACCAAACGCCGAAAAGGACGTCAGGGTAGTGCGCATCGTTGTGGAAATGAGCGCCGCGGCAGGTGTACCACTCCAGGCGCGGCCGTAAGGAGCCAGAGGCGGTGGCGGGCAAGGCTGCCCGCAGCACGGCCGACACGGACACATCCTCGAAAGAGCCGGCTGCCTGAACACGGCCTGGCGTCGGATCCATCCGGCTTGCAACTGCCACCGCCTCTGCCAGCACATCAGGGGGGGCAGAGAGCGTGTCGTACCAGAGGCGCCGCGCTGCCCGCCGGTACACCTCGCCGGGGCTGGCACAGTACGCGTCGGGCTGAACACTCTCGACCAATGGCATAGGTTAAAAAAAGCCCCGCTTGCGCGGGGCGTAGTATCCGCCTCTTCGGAGGAGAGGGGGAGGAGGAGAGGCGGACGATAACCTTATGCTGACCGATCTTATGGGTTCGGCAGCAGCGCTAAGCGCATCTTCTGCAGTGCTTTGGCCTCGATTTGGCGAATTCGTTCCGCTGAGACACCAAATTCTTGCGCCAGTTCATGCAGCGTTGCAGTACCCACGTTTCCGTCGCGGTCTTCCTGCAGCCAGCGAGCTTCAACAATGCGTCGGCTGCGTGCATCCAGACTATCCAAGGCGCGCCGCAGGCCTTCCGACTGGAGCGCTTCCCGGTGTTTGCGCTCCAGAACCTCGGTTGGCTCGCTGCTGGAGTCGGCCAGGTACGCGATCGGTGCGAACTCCTCCTCACCATCTTCGGCACGTGCCTCCAGCGCGATATCGCCACCTGAGAGCCGTGTTTCCATCTCAACGACATCCTGCGGCCGCACGTCCAGCGCCCGCGCAACCTCCTGCACCTCTTCAGCGGTCAGGTTGTTCGCGCCGGGCTTCATGCTGCGCAGGTTGAAAAATAACTTTCGCTGCGCTTTCGTCGTCGCAACTTTGACTAGCCGCCAGTTGCGCAGGATGTACTCATGAATTTCCGCCTTGATCCAGTGCAGCGCAAAAGACACCAAACGGACGCCCCGCTCGGGATCGAAGCGCTTAACGGCTTTCATCAGGCCCACGTTGCCTTCCTGGATCAGATCAGCGTGAGGCAGACCATAGCCGAGGTAGTTGCGGGCCACCGCCACCACAAACCGCAGGTGCGACAGCACCAGCTTGCCGGCGGCCTCCAGGTCTTGATGTAGCCGGTAGCGCCGGGCAAGCGCCGTTTCCTCCTCGGCTGTCAACATCGGAATCCGGTTTACCGCCGCAATGTAGGCGTCCAGGCTACCGAGCCCGGATGGGGTCAGGGACAATGTGCCTGACCCCAAAGGAATCAATGATTTAGATGTCGCCTTCCCCATACTCTCCTCTCCCTTTCGCTGATGTTAGCAGTCTCATCACGTGAGTGCCAACGAATAGAGCAGCGGAAGCGCGTTTAGTTCAATTCTTAGCCTTATCGTTCGTTGGGTAAATCCTTGAGTGCAAGTGCCCGCTAACATGATTAAGCGGGGTTGGCCGTTATGTCCCGTAGCCTCCGCCGCAGCTGACCAACCCGTGCAGCTGCTACGACTGCTCCCAGCGTGACGGCGACCAGAAGGTAAGTGACTAGCGCGGGCAGCTCGGGCCACGGAAGCGACAGCAGGGGGCTGAGGTCCTCCCCGGCGGCCAGCAGAAGCTGCCAGCCCCAGCGGGCAAGCCCGTACAAGCCAATCGATAGGCAAGCGGCGGCAAGCATGCCCAAACAGCCGGCCAGTACATGGGGCCCGCCGACAAAGCTGGGGGAGGCTCCTAACATGTCCAGCAGGGCAAGTTCCCTGGCGTCAATTGACGTGAGCGCAGCTGCGGCCCAAAGCAAGACCAAGAGCGCCAGTACTACTAAGGCCCCAAGCAGTGTGCCCGCCGCGGCGAGGAAAAGCGCACCACTGGCTAGATACTGTCGATACCAGGTCAGGTCGAGCGCAACGGACTCTACCCCAGGCAGCTGGCGCATTGCAGCGGCGGTGGACTCAACCGCTGCGGGGGGCGTTGCCAGTCGGAAGTGTGCGATCACCGCATGGGGCAGCGGGTTCGGATTCATCGCGCTCGCTTGCGGCAGGCGCTGCTGCAGCTGTTCCAAAGCCGTCTGGCGGTCGAGCACCCGCACATGGCGCACGCCATCTAAAGCAGCGACGCTGGCGGCGAGCTTATCCAGATCGCTGGCGGAGGTGCCGGCACCCACGAAGGCGGTTGCTTCGGCCACCGGCAGTCGCCCGAGCAGCGGGGCAAGGGCTGTGCCAAGGCCCAGCAGCAGCAGCAGCGCCGCAAGCGCGACCGCAGCCGCAACGACGGCTGGCAGCGAGCGGCCGGGTCGCGCAACGAACGCATGCCATGCGCGACGCCAGAGATCCGCACGTTCTACACCCGCGTTCATTCGTAGAGCTGACCATCGCGCAGCACCAGACGGCGCGCGCGTGCCGGGAGGCACTGCACGTTGCCTTGGCTGGCCATCAACACTGCGACGCCCGCAACGGCAAACTGCTCCAGCAGCTGCAGCACGCGTTGCGTGCTTTCCACGTCGAGGTGGGCGGTTGGCTCGTCGACCACCAGCAGCGCAGGCTGGTTCACAATCGCGCGGGCCAGGCAGGCGAGCTGCTGCTGCCCAACGGAGAGTTGAGATGCCAATGCCTCACCGCACGTAAGCTGCAGGCGCGCCAACGCGGCGTGCGCACGTGCTCGCGCTTCGGTGGGCGCTAGGCCTGAGACAAGCGCAGGCAGCATCACATTTTGCAATACGGTGCAATCGGGCAACAGCAGCGGCAGTTGTGTGACGATGCCGAGTGAGCGGCGCAGGGCAGCCAGTGCGGTGCCCCGCAACCGCTCAGTGCGGGCACCGCCGACTATGACCTCGCCTTGGCTCGGCCGCTGCAACGTGGCCACCAGGCGCAGCAGCGAACTCTTGCCGGTGCCGCTTCCACCGGCCACGAGGACAAATTCGCCGCGCCGGATGGCCAGCGTGATGCCGCGTAGCACGGGACGAAACGGGCCGTATTGCAGGGCCACATCCTGCAAGTGCACAAATGGTTCATCAGAGTCAGCCACGGAGGCCATCGTAGCGCGGTGGTCAACCGCACAGCGCGGGGGCAGGCGCAGGGACTGCTTAAAATCAAGACGCAGCGCCTAGCAAGCGCCGCGAAGGCGCAATTGTACGCACCATCCGGTCATTGAACGGTCACGCCAACGCCCTATCGTGCGGTCCAAAAACCACAAGCACGACCGCAAGGAAAGCAGAATCGCTGACTTGACTGCGCCCGCCGCTGTCGGGCGGCTGTTTGACCGCGAGCTGTCGCAGCTGGCTTTCAATGAACGCGTATTGGCCCTGGCGGCCCGCGAGACGGTGCCGCTGGCCGAGCGGCTGCGCTTCGTCTGCATCGTGTCCTCCAATCTCGACGAATTCTTCGAGATTCGCGTCGCCGGCTTAATGGAGGAGATGCGCGAAAAAGGCGGCGTCGGTCCATCCTCAGCGCTATGGACACAATACGTGGAGATTTCGCGTCGCGCCCACGCGCTGGTGGAACGCCAGTACGCGCTGTTTAACACTGTGCTGATGCCAGCGCTGGCGCGGCACGGCATCGTCATCCGCAACCACGCCGAACGTACGCCGGCGCAGCGCAAGTGGGTGCGCGAGTATTTTGACAGTGAAGTGCGGCCGTTGCTGTCGCCAATCGGTCTGGACCCCGCTCATCCGTTTCCGCAGGTGGTCAACAAGGCGCTTACCTTCATCGTTCAGCTGGAGGGCAAGGACGCGTTTGGCCGCTCTTCGGCCATTGCGATTTTGAAAGTGCCGCGCGTGCTGCCGCGCGTCATTGCGCTGCCGCCTAAAGTGGCGGGTGGCAAGCAGACCTTTGTGCTGCTTTCCTCCGTAATCCGCGCCCATTTAGAGGACGTGTTTCCTGGGCGCCGCATCGCAGGCTTTTCGCAGTTCCGCGTCACGCGCGATTCTGACCTGTGGATTGACGAGCGCGAGGTGCGCAACCTGCGGCAGGCCTTGCGCATGGAACTGACGCAGCGCCATTTTGGCAATGCCGTGCGGCTGGAGGTGCTGCGCAGCTGTCCGCCGAACTTGGAGCAGTTGCTGCGCGAGCAGTTCTCGCTGCCAAATGAGGCCGTCTATCGGGTTGATGGCCCGGTGAACCTGGTGCGGATGAACCAGCTGGTCGACTACATTGCCGACACGCGGCTACGCTGGGCACCGTTCGTGCCAGCGTGGCCGGCGCGCGTAGCGCCGGCGGCCGACGGCGCAGACCTTTTCGAGGCGCTGCGCCGCGGCGATTTGCTGCTGCATCATCCGTTTGAGTCCTTCGAGCCCGTCATCGAATTCCTGCGTCAGGCGGCGTACGACCCCAAGGTGGTGGCCATCCGCATGACGCTGTACCGCACCGGTACCGGCTCGGTGATCGTGGACCTGCTCACCGAGGCTGCCCGTCGCGGCAAGGAAGTCACCGTGGTCGTGGAGTTGAAAGCGCGCTTTGACGAGGAGGCAAACATCGACCTGGCGGAGCGGCTCGAAGCGGTCGGCGCGCAGGTCGTCTATGGCGTCGTCGGCTTAAAGACGCATGCCAAGCTGCTGCTGGTGCTGCGGCGTGAGGAGGTAGGCAAGCGGTCGCGGCTGGCCGCTTACGCGCACCTGGGCACCGGTAATTACCATCCCGTCACAGCCAAGCTGTACACGGATTTTGGGATGATGACAGCCGACGAAGGCATATGCGCCGACGTCGAACGTGTGTTCATGCATTTGACCAGCCTAAATAAGATCGAGCGGCTACGGCATCTGTGGATCGCGCCGTTTACGCTGCACAAGCGCGTGCTGGCGGCGATCGCCAACGAGGCGCGTCTGGCCAAGGCAGGCAAAGTCGGCCGCATCATCGCCAAGATGAACGCGCTGGTTGATGAAACCACAATTGAGGCGCTGTATGCGGCCTCTGCCGCCGGCGTGCGCATCGACCTGATCGTGCGGGGCGCCTGCACGCTGCGGCCGGGCGTCAAGGGGTTGTCCGAGAACATTACCGTGCGTTCGATCGTCGGCCGCTTTCTCGAGCATCACCGCATCTATTACTTCCGCAATGACGGGGCCGATGACGTCTACCTGGCGAGTGCGGATTGGATGGGGCGCAATCTGTTTCGGCGCATCGAGGTGGCCTGGCCGGTGCTTGACCCGAAGCTGAAGCGGCGTGTATTCGAGGAGGGTCTGCAGCCCTACCTGGAAGACGACACCGACGCCTGGCTGCTGATGCCCGACGGTACTTACCAGCCGCCGCGAAAGTCTTCCGGCCGCAGCGCGCAGCAACGGCTGCTGCGTGAACTAGCCGCCGAGACCAATGCCGCATGAGCGAGAAGATGGAGCTGCTGCTGTGGCGGCACGCCGAGGCGGAACCTGGCGAGCCCGATCTGGGACGCCAACTGACCGCGAAAGGCGAAAAACAGGCCCGCCGCACTGCGCAGTGGCTGCACGCGCATTTGCCGGACTCGGCCCGCATCTACGCCAGCCCAGCGCTGCGCGCGCAGCAGACCGCGCAGGCGCTTGCCGAGCTGTCCCGGCGCAAGGTCAAGACGGTTGACGCTCTGGCACCGGAGGCTACCCCCGAGGCAGTGCTGCAGGCGGTTGACTGGCCCGATGCGCGCGCCACCATTGTCGTCGTCGGGCATCAGCCTACGCTTGGCCAGGTCGCGAGCCTGTTGCTGGCCGGCAAGGCGCTGCCATGGTCCGTGAAAAAATCGGGCGTGTGGTGGTTGCAAGCGCGTCGGCGGGATGGTGTGCTCAATGTGGTACTGCGGGCGGTGATTAACCCCGACCTGCTTTGAGGGTGCCGATCAGGGCAGCGCGCGCAGCGCTAGCCGCTGACCGGCTCGCTCCCAGTGTTCAACTTCTTCTTCTAGCAGATGGTGTGTCAACGGATGCGACGCCAGCCAGTCGGCAGCAAGCGCCAGTTCGAAGCCGTGCCGGGTGCGACGCAGCTCCCAGCGCGGCAGGGCGACGTCGCGGCGCGCGTGGCAGAAGATTACCGCCAGCCGTAGCGCAAAGACTGCTGCGCCGCGGTCTTCGCCTTCCAGTGCGGCGGCCACCTTCTTGAGGTTGCCGCGCTGCCCGAGCACCAGCTGCGCCAGGCGCTGTTGATCGGCGGTGGAGAAACCGGGCAGCTCGGCATGCGTCAGCAGGTAGGCACCGTGCTTGTGATAATCCTCGTGCGATATGGCAAAACCGACCTCGTGTAATGCAGCGGCCCACGCGAGGCACTTCGCGCTTTCGGCTTGGGCAGCGGGAGCCAATGCCGCGTACAGCGTCCGCGCCACGGCCGCTACGCGCGCGGCCTGCGCACGATCGACGCCGAAGCGGGTCTGCAGCCGCTCCACACTGGCGTCGCGCACGTCGCGCTCCTCGCGGCGGCCCAGCAGGTCATAAAGCAGGCCCAATCGCAGCGCGCCGCGGGCTGTCTGCAGCGCCTCAATGCCAAGCGCGTCAAACACCGCGGCAAGCACAGCCACACCGCCTGCGATCACGTCCAGGCGTTCCGGTTTCAGCCCGGCCAGTTTCAGTCGCCGCGTCTCGCCGGCGGCAAGCAACGCATGGCGCAAACGCAGCAAACCTTCTGCCGTGATCGTGCCATCGGACCATTCCTGCGCGCGCAAAATTGCCGACACGGCCTCGATGGTGCCGCCGGTGCCGTAGGCCTCGTCCCAGTTTTTCCGCGAAAAACGCCCGACGGCCTCCTCAAGCTGCGCGGCTGCAGCGACGATCGCGCGCCGCAAGGTACTGCGTTCTAGCACGCCGTCGCGGAAATACCGCCGCGACATGCTGGCGCAGCCGATCCGGAACGAGTCGGCATCCTCCGCCGTCAAGCCGCGGCCGACGATGATTTCCGTGGAGCCTCCGCCGATGTCGACCACCAAGCGGCGCGCCGGCGATGGCGGCAGCGTGTGCATGCAGCCCTCGAAGACCAGACGCGCCTCCTCGCGCCCGGAGATGACCTCAATCGGAAACCCCAACGCGGCTTGCCCAGCACGCAGGAATTCATCAACGTTGACCGCCGAACGCAGCGTCTGTGTGCCGACGGCGCGCACCTGCGACGCGGGCATGTCGCGCAGGCGCTCGTTCATGCGCGCCAGGCATTCGCAGGCGGCCTCGATCGCCCGCCGGGTCAGACGGTTCTGTTCGTCGAGGCCTGCCGCCAGCCGCACCGGCTCTTTCCAGTAGGTCTGGCGCAGAATCTGCGTGCCTTCAACGCGGCCGATCTCAAGCCGGAAACTGTTGGATCCTAAATCGACTGCGGCCAGCAGCAACGGATTGGGCAGCGCAGACACGGCGCAAGAAGACCGTTCAGTCGCCCAGCAGCGCCGCCGCGAAGTCACGCGCTGCAAACGGCTGCAAGTCCTCTAGCTGCTCGCCGACACCGATGAAATACACCGGCAGCGCCGGCAGCCGCGCGCGCGCCAACGCCACCAGCACGCCGCCTTTCGCGGTGCCGTCCAGCTTGGTGACGATTAGCCCGGTTAAGCCGATGGCGGCGTCGAAGGCCGCCACCTGCGCCAGCACGTTCTGCCCGTTGGTGCCGTCCAGCACCAGGATTACCTCCTGCGGGGCGCCGGGCAGCGCCTTATCGATCGCGCGCTTGACGCGCTTGAGCTCATCCATCAGGTGCAGTTGGGTGGGCAAGCGTCCGGCGGTATCGGCGATCAGCACATCCACGCTGCGCGCGCGCGCGGCGGCCACGGCATCAAAGATTACTGCGGCCGGATCGCCGCTTTGCTGCGCAATCACCTGCACGCCGTTGCGTTCGCCCCAGACGGCCAGCTGCTCGCGCGCTGCCGCGCGGAAGGTGTCGCCGGCGGCCAGCAGCACCGATTTCCCCTGCTGCGACAGCCAGTAGGCGAGCTTACCAATTGATGTGGTCTTACCCGCGCCGTTGACCCCGGCCACCATCAAGATGAGCGGGCGCGGCCGCTGCAGGTCAAGCGGCCGCTCGCAGGCGGACAGCAGCGTGGCGATTTCCTCGCGCAGTGCGTCGCGCACCTGCGGCGCGGCCTTCAGGCCCTGCAGCTTAATACGCGAGCGCAGCTTCTGCAGCAGCTCTGTGGTGGCCGCGACACCCACGTCGGCCTGCAGCAGCGCGATCTCCAGCTCCTCGAACAGCGCTTCGTCAATCACGCCGCCGGAAAAGAGCCCGACCAAATTGACGCGCGTGCGCGCCAGTCCCTCTTTGAGGCGCGCCAGCCAGCCGCCTTTGCCTATCATGAAGCGATGCCTATTTCTCGCAGCAGAACGCCCGACCTGGACGCGCGCAGTCTATCAACGGCGCGCGGCGCGCCCGGCCGCGTGCGCATCATCGGGGGCGCGTGGAAGCGCACGCCGATTCCGGTGCTGCCGGTGGCGGGCTTGCGGCCTACACCGGACCGCGTGCGCGAGACGCTGTTCAACTGGCTCGTGCACCTGCGGCCGGAGGTTGGCGCGCTGCGCGGGCTGGACCTTTTCGCGGGCACAGGCGCATTGGGCTTCGAACTGGCCTCCCGCGGCGCTGCCCATGTGCTGCTCGTGGAGCAAGACCAACGGCTGCTTGCGGGCTTGCAGGCGCTGAAGGCTAAGCTTCGGGCTGCGCAAGTGGAGATTCGCGCGGGCGACGCGCTGACGGTGGCGCGCACCTTACCGCTGGCCAGCTTCGACGTCGTCTTCCTCGACCCCCCCTTCGGCGCCGGCCTGCTGCAGCAGGCGCTGGCCGCGGCGCGGCCGCTGCTTGCCGCCGGTGGGCTTATGTATGCCGAGGGCGAGATGCCGCTGACACCGGCAGCGGTCGCACCGTTGGATCTGCGCATCGTGCGGGCGCAGCGCGCCGGCCGCGTTTGTTTTCATCTGCTTGCTGCTGAATAATCGGCTGCCGGTTAGGGGAGGATTCGCCGATGGTGATCGCCGTTTATCCAGGCACGTTCGATCCGCTGACGCGCGGGCACGAGGACATCGTGCGGCGCGCCGCCGGTCTGTTCACGAAGCTAGTGGTCGGCATCGCTGACAGTCGCGCGAAAAAGCCATTTTTTACGCTCGAGGAGCGGCTGATGATCGCGCGCGAGGTGCTTGGCCATTATCCAAACGTCGAGGTGGGCGCATTCCGCGGGCTGCTAAAAGACTTCGTGCGGGAGCAGAATGCCCGTGTGATCGTGCGCGGGCTGCGCGCCGTCAGCGACTTTGAATACGAGTTTCAACTGGCCGGCATGAACCGCTACCTGCTGCCGGAGGTGGAGACGATGTTTATGACGCCATCGGACCAGTACCAGTTCATCTCCGGTTCGATCGTGCGCGAAATCGCGATGCTGGGCGGCGATGTCAGCAAGTTCGTCTTCCCGTCGGTGGAACGCTGGCTGAAGGCGAAGATCGCGCAACTGGGCGGAGCAGTCTCTGCCTGACGCCGTCGGCCGGCGCGTACCGATCGTCGACGCGCTGCGCGCCTTCGCGCTGTTCGGCATCCTGCAGGTCAACATCCAGTCCTTCGTCTGGGGGGCCGGCGATCCGCTCGGCTACTTTCTCGCGCTGCCCTCGGCGCTGGATGCCGCCACCCATCTGGCGGTCGGAACACTGGTCGCCGGCAAGTTC